>JANOXS010000042.1:0-32004 GCA_031418535.1 Hyphomicrobiales bacterium | reverse complement strand
TTTCATTGAGTATTTTGCTCTTGATCTGATCATGGAAAATGGAGCCTGCGTCGGCTTGATGGCCATGTGCATGGAGGATGGTTCCATCCACCGTTTCCGCGCCCACCAAACAATTCTGGCCACAGGCGGTTATGGCCGCGCCTATTTCTCGGCCACATCGGCCCACACCTGCACAGGCGATGGCAATGCCATGGTGCTGCGGGCAGGGCTGCCTTTGCAAGACATGGAATTCGTGCAATTCCACCCCACCGGAATTTATGGCGCAGGCTGCCTGATCACTGAAGGTGCGCGCGGCGAAGGTGGTTATCTCACCAACTCCGCGGGCGAACGCTTCATGGAGCGCTATGCCCCATCAGCTAAGGATTTAGCATCACGTGATGTGGTGTCACGCTCCATGACCATCGAAATTCGTGAAGGGCGTGGACTAGGCCCGCTCAAAGATCATATCCATTTGCATCTCGAGCATCTCGATCCCGCGGTGCTTCATGAACGTCTGCCCGGCATCTCCGAATCCGCGAAAATTTTCGCTGGCGTGGATGTCACGAAGGAGCCAATCCCGATTTTGCCAACGGTGCATTATAACATGGGCGGCATTCCCACCAATTATCATGGTGAAGCTTTGGCTGGCGACAAGCGCGATCCAGCGAAAACCGTGCCGGGCCTTATGGCAGTGGGTGAAGCGGCATGTGTGTCCGTACACGGAGCAAATCGCTTGGGTTCCAACTCACTGATTGATCTCGTGGTCTTCGGCCGCGCGGCTGCGCTGCGTTGCGTCGAAAAAGTGAAACCAAATTCTCCTCATGCCGATGTTAAAAAAGGCATGGGCGACGAGGCTGTTGCAAGATTAGACCGTTACCGTAATGCCAATGGATCAACACCCACAGCACAACTCCGCGCGAAAATGCAACGTACCATGCAAGATGACGCAGCGGTCTTCCGCACCGGCGAAACTCTGGCGCAAGGTGTGAAAAAAATCGGCGACATTTGGTCTGCATCAACAGATATCAAGGTGACTGATCGTTCATTGGTGTGGAACAGCGATCTCATTGAAACGTTGGAATACGAAAACCTAATTTTGCAATCCGCTGTTACAGTTGCCAGCGCCGAAGCCAGAAAAGAAAGCCGCGGTGCCCATGCCAGAGAAGACTTCCCAAAGCGCGATGACAAAAACTGGATGAAACACAGTTTGGCTTGGGCCGATAACGCCAAACGCAAAGTAACCCTTGGCACGCGTCCCGTCCACGATTTCACTATGAGCAATGACATAGACTATATCAAACCAAAGGCACGGGTTTATTGATGGTCACAAAAGATGCGGTTGTCGAAGGTCGATATCTTGATGATATTAGTAAACACATTGACCGTCACATTGGCAGTGATAGCTATGTATTACATGAAATTGTATCGCCAACGATCCATGTTGACATTCATGTCATAGCACCAAACCAACAACTTCCTTACCTGACGATAATGACAAGTGGAATGTCAGATATTGATATGATTACGCCCAAAGGTCTCAATCCAGCTGAGGACTATAAACTTGCCGAAATTATCGCCTTCTTGCCCGCTGATTGGCCTATCGATAAATTGACTGAATCATCGGAAGAGGAATTTGAGCCGCTCGGTTGGTATCCGTTTCGTTGGCTCAAACATTATGCGAGAATGCCGCACGATAGAAATTCAGTATTGAGTTGGAACGTTAGCACTTCGAATGGGGCTCCAGCTTCACCCATTGGAGATGGAACTGAGATGGTCGGCTTTCTTTTTGCTCCGGCTATTCAATTGGGAGGCGAAGGGCTTTTCGTGCCCACTCATGACGGAAGAAAGATAAGACTGTTAAATCTTGTTCCAATATTAGACGACGAAGTTCAGTTTGCGATTAAAACGGGCGGTGAAGCTCTTTGCAACAAACTTGATAAAGCTGAGAACTTTGTTTTTGATCCAATGCGCAAAAGTTGTTTGAGCCAACAATCGCGCAAGAAATTTTTTGGTTTGTTTTAGGACGCAGCATGGTCACCTTCACTCTCCCACAAAACTCCAAACTCACCCCCGGAAAAATTTGGCCCATCCCAGCGGCCAAGAACTTGCGCGAGTTCAAAATCTATCGCTGGAACCCTGATGATGGCCAGAACCCGCATGTTGATACTTACACGCTGGACATGGACAGCTGCGGCCCCATGGTGCTGGACGCGTTGGTCAAAATTAAAAACGAGCAAGACCCAACGCTCACTTTCCGCCGCTCTTGCCGCGAAGGCATTTGCGGCTCATGCGCTATGAACATTGATGGCACCAACACGCTGGCGTGTTTGAAATCCTGCGATGACGTGAAGGGTGCTGTGAAAATCTATCCGCTTCCGCACATGGCTGTGGTCAAAGACCTCGTTCCGGACATGACGCATTTTTATGCCCAGCATCGTTCAATCGAACCTTGGCTGAAAACCACAACGCCAACGCCGCAAGCCGAATGGAAACAATCTGAATCTGAACGCGCACTTCTGGATGGGCTCTATGAATGCATCCTCTGCGCCTGCTGCTCTACGTCATGCCCATCATACTGGTGGAACGGCGACCGCTACTTGGGGCCCGCCGTTTTGCTGCAAGCCTATCGCTGGTTGATCGACTCTCGCGATGAAGCCACGGGCGACCGCTTGGATAATCTCGAAGACCCATTCAGGCTCTATCGCTGCCACACCATTATGAACTGCGCCAAAGCCTGCCCGAAGGGCTTAAGCCCAGCCAAGGCGATTGCTGAAATCAAGAAAATGATGGTGGAGCGACGCGTCTAGGCGTTTGTATCGCAGCGCAACATTCGCTATAGGCTTCTCATATCCAATTTAACAACGAGGCCCCCCATGTCGCTTGATTCCTTCAAATCCCGCAAGACACTCAAAGTGGGGGCTAAGACTTACACTTATTTCAGTTTGAAAGCGGCAGAGAAAAACGGCCTCAAGGGCATTTCGGCACTGCCTGCTTCGATGAAAGTGCTGCTCGAAAACTTGCTGCGCAATGAAGATAATCGCACGGTGACCAAGGCCGACATTCAAGGCTTTGTGGCTTGGCTTTCCAACAAGGGCAAGGAAGACAAAGAAGTGGGCTTCCGCCCCGCACGCGTCTTGATGCAGGATTTCACAGGCGTTCCCGCTGTGGTCGATTTGGCCGCCATGCGCGACGGGATGCAGCTTCTCAAGGGTGACGCGCAGAAAATCAATCCGCTGGTTCCAGTTGATCTAGTGATCGACCACTCCGTTGTTGTGGATAGTTTTGGCAACAGCGCTGCATTGGCCGCCAACGTGAAGCGTGAATATGAACAGAATATGGAGCGCTATAAATTCCTCAAATGGGGCCAAGGCGCATTTGAAAACTTCCGCGTGGTGCCACCCGGCACCGGCATTTGCCACCAAGTAAATTTGGAATATCTCTCGCAGACGGTCTGGACCCGCGAAGAAAAAGTGAAGGGCAAAAAGGTCACCATGGCCTATCCCGATTCACTCGTTGGCACAGATTCACACACCACGATGGTCAACGGCCTGGGTGTTTTAGGTTGGGGTGTGGGCGGCATTGAGGCCGAAGCAGCCATGCTTGGGCAACCGCAATCCATGTTGCTGCCTGAAGTGATTGGTTTCAAATTCACTGGCAAATTAAAAGAAGGCGTGACTGCAACGGATTTGGTTCTGCTCGTCACACAAATGTTGCGCAAAAAAGGTGTGGTTGGAAAGTTCGTTGAATTCTTCGGCCCCGGCCTTCCCGCCCTCACATTGGCAGACCGCGCGACCATCGCCAATATGGCGCCTGAATATGGTGCCACCTGTGGCTTCTTCCCGGTTGACAGCGTGACCTTGAGCTATCTCAAATTCTCTGGCCGCAAAAACGACCGCATTGCTTTGGTTGAAAAATACGCCAAGGCGCAAGGCATGTTCCTCACCGCTAAAAGCGAAACCCCAGTATTTACGGATACAGTCGAACTCGATCTAGCATCGGTCGTGCCCGCCATGGCGGGCCCCAACCGCCCTGAAAAATTTGTGCCCTTACAAGATATCAAGGCCGGCTTCCGCTCAGCCTTAGATGCGCCGAAGGATAAAGCCGGCTTTGCCAAGACGGGTGAGCAAGACAAGCGCGTGAAAGTGGAAGGCAAGAACTTCGAAATCAGTCATGGCGACGTGGTGATCGCGGCCATCACATCATGCACCAACACCTCTAACCCTTCTGTGCTGATCGGCGCAGGCTTGCTGGCCAAAAAAGCAGCAGCACTTGGCCTCCAATCAAAACCTTGGGTGAAAACGTCTTTCGCACCTGGCTCCCAAGTGGTCAGCGAATATATGAATAAATCTGGCTTGCAGAAAGAACTGAATAAAATCGGTTTCTATTTGGTGGGCTATGGCTGCACCACGTGCATTGGTAACTCCGGCCCGCTGGACCCTGCGATTTCAAAAGCCATCAGCGATAATGGCATTGTGGCCTCGGCCGTGATTTCCGGTAACCGCAATTTTGAAGGCCGCGTTTCGCCAGATGTGCAAGCGGCATACCTAGCATCTCCGCCACTGGTCGTGGCCTATGCGTTGGCAGGCTCAACCCAGATCGATCTCACCACCGAGCCACTGGGCAATGACAAAAAGGGCAAACCGGTTTTCTTGAAAGACATTTGGCCCACCAACAAAGAAATCGAAACCTTCGTGCGCAAGAATATCAGCCCAAAGATGTTCAAAACGCGGTATGCCGATGTGTTCAAGGGTGACAAAAATTGGCGCGGTGTGACCACCAGCAAGGGCGAAACTTACGCGTGGGACAACACCTCAACCTACGTGCAAAACCCACCCTATTTTGAGGGTATGCAAAAGACACCAAAACCAATCACCGATATTAAGGGCGCCCGCATCCTCGGCCTGTTCGGCGATAAGATCACCACAGACCATATTTCGCCTGCGGGTTCCATAAAGGCGGCGTCTCCAGCTGGCAAATATCTCACTGACAACGGCGTGCGCCCGATTGACTTCAATCAATACGGCACGCGCCGTGGCAACCATGAAGTGATGATGCGCGGCACCTTCGCCAACATCCGCATCAAGAACTTCATGGTCAAAGGCCCCGACGGCAATGTGAAAGAGGGTGGATTTACGCTCTACCAACCGTCTGGCGTTGAAATGGCCATCTATGATGCCGCCATGCTCTATGCCACGGAAAAAGTGCCATTGGTGGTGTTTGCCGGGATTGAATATGGCAATGGCTCCTCACGCGATTGGGCGGCCAAAGGAACCAACCTACTCGGCGTGCGTGCCGTGATCGCCCAAAGCTTCGAGCGCATTCACCGTTCAAATCTGGTCGGCATGGGTGTGGTTCCCCTGCAATTCATGGAAGGCCAAAGCTGGCAATCGTTAGGCCTCAAAGGCGATGAAACCATCGCTATCAAGGGTCTTTCTGCAGGTCTAAAACCGCGCGAAACCATGAAGGTCGAAGTGACAAGAGCCGATGGCACCACATCATCCTTCACAGCGCTGTGCAGAATCGACACGCTTGATGAGATTGATTACTATAACAACGGTGGCATCTTGCAGTTCGTGCTGCGGAATTTGGCGAAGGCAGGGTAAGATACCACTCAAATGAGGGACGAAAGCCATGGCCAAGGGATATTGGATTGCGCATGTCGATGTCAGCGACCCCGAAGGATACAAAGAGTATCAGGCGGCAAATGCTTCCGCTTTCCGTAAATATGGCGCACGATTCTTAGTTCGCGGCGGCACCTCAGAACTGCCAGAGGGCAAACTGCGATCCCGCCATGTTATCCTTGAGTTCAAGGATTATGCGACTGCGCTCGCCTGCTACCACTCGCCCGAATACGCCGCTGCGATTGAAAAACGCAAAGGCAAAAGCAGCATGGACTGCGTCATTGTTGAAGGTTATGATGGTGTGCAACCAATCTAAATCACGGCAATTTAGGAGGAATCATTAAAATGTATTTCGATTTCATGGTCATTCCCATTCCAACGGCAAACCTCAAAGCCTACAAATCACTCGTCAAAAAATCAGCGGCCGCCTGGAAGCGGGCAGGTGCACTTGCCTATGTTGAAGCCATTGCTGAAGATGTGAAGGAAGGCAAAGTCACTTCATTCCAAAAGTCTGTAAAACTGAAAGCTGATGAAACAGTGGGTTGCGCTTATTTGGTTTTTAAATCCAAGGCGCATCGCAACCAATGTTGGAAAAAGATCATGGCTGATCCGTTTATGAAAAACTTTGATCCAAAGACCATGCCCTTTGATGGCAAGCGCATGTTCTTTGGCGGATTCAAACCACTGGTCCAATTTTAACTAAATTTCCGGCGGCAGTTTACCTGAGCGAAATTAATTCGGGCTACGGTTCTAGGTAGGAGAACCGCCATGGCCATTTCAAATTTATTCGCAAGCAAGTCGATACCTGAGCATTTTGTGCGGGGCATGATTGGTTTTGCAGGGCTGAGTGCAGCGGCATGGGCGTTGAGTTTTCCTGGCATAACTCCCTTTATTGGGGCGGTCGGATTTTTAGGTGTTTCTCTGGTTGCGTTTCGCGGTTGCCCATTTTGTTGGTCCATTGGCCTCATGAACACATTTTTGAATACCACCCTGAAAGCCAAATCTTGCCCCGCCTGCAATGATACTACACATTCAAAAAGCTAGACGAACTGAAGTCACCCAAGTGTGATTTGTAAGTGTGCGAGAAAGTCCACATCTTATGACCATGTTTGAAAATCACTCAATTTCGCGTCGAAAAGTCCTTGGCATGTTAAGCGCCAGTTTTGCAATGCCAGCACTTATTGGGCGCAGTTCGGCGGCCACACAACCAGTGCTTGTTGAACTATTCACCAGCCAAGGCTGCTCTTCCTGCCCACCAGCAGATAAATTAGCAGGTGAGCTCATGGTCCAGCCCAACGTTACAGTAGTGTCCCTTAACGTAGACTATTGGGATTATCTAGGCTGGCGCGATACGCTGGCCAAACCTGAATATACCAAACGCCAAATGGATTATGCGCATTCACGCGGCGACATGGCAATCTATACCCCGCAAATGATTATCAATGGTGCGGCCCACGTGGTCGGCAGCAACAGCAGCACAGTTGCGTCTGCAATAGCTGATGCGCGTGGTGAAAAAGGGCTTTTGGACCTAAAAGTCAGTGTCACCGACCAAGATTTAAAAATTACAATTCCAGCCGGTGAGGCGGAATCAGCAACGCTGTGGCTGATGGCAATTGCGCCCGCGGTCGATGTGAAAATTGAGCGCGGTGAAAATGCTGGCAAGAGCATTATCTATCACAATGTCGCTCGAAAATTAGTCAAAGTTGGCGCATGGAATGGTTCCGCCCAGACCATCTCGGTGCCGTATAGTGATATTTTATCAGACGGAAATAAGAACTGCATCGCAGTTCTGCAACGAGGTGAAGTTGGTCCTGTCTTAGGGTTCGGAAAGTTAATGCCATCCTACTCCTAGAGTGGCCGGTCCATATTGTTGAAATCACCCCGCAGCAAACGGGGTGTTTTTTTTATGGCAAGTCCCACATTTATTTTGAATTTCTACTCACTTTTTTGTGACTTTTGGCGCGGCCTTCGTGACTGATCCAAACTAATCTCTTTTTTGAGTGAGGGCGTAACAACTCCAGACGACGCAATGAAGCGTGTCACAGATTCAAATCGGGAGATTATTATGCGCAAGACACTTATTGCCACAGCTTTGCTTGGCCTCATCTCAACAGCAGCATTTGCAGCCATGAACCCCATGGTGGGCGGATCTGAAATGTTCCCAGCCAAGGACATTGTCGAAAACGCGATGAACTCGAAGGACCACACAACACTTGTTGCCGCCGTAGCAGCAGCAGGCTTGGTTGATACATTGAAGAGCGCAGGCCCTTTCACAGTGTTCGCCCCGACAAATGATGCATTCGCTGCATTGCCAGCAGGCACAGTAGAGACACTGTTGAAGCCAGAAAACAAAGACAAGCTTGTAAAAATCCTCACCTGCCATGTGGTTGGTGCCAAGGCGATGGCAGCTGATGTAATGGCCATGGTGAAAACCGATGGCGGCATGCACAAGGTAAAGACAGTCGGTGGTTGTGAACTGACACTCAAAGTAGATGGCGACAAAGTGACAGTAACCGATGAAGCCGGTGGTGTTGCCAATGTGACGATTGCAGACGTGACACAATCAAACGGCGTGATTCATGTGATCGACAAGGTGCTTTTGCCAAAGATGTAATCGATGGAGACGGCGGCGGGCCAATCTTGTGAAAGTTTAGTCCGCTGCGCTCTGCTTTTTTTCAAAACCATTCAAAGGAATTTTAAAATGTTGAAAACATCCCTCATCGCACTCGCGTTAGTCATAGGCGTATCTGGCGCAGCAATCGCAAAAACCCCAGTTGTGGGCGGCGCGAAAATGTTCCCGTCAAGAACCATTGTTCAAAACGCTTCGAAAGCCAAGAATCTTACAACGCTGGTAGCAGCCGTAAGCGCCGCTGGTCTTGTTGACACACTCTCAAGCGAAGGCCCATTCACAGTTTTTGCACCAACCAACGCAGCTTTCGCTGCACTGCCAGCAGGCACTGTCGAAACATTGCTGAAGCCAGAAAACAAAGCCACCCTCACAAAAATTCTCACATGCCACGTGGTGTCCGGCAAAGTCATGGCAAGTGCCGTGATGAAAATGGTGAAAGCAGATGGTGGAAAGTCAACAGTAAAAACAGTTGGCGGCTGCGATCTGACCATACAAATTGGCAAAGGCAAAGTGCATATTACCGATGAAACCGGAGCAACTGCCCAAGTGACCCAAGCCGACGTCGTGCAATCAAATGGCGTGGTTCATGTGATCAACAAAGTTTTGTTGCCGAAGTAAATTTCAGCAATTATTAGAAATTACGGCCGGGTGTGAAAGCACCCGGCTTTTCTTTTATCTATTCCAAACTCTTGAACCAGCAATGCATCGATTGCATACATAACACGTTTTAAAAGGCGCATAACAGCTCCCCATGTTGCACTGCAACACTAACAGGAGAAGTTATATGACCACCACTCAAACTGGCAGCGAGGATAAAGACGCTGAAGCAATTCAAGGACACGGCCACACAAGGCCGAGCAGTTTTTTAGTTTTAGCACTAGGGTCCATCGGCGTCGCTTACGGCGACATCGGCACCAGCCCCATCTATGCGTTTCGCGAAGCCATCAAAGCCGCAATGGGCACAAGCGGCACAATTACTCAACCGGTCGTGTTTGGCATTTTATCTTTGATGATCTGGGCCCTTATCCTCGTCGTCACCGTCAAATATGTCTTGATTGTACTTAATGCCGATAATCGTGGTGAAGGCGGAATTTTATCGCTGATGGCCATTGCTCAACGGGGGCGCGGCAAATTTTTCACAATCATCCCAATTTTGGGGATCATCGGTGCGGCGCTGTTTTATGGCGACGCGATGATAACACCCGCTATTTCAGTCTTGTCGGCGATTGAGGGACTTAGTCTCGTCACCACAGCGTTTGATCCCTATATTTTACCGATCACGTTGTCGATTATCGTCGTGCTCTTTGCGGCCCAGTCTTATGGCACAGCGAAGGTGGCGCAAATGTTTGGCCCCATCACGCTTGTGTGGTTTGCCGTTTTGGCCGTATCGGGCCTCACCCACATTTTGACCTATCCAGCGATTTTGCAATCGGCCAATCCAATTCACGGGTTTAATTTTATGATGGCCAATGGCAAGTTGGGCTTGCTCACAGCTGGAGCTGTGTTCTTGGTCGTAACTGGTGGAGAAGCGCTTTATGCTGATCTCGGCCATTTTGGCAAAAACCCAATTCGTTATGCTTGGTTTATAGTTGTGTTGCCTGCATTGCTGCTCAATTATTTAGGGCAGGGCGCATTGCTGTTGAATAATCCTGAAGCATTGGCCAATCCATTTTTTATCATGATGCCACAATGGGCACTGCTTCCTGTTGTTATTTTAGCAACTGCGGCAACTATCATTGCCAGCCAGGCAGTCATTACGGGCGCATTCTCGCTCACCCGCCAAGCTATTCAGTTGGGCTTGCTGCCGCGCATGCAAGTGTTGTTCACCAGCGCTTCCAACTCTGGCCAAATATATTTGCCGCAAGTGAATTGGGCGGTGATGATTGGTGTAATTCTTTTAGTTTTGACGTTTAAATCATCGTCAGGCTTGGCTGCCGCTTATGGTATTGCAGTGTCCGGCACGATGGTTGTCACCACCATACTTGCTATGTTTGTTCTCCACAATCGCTGGAAATGGTCTTACCCCGCAACCTATGCCGTGATGTTGCCGCTTCTCGCAATTGACGTCTCGTTTCTCGGCGCTAACAGCTTGAAAGTGCATGAAGGGGGCTGGGTTCCGCTGTCCATCGGCGCAGCGATTTTCGCCGTCATGTGGACATGGCGCAAAGGTGTAGCGCAGATTAGAAATGCGATCAAGAAATCGGCGTTACCACTTAAATCGATGGTGGCATCGTTAAATAAATCAACATCAGTTCACCGTGTGAAAGGCACAGCCGTTTATTTCACATCACAAAAAGACAATACGCCATCAGCTTTGTTGCACAGCATGAAACATTTCAAAGTTCTCCACGAAAACAATTTCATTTTGAATTTGGATTTGGCTGATGTGCCATATGTTGAAGAAGAAAAACAAATATTAGTCACAAAGTTAGCCGATGGCTTTTGGAGTGTGAACGCAAAATTTGGTTATCTTGACTCAACGGATATTCCAAAAGCGCTCATCCGCACAAAATGTGGGGGCTTAACATTTGAGGAACTGCAAACCACCTATTTCCAGTCGCGTCGCTCTCTGCAGCGCTCAAAAGCCAGCGAACTTTCAGCATGGCAAAGTTTGCTTTTTGTAACACTGTCAAGAAATGCAGATGATGCCAGCCGCTATTTCCACTTACCGGCCGACCGCGTCGTCGAAATTGGAAGTCGTCAGGAGCTATAAAAAAGGGCGGGTGAAGCGTTTTGACTTTTCATTGAAAAGTCAAAAGCGCTCTATTCCCGCCCTTTTACTTTTAGAACGGCGAATCTGGGAAATAGAATTCCGCAGCATTTTCTTTGGTCACCAATGTGGCATCCAAAATATAGCGGCCCCGCACGGGCACTTTGTCCATCAAACCGGCCACAGTGAGTTCAATTGCTGTGCCCACCATAGCAGGTGGATAAAGCACGTTGATTGGCATCATAGTGTCGCCGTCAGAAACTTTCTTCACCATTTCTTTCATGCCAGCACCGCCCACCACCAGTTTAACATCCGTGCGGTTTGCATTTTTAATGGCTTCCAAAACACCAACCGCCATATCGTCATCTTGACACCACACGCCGTCAATCTTCGGATATTTGGTCAAATAATCTTGCATCACTTTGAAAGCATCGTCGCGTGACCAATTGCCGAACTGGCTATCAAGCACTTTAATTTCGCTGCCAGCAATTGCATCGGCAAAACCTTTTTGACGCTCTTCATCAATGACGATTGGCATGCCGCGAATAATCACAACATCGGCTTTGCCCAAAGCGCCCTTCATGTAGTCACCAGCAACCTTGCCAAGTGCCGGATTATTGCCAGCAACATAAATATCATTAATCGTTGGATCAGAAAGAGCGCGGTCAACTACGGTGATGAAAACACCTTTGGCTTTCACAGCTTTAAGGGGTCCGGTTAACTCATCAGAGTTATGTGGAAGCACAACAAGAGCGTTGATGCCTTGCGTAGTTAGATCTTCCAAGGCTGAGGCTTGCGAAGCACCATCAGGCGAAGTCTTCACGATCACCTTGAGGCCCTTGTGAGTGGCTTCTAATGCTTTGGCGATGCGCTCTGCATGATAAACCACACCACCTGTCCAACCATGGTCGGCAGCAGGAATTGATACAGCAACCGTAAGCGCCATATCATCGGCTTTTGCCCCCGTGGCGGCAGCAACTGCAGCAGCTGCGGCAGCAAATCCAAATTGACGTCTTTTCATGTTAAACTCCCATTTTTAAGTCCAACCAGATGTTAGAGCGGTCTGGTCTTGCCGCTTTGAACCAGCGCTTAAGCGCGCCGCAAACTTCTCTGCACGAGCATCGCGATAATAATAATGGCACCTTGCACCGCACCAATCAGATAGACATTCACATTCGATAACGTGAGAATGTTTCCGATAATTTCAAGAAAAAATGCACCAGCAACAGTTCCCCAAATGCGCCCGGCTCCACCGCGCAGCAAGGTTCCACCCACCACAACGGCGGTAATGGCTTGAAGTTCCCAATAAAGCCCAGTGGCAGAATTTGCCGAACCCAAGCGCGGCACATAAAGGGTGATAGCCACGCCGACACACAGACCTTGGATGATATAGCTCCACAGCTTGATGCGATTGGTCGAAATGCCTGAGTATCGCGCCACATCTTCGTTCGATCCCACAGCCACAACATGCCGCCCGAAAGGGGTGCGATAAAGGATCAGGGCACAGAGCGCAGCCACCGCTAAAATTACCAGCAAGGGAATGGGGAGACCCAATAATGTTCCTTTGTAAACTGGCGCATAAATATCTTTGAGGGCAGGGCTTATAGAGATTGATCCGCCATTGGCTAAATAAGTGAACAACGAGCGCAAAATAACCATGGTGCCGAGGGTGGCAATGAAGGGCTCAATTTTGCCTACGGTGATAATCAGACCATTTGCCAATCCGCACAGACCGCCCACAACGATAGCCAATCCAATGGCCAAAGCGATTGTGCCAATTCCGGCATCAACTTCTTGCGATTTTAAAAACAACAGCATAACACCCGCCGTAAAGGCGGCCATCGATCCTACTGAAAGATCCAGCCCGCCTGCCGCCATAACAAACGTGGCGCCGATGGCGATGATGGCAATGAACGATGTGCGCGTGGCCACATTTTGAATAAGATTATCGAAGGTCAAAAAATTAGGGTGGACGAAACTGCCCAGAATAATCAGAGCAACAAGAGCAATAAAGGGTGCTGCACCTCGAACATCAAAGTTTTTAAAATCGAAAGTCGGCATCAGGCAGCTTCCTTTTGTGTGCCTGTGGCCAGCATCACGATTTGATTTTCAGTTATGTTTGATCCCGTCACCTCGCCAGCAATGGCACCATTGCGCATAACCAAGATGCGGTGGCAAAGCCCAATGAGTTCCGGCATTTCCGAGGAGATTACAACGACAGCTTTTCCGGCTTTGGCGAGGCCAGCTATAAATTCATAAATCTGTTTTTTCGCACCAATATCTACACCCCGTGTTGGCTCATCGACCACGACAACATCTGGGTTCAGCAACATCATTTTGGCGAGCAATAATTTTTGTTGGTTGCCGCCCGAAAGTTGGCCGGCATCCATTTTTCGCGACTTAGCGCGAATATCAAACTCGTTAAACGCCTCATCTAAAGCTTTTTCTTCCCGGCCCCGGTCCATCAAAAATCCTGACGTGAATTTCTCGGCAGTCGCCAATGTGAGGTTGTTGGTGAGCGGCGAAGCCAGCAGCAGGCCTTTGCCCTTGCGGTCTTCGGTCACATAGGCGATGCCAGCATCCATGGCCTGTCGCGGTGTTTTAAACTCGACCACTGCGCCATTTTTAAGAACACGACCATGCCCCGCACGTAAACCCAAGATGCCTTCAAATAATTCGGTACGACCCGCGCCTATCAGCCCCGCAAATCCTAATATCTCGCCTTGCATAACGGAGAAACTCGCATGATGGACAAACCCTGCAACAGAGAAATTTTCGATTTGCAAAGCCGTTGTAGTGTTATGCGGCGAGGGCTTTGGCGGATAAAGTTCGCCCATCTCTCGTCCCACCATCAGAGTGGCCATTTGCATGGGCGTCAAATCATCAGTCGTGTAAGTGCCTACCAATTTCCCATCCCGAAGAATACTCACGCGATCTGAAATGCGCTTCACTTCATCTAATTTATGAGAGATATAAATCACGCCGCAGCTTTGTTCTTTGAGACGCGCTATGACTTTGAACAGCGCTTCACTTTCGACAGGCGTTAAGGTGGCCGTGGGTTCGTCAAAAATCACAAAGTGATGCTCGCCTGACAAGGCCCGCGCTATTTGAACCAACTGGCGATTGGCAATGGACAAGTTTTCCACACGATCTGTAGGGTTGGCCTTACAGCCCAAATCCTCCAGTGCCGCTGTGGTTTGGGCGTTCATGGCGCGGTCATCGGCCAGTAATCCACGGCGCAACTCTCGCCCCAGAAATATATTCTGTGCCACAGTCAAATGTGGTGCCAGCAAAATTTCCTGATGCACCAAAACAATTCCTGCGTGTTCAGCTGCTTTAGGAGAAGAAAACTGAACATCAGCATTGGCCAAATTGAGTTGACCTTGGGTTGCGCTGAGATAGCCCCCCAGAATTTTCATCAATGTAGATTTGCCCGCACCATTCTCACCAATGATGGCGTGAACTTCACCACGCCTGAATTCCAAGCTCACATCATGCAGCACCGTGTTGCCAGCAAAGTCCATGCGTGCGTTCTGCACCGAAAGACTGCCGCTATGGGTGTGCTGAATCTGGTCCGCTGCCACTTGAGTTAAACGCCCTATTCGCCGGTTATTTTTTTAACCATTTGATCAAGACTTTTGTACAGTTGGATCGAGTTGTCAAATCTCCAAAGCGCTTTGAAACACTGATATTAAAATATTTGTAGGATAAATAGAAATGCCGCCGCCACAAATGTGACGACGGCATAGAATCAATTCAATCAAAAGCGATCAAGCCACTTTTTTAAGCAGACCACGATTGATGATGCATTCGGCTATTTGCACTGTGTTGAGTGCAGCGCCCTTGCGCAAGTTGTCCGACACCACCCACAAGTTCAGGCCGTTCTCAATCGTTGAGTCTTCGCGGATGCGGCTGATAAATGTGGCGTAATCTCCAGCACATTCAACAGGCGTAATATATCCGCCAGCTTCGCGCTTATCGATGACCATGCAGCCCGGCGCCTCGCGCAAGATATCGCGCGCTTCATCAGCAGAAATCGGCGATTCAAATTCAATATTCACAGCTTCGGAATGGCCCACAAACACAGGCACGCGCACACAAGTTGCCGTGACCTTGATTTTTGGATCAAGAATTTTCTTGGTCTCAACCACCATTTTCCATTCTTCTTTGGTGTCGCCAGAATCCAAAAACACATCAATTTGTGGAATCACGTTGAAAGCAATTTGTTTTGTAAATTTTGAAGGTGTGGGATGATCATTCACAAAAATACCTTTGGTCTGAATCCAAAGTTCATCCATTCCTTCTTTGCCAGCACCAGAAACGGATTGGTAAGTGGCCACCACAACGCGCTTAATCTTGGCTACGTCATGCAACGGCTTCAATGCCACGACCAGCTGCGCGGTGGAGCAATTTGGATTGGCGATAATGTTGCGCTTGGTGTTGCGCTTCATATACTCCTCTAGCACATGGGCGTTCACTTCCGGAACAATAAGCGGCACTTCTTGGTCGTAACGCCAGCATGAAGAATTATCGATGACGATTGGCCCCATGGCACCAATTTTTGGCGACCAGACCTTCGAGATTTCGGAACCAGCCGACATCAACACGAAATCCACCTTTGAGAAATCAAATTGTTCAAGGTCTTTGCACTTTAAAATCTTATCGCCAAAGCTCACTTCCATTCCGATAGAGCGGCGCGAAGCGATGGCAAAACATTCATCAACGGGAAATTCCCGCTCCGACAAAATATTCAACATTTCGCGGCCCACATTTCCGGTGGCACCTACAACTGCAACTTTATAACCCATCACATAATTTCCTTTTCGTTTCGGTCCGCCCCCGAGAGCCATGGCTCTATCATCGGTCCAATCTATCGACCATCCACCCCCGCGGGAGGTGAGTGACCGGGGGAGGGGCCTTAGGCCGTTTTCTTGGTGTGTTTGGCAGTGGTCGAGCAGAAACGTCCTGCAAAGGCAGCGTTGGATTTGCTTTTTATGGTCAAAGTCCTGCTCATGTGCGGGCTTCTAGCATTTTCAGCCCTCAAGTCAATGTGAGGCTAACAAAAGGGTTGGCAGTAGCCACCAGCTTCGCTATTGAGACGATCTCGACCAAATACTTGAAGCATCACGGAGAGGTGGCAGAGTGGTCGATCGCACCGCACTCGAAATGCGGCATACATGCAAGTGTATCGGGGGTTCGAATCCCCCCCTCTCCGCCAACTTTTTCATTTTCAAATCGTGACTTGAGGTTTTTGATGCTGCCACAATTTATCAATGCCAAAGAAAGTCTTGTCACCGACTCGCTTGATGGTCTGCTCCGCAGTTCCGGGGGTGCAAATCTGGCGAGGCTTGATGGTTATCCCGGAATTAAAGTTGTTGTGCACACAGCGCGAAATCCAAAGCATGTGGCGATAATCGCCGGTGGCGGGTCTGGGCATGAGCCAGCCCATGCGGCATTTGTGGGGCCGGGTCTTTTAACCGCTGCTGTATGCGGCGAAGTTTTTGCGTCCCCCAGTGTCGACGCGGTTTTTGCGGCCATCATGGCCGTAACGGGTAAAGCTGGTTGCCTGTTGATCTTTAAGAATTACACGGGCGACCGCCTGAATTTTGGGCTGGCCGCGGAAAAGGCCCGCGCATTGGGCAAAAAAGTCGAAATTATAATTGTCAAAGACGACATCGCCTTACCCCAAATTGTCCAACCGCGCGGCATTGCGGGCGTTATGCTTGTGGAGAAAATTGCAGGCCATTATAGTGCAAAAGGCTGGCCCTTAGAAAAAGTTGCGGCAATTGCCCAGCGTGCTGCCGATTGTTTGGTATCGCTCGGCGTATCCCTAACATCCTGCACGTTGCCCGGCATTGGGCGTGAGGACCGCATTCCTGTGGGTAAAGCCGAATTGGGTTTGGGCATTCACGGCGAGCCGGGTGTGGAGCTGGTCGATTTCAAATCAGCCAAATCAACAGTTGCAGAAATAGTAAAACGCTTATTCAAAGCAGCAAAGCCCGCGAAAAATTATGCGTTGCTCATCAATAATTTGGGATCCACCACCCCCCTTGAAATGGGTTTGATTGCCAATGAAATTTTGAACAGCAAATGGGGACACAAAATTAAACTTGTGTGTGGCCCAGCAGCGCTGGTGACTTCGTTGGATATGCATGGTTTTTCACTCAGTCTTTTGCCCCTGAACGCGGAATTTGAAGTTGCACTTAAATCACCCGCAGAAGCTTTGGTTTGGCCGGGTATCCGTCTTCACCAAAAACCAAAACTTCTG
This sequence comes from Hyphomicrobiales bacterium, assembly GCA_031418535.1. Lineage (GTDB taxonomy): Bacteria > Pseudomonadota > Alphaproteobacteria > Rhizobiales > Aestuariivirgaceae > Aestuariivirga. The sequence goes on along the minus strand of JANOXS010000042.1, from coordinate 14,797 downwards.
AAGTTACCCGCGGAATTGAAAGTTACTAAATACCGGGCCAGTAAAAATTCTACATTGGCGGCAATTATAACAAAAGTTTGCGACACATTGATATCCGCTGAAGCAGCCCTGAATACATTGGATGCCAAAGCCGGAGACGGCGACACAGGCTCCACCGTTGCGGTCGCTGCCCGCTCAATAAAATTAGGCCTTGGCAAATTGCCACTCGCCAATACAGCGCAGACTTGTTCGGCGTTGAGTGATCATTTTTCCCGCAGCATGGGCGGGTCCAGCGGCGTATTGATGGCGATATTTTTTGCAGCCGCAGGTCATGCAGCACGTGATGGCCAGTTGTGGCAGCAATCGCTCGCCGCAGGTCTCGCAAAAATGATGGAATATGGCGGCGCAAAACCTGGTGACAGAACTATGGTTGATGCACTGGTTCCGGCGCTTGCAATCTTAAACAGCGGCGGAAATTTGGACCAAGCAGCCAAAGCCGCAAGGAAGGGTGCGGACGCAACGCAAAGAATGGTTAGAGCCAATGCAGGTCGATCAAGCTATGTGTCGGCTTCAAACTTAAAAGGGGTGACCGATCCCGGAGCAGAAGCAGTTGCTTTGCTGTTCGAAAGTTGTTCGACGCTCGAAAATTAGCGCGCTAATTCAAAAAACTGCACCATCCACTGCGCAAAGATTTTGCCATCAGCAGGCGTCGCGAATTGCTCTCGCGCACGCTCGGCAATATCAGTGCCCACATATTTTTCAAAGGCGTGTGAAAGATCGATGATAAATTCCGGCGTCATTTCCGGATGATATTCCGTCGTAAAAAAATGGTTGCCAATTTTATAAGACCCAATCGTGCAAAACGCGCTGCCGCCCAAAACTTCGGCATTCGGTGGAAGTGCTACCACTTGTTCATTGTGGGCAGAATAAAGATTTAAGCTCGAGAGCGCAGGCACCATCCATTTTTCGTGAACTTCAAAATTCGTGGGCGCAACACCAAAGCCCCAGCCGCCGGGATTTTTATCAACGCGACCACCGAGAGCGCGGGCAATAACTTGGTGGCCAAAGCAGATACCAATCGTCGGAATCTTGTTGGCATCCAGTTCACGAATGAAACCCATTAATTTTTCAACCCAAGCTTCAGTGCCATTGGCAGAGGCGGGGCTTCCCGTAATAATATAGCCGTCAAAGCTATTTACAGTGTCGGGAAATTCGCCAGCCTCCACTTGCACAGCATTAAATGTCCAACTGGGTCGCAAGGGTTGCAGAAGTGCACGAAATTTCTCGCCATCACCGGGGCGTGCTCTGGCAAAATCAGAATGATCCGTGTTCGCCACCAAAATTCCGATATGCATAAAATTCAACTCCTTGCGTGATTGCTTAACATGTGTAACTTTGGCGGGCAAATCTAATGGATGGTAGTGGCATGACAATTTGGACCGCAAATGATGATGGCCATGCCGATTTGTCGCTCCATGATAGCTTTGTAAATGGGTTGCCACTGAATACTTTTGCAAGGCTTCGCCGCGAAGACCCGGTTTCATGGACCAATTATGCGGAAGGCAAAGGCTTTTGGTCAATCACCCGCCATGAAGATATTTTAGCCTTAAACCGAGATAATGAATGGATGAGCTCGGCCCAAGGCATTCGCATGGAGGACCAAACCTACGAAGAGTATCTGGCGCGGCGTACATTTCAAGAAACTGACCCGCCTGATCACACGCGTGTGCGACGCTTGGTGTCGAAAGCGTTCTCGCAGCCCGTAGTCATCCAATTTGAAAATCAAATTCGCTCTCTTTGCGTCGAAATTTTAGACAAAGCTTTTGAGAATAAAGAATTTGATGCCGTGCAAGACATCGCCCGCCAATTGCCCATGCGCATGTTGGGGCAAATTATGGGAACACCTGACACAGACCTGAATTGGTTGGTGGAAAAAGGTGATGCGCTGATGGCCAACAGCGACAGCGATTTCACCAGCAATGTCGTCGATAAAATGGACACGGATGCCTATCGCTTTATGCCGTTCCGCTCGCCCGCGGGGGCTGAGCTTTTTGACTATGCCGAACGCATGATGGCGGACCGCAAAAAACGCGGTGATGACAGCGGCATTTTAAATATGATGTTGCAGGCAGATGCTGACGGCAACGTTATTTCAGAATCCGAATTCAAAAATTTCTTCTGCCTGTTAGTGGCTGCCGGAAATGATACGACGCGTTATTCGATTGCGGCAGGCATTCATGCTCTGGCCAACCAACCAGACTTGCTCCACGATTTGCAGAGTGCTGCAGATAACATGTGGGTCACCTTGCCAGATGAAGTGATCCGCTGGGCCTCGCCTGCAACTTATTTCCGCCGCACCGCCACGCGTGATGGCCAATTGCATGGAAAGACTATTCGCGAAGGCGATAAAGTGTTGTTCTGGTTTGCCTCTGGCAATCGCGACGAAAACGCCTTCAACAATCCAAATACTGTGGATTTCAATCGCAGTCCAAATCGTCATTTGGCATTTGGCCAAGGTGGCGTTCATGTGTGCTTGGGCATGTGGTTGGCCAAGCTTGAAGTGCGCGTGGTTTTTCAAGAAATTGCCAAACGGTTGCGCTCAATTGAGCAAGTGGGCCCACACGCCTATGTCCGTTCAAATTTTGTGGGCGGAATAAAGCGCTTGCCCGTTCGCATCAGTTTAAAGTGAGGAATTAAAATGGCCCAGCAACGTTTGCGACTTTTGTTTTGCGATCACCTAAACATAGGCCGCGGCAAATATCTGCCGGCAGAAAAAATGCAAACCAACGGCGCGTCGCGGTTTTCTCAATCGCTTTTCGGCGTGCATTTTGACCGTGATTTATTGCCAGCACCGGGTTGCCGCATGATGGACGGGGCGCCTGATATGCAGGCCGTTTATAAAAAATCTGACATACGCAGTGGCTGGGAACCAGACACCAAAGTGGTGGTGGGCGACCTTCAACAGTGGGATGGCTCGGAGCTTCCAATGTGTGGCCGCACAGCCTTGAAGCGCGCCGTGGCAGATTGGTCGAAGCTTGGGCTTAAAGCCAAAATCGGCATGGAAATAGAAGCCTATGCTTTTCAACGCGAGTCCGATGGCTCGCTAAAGCCTTACGACACCCCACATTCTTATGTTTACAGCACCGGTCAATTTGCCGATCCGCGCGGTTTCAGCGATGCCATCTGGATTGCGTCAGAAAAAGCGGGCTTCAAACTGGAATCCTTGACCACGGAATATGACACGCCGCAGTTTGAATTTACCTTACAATATGATGATGCCGTGAAGGCCGTGGATGATCATTTTTTGTTCCGATTAATGGCGCGAGAAATAGCTTCCAAATTTGGCATTGTTCTCACATGTTTGCCGAAGCCCTTTGCAAACAAGGGCGGCAGTGGCACCCATGTGAATTTCAGTTTTCTCGGTAAGAAAAACAAAAATGCCATCGGTGATCCCGGCGAAGAGGCACAAATGACAGCTCTAGCCAAGGGCTGTGTCGCAGGCCTGATGCACCATCACAAAGGCATGGCCGCCCTCATTGCGCCAATCACAAATTCATATGACCGCTTAAAGCCCGCCAGCATGTCTGGCTATTGGTGCAATTGGGGTGGCGACCATCGCGGTGTTACAACGCGTGTATCAGCCGAAGGCGGCGCCAAAGCGCGCATTGAACATCGCATGGGCGATGGTGCTGCTAACCCTTACGTTTTAGTGGCTACGGTGTTGCAGGCAGCGCGGCTGGGGCTGGTTCACAAATATCCATTGCCACCGCGCGAAACAGGCGATTGCTTTGAGCACAGCAGTGCCACATCGGCTGCGCCCGATAACTTATCGCAAGCGCTCGATGAACTTGAGGCCGACAAAACGTTAAAGCAAGCCGTGGGCGCAATGTTGGTGGAGAATCATGTGTTCATGAAACGTGCCGAAGTTGAAAAAACCGCGAAACTTGAAGGCGAAAGTCTGCGTGACTTCTACATCAATTACATTTAATTCTTAACGCTCTGAATTGATGGAAGCTTTATGCCAAATACTCTCAAGTCTTGGGCGGAACTCGCTCCGCATTTAATTGCCGTCGCAATGGGCCAGGCTAAGGCCGACACTGTCGTGCGGCAAGGACGCTGGGTGAACGTGCATTCCGGCGAAATTATTCAAGGTATTGATGTGGCCATCGCGCAAGGGCGCTTTGCCTTTGTGGGTGCCGATGCATCACACACCATCGGCCCGCAAACAAAAGTGATCGAGGCCAATGGCCGATATATGGTGCCGGGCCTTTGTGATGGCCATATGCATGTGGAAAGTGGCTTGGTCACTGTTACTGAGTTTGCCCGCGCCGTCATTCCGCATGGCACAACGTCTATGTTTATTGATCCGCATGAAATTGCAAATGTTCTGGGTCTTGAAGGTGTGCGGCTGATGCATGACGAGGCCATGGGGCTTCCGATAAATGTGCTGGTACAAATGCCAAGCTGTGTGCCCAGTGCGCCCGGCCTTGAAAATGCGGGTGCCACTTTGGGTGTGGCCGATGTTGTAGAAGCAATGACTTGGCCCAACATTATTGGCCTTGGCGAGATGATGAATTTTCCGGCTGTAGTGGCAGGAGACGCTACAATGCTGAGTGAAATTGCCGCCACCCAACGTGCCGGAAAAACAGTTGGTGGGCATTATGCATCACCAGATTTAGGTCATGCTTTTCATGCCTATGCCGCAAGCGGGGCCGCTGATGACCATGAAGGCACCAGAGCAGAAGATGCCATGGCCCGCGTGCGCCAAGGCATGAAAGCCATGCTGCGCTTGGGTTCTGCGTGGTATGATGTGGCGACCCAAGTGAAAGCCATTACCGAGCACGGATTGGATTCTCGGAATTTTATTCTGTGTACGGATGATTGTCATTCTGGAACATTGGTCAATGAGGGCCACATGAACCGCGTGGTGCGCCATGCCATTGCCCAAGGCCTGAAACCAATGACCGCCATTCAAATGGCCACGTTGAATACGGCCGAACATTTTGGCATGGCCAAAGAAATTGGCTCAATCACACCAGGCCGCCGCGCAGATTTATTTTTAACGTCTGACTTGGTGGAATTGCCAATTGAGTTGGTTATGGCGCGCGGCGAAATTCTGGCCGAGCACGGTGTTTTAAGGAAAGATATTCCACCCTATGAATATCCGCCGAGTGCCAGAAACACAGTGAATATGAAGCGAAATGTCAAAGCTGAAGACTTTGATATTAAGTCCCCCATAGGCGCCAATGAAGTCACCGCACGGGTGATCGGCGTTGTTGAAAATCAAGCTCCGACCAAGGCTTTGGAGCGGCGCTTGAGTGTTTCAAATGGCTTGGTCGACAGTGATTTACAAAATGATGTGTGTCAGATCGCAGTTGTTGAGCGTCACCGCGCAACGGGTGCAGTGGTCAATGCCTTTGTATCTGGGTTTGGCTATAATGTGCCCTGTGCAGTGGCCAGCACTGTGGCCCATGACGCCCACCATATGATTGTGGTTGGCACCAATAAAGCTGATATGGCCTTGGCCGCAAACACGCTGCGCAGTTGCAAAGGCGGAATTGTTGTGGTGCGCGAAGGCGAAGTTCTGGCTTTGGTCGAACTTGAAATTGCAGGTCTGATGTCAATTGAGCGCGCGGAAATTGTGGCTGCCAAAGCGCAGAAAATGGTTGAAGCCATGGTCGCCTGCGGCTGCAAATTGAACAATGCTTACATGCAGCATTCGCTATTGGGATTGGTAGTCATTCCAGAGCTGCGTATTTCTGATCAAGGCCTAATTGATGTGACCCAGTTTAAAAAAGTGGACCTCTTCATTTGACAAAACTCAAGGTTTTCGATGGTCACAACGATGTTCTTCTGCGCCTATATGACAAGAGACAAACAGCTGTCGAGCACGACTTTTTGCGCGGCGATGGCGAAGGGCAATTTGATTTTCCGCGCATGAAACAAGGCAGCTGTGTAGGCGGCTTCTTTGCAATTTACATTCCCTCGGGCGACGATCTTGATCTCCATGGTGAGATGATGAAGGGCAAAGCTTTTGATGTGCCGCTCTCTGAAGAAGTTGAATGGAGCGACGCCATGCCAGTTGCCATGGCGATGGCCAGCACACTCTTGCGCATCGAAACGGCATCGCAAGGCGCCTTTAAAATTTGCAGAACCGCATTTGAGATTTCTCACTGTATAGACTCAGACATTATTGCCGCCGTGATGCATATGGAAGGTGCCGAAGCGATTGATGAGAGCTTGGACGCACTTGAGGTTTTCTATGCGGCAGGTTTGCGTTCGCTTGGGCCAGTGTGGAGCAGGCCTAATATATTTGGCCATGGCGTGCCGTTTAGATTTCCAAGCACCGGCGATACTGGACCCGGATTAACCAGCCACGGCAAAGCTTTGGTGAAGCGTTGCGGTGAAATGGGAATTGCCATTGATCTGTCACACATCACAGAGGCCGGTTTTTGGGATGTTGCAAAAATCAGCGATAAGCCACTCATTGCGTCTCATTCAAATCCGTTCGCATTGTGCCAAAGCTCGCGCAACCTGAGCGACAAACAGCTCGACGCTATTGCCGAACGCGGTGGCTTGGTTGGCCTGAATTTTGCCACCTGCTTCTTAAATGCCGATGGCCAAGCCACCACCACAACTTCATTTGACACCATATTGCGCCACCTTGATTATCTCATGCAAAAGCTCGGTGAAGACCATGTTGGATTTGGTTCGGATTTTGATGGCGCCGAAATGCCAGATGTGATCGGCGATGTGGCGGGCTTGCCCAATCTGATCGCAGCAATGCGCAAACATGGCTATGATGATAATATCATGCAAAAATTAACCCACCAAAATTGGATCGCGACGCTGGCAAAATGCTGGCATTAAATTTTAAATGTGTTGGCTGGGGCGGGAGGGATCGAACCTCCGAATGCCGGAATCAAAATCCGGTGCCTTACCGCTTGGCGACGCCCCAACACGCAAATTCAATATTTGCTGTCGCGTCTATAGCTGCTTCGTTTTAGAAGGGCAATCACTTGTGAAAGATTTGTTGAGCCTGCGCTAAAACGCCACTTTGGGCTTAAATTCAGCGGTTGAGCGGCCCTGTGGAGCCGCGCACAATGAGGTCAACTGGCCACAATTCATGGGGATGTTCGGCCTCTGGGTCGGTTATCATCCCCAACAATAACTCAGCCACCCGTGTCCCGGCTAGCCTGATTGATGAGCTTGTGGTGGTGAGTGAAGGTACTAAACTTGCGGCATTGAGGAAGGGCAGGCCATCATCATGTGCGATCAAAGAAATATCACGCCCAATGATTAAACCCATTTCATTGAGCGCGCGCATGGCCCCCGCAACTAACAACATGCTTCCTAAAAGAAGGGCTGAGGGTTTAACTGCCAACTGCAAAATCCGTTTGGTTTGGCGATAACCATTTTCTTCCGTCATCAGGCCACTCGACATGGCAAGCGGGTCAATTTTCAATCCGCGTTCGTGCAGCGCCTTTTCATACCCACGGCGGCGTTCATAGGCATAGTTGAAATCCTCATACCCATTGATCAACCCTATGCGTTGATGTCCTAAATCCAGCAGCAATTTTGTGGCGCGGTGAAAAGCCCCATAATTATCAATATCAAGCCACGCAAAACCGCTGTCCAATTCTCCCACGCGGCCATGAACGACGAATGGCATTTTAAGTTTTTTGAGCAGGTTGATACGGGGATCGCCAAGTCTGGGGCCCAGCACCACGACACCGTCCACAGTGCCGCCTTGGGCATAGCGCTGGTAAACCGCTGATTCTTCTTCTTGGCCGCCAGCATGGAGCAACACATCAAAACCGTGGGCGGCATAAACATCCGTGGCACCCGAAACGAAATCTGAAAACAATGGATCAATCATCAAACTTTTATCGGCGGGTAGAACATAGCCAATGGCGTGGGCCCGGCCCGTTGCCAAGCGCCTTGCGTGAGTATTGGGGGTGTAGCCAAAGCGACGCGCCTCTTCGTCCACGCGTTTTCGAGTGGCCGCGCCCACTTCGGGATAGCCGTTCAAAGCGCGGCTAACCGTGGTTGGCGAGAGATTAAGGTGCTTGGCCAATTCTTTGAGATTCATGGCTTATTTTTAATCCAAAAGGTCAAAGCGCTTTGAAATTGTATGATGAGAGCTAAGACCATTTCAAAAAATCTGGCAAGGGCCATTCGAAACAATACTATTTTTCTTGACGGAAAACTTTGGCGTGTTAGCGTTCAAGTGTTCAAAGCGCTTTGGTAAAAATAAAAATCAGACCAAAGCTCTGAAATCCATTTCTAGAATACGCACAATTGGGAGGACTACTCGTGAAGAAAATTATGTTCTTAGGCGCAGCCATGGCTGCAATGTTAATCGCATCACCAGCTTTTGCTGAATTGAAATACAAGCCAGGCGATGGCCCGTTCACATGGGCAAACCTTGATGAATTGAAGAAGGTGGACCTTAAAGGCGAAACCCTTACAATTTTCGGACCATGGCGCGGCGATGATGAAAAGCACGTTCAAGTGGTTTTGGATTATTTCCGTGAGGCCACTGGCGCTGATGTGAAATATTCATCTTCGGAAAACTATGAGCAACAGGTTGTGATCGACACACAAGCTGGTTCGCCTGCCAACATCACTGTGTTGCCACAGCCCGGCCTGATCGCCGATCTTGCTGCCAAAGGCTTCATGTCTCCGCTGACCGATGCTGACAAGGCTTGGATGGTTGAAAACTACGGTGCCGGTCAATCATGGGTCGACATTGGAACTTCGAAAGACAAAGACGGCAAAGCCCAGTTCTTTGGCTTCTCTTACAAAACAGACGTGAAGAGCCTTGTTTGGTACAGCCCAGAAAACTTCAAAGACGCTGGCTATGCTATTCCAACAACAATGGAAGAAATGATCGCTCTGTCTGACAAAATCGTCAAAGACGGTGGCAAGCCATGGTGCATTGGTCTGGGTTCAGGCGGTGCTACAGGTTGGCCAGCAACCGACTGGATGGAAGACATTATGCTTCGCACGCAAAAGCCAGAAGTATATGATGGCTGGGTTGCCAACACTGTGAAATTCAACGATCCAGCAGTGATCAAGGCAATGGATATTTTTGGTTCATTCGCCAAGAACGATGCTTATGTAGATGGCGGAGCCAAGGGTGTTGCTTCAACCGACTTCCGTGACAGCCCGAAGGGCCTCTTCTCGTCGCCACCAAAATGCTACATGCATCACCAAGCTTCATTCATTCCAGCCTTCTTCCCAGAAGGCACGAAGCTTGGAACCGATGCTGACTTCTTCTACATGCCAACTTACGCTGCAATGGCTGACCTCGGTAAGCCAGTGTTGGGTGCTGGCACATTGTTCACCATCACCAAAGATTCAAAAGCCTCACGCGCCTTCATCGACTTCTTGAAGTTGCCATTGGCCCATGAAATTTGGATGCAGGACGGTGGTTTCTTGACACCATTGAAATCAGCAAACCAAGCAGCTTACGGCAGCGACGCCGCGCGCAAGCAAGGTGAGATCATGACGACGGCAACAACCTTCCGTTTCGACGGTTCGGATTTGATGCCAGGCAAAATCGGTGCAGGCGCATTCTGGACCGGCATGGTTGATTTCGTTGGTGGCAAATCATCTACCGAAGTAGCTGATGGTATCCAAAAAGCTTGGGACGAACTCAAGAAATAAGGTTCGAACACAGTTGTCGTGGCAACACGACAACTGCCTTCTTTAGCAACGGTTTTCGATTTCCTCCCGAAAGCCAGAGAGCGGCTGGTTTAAAAGCGCTGGCCGCTTTCAATTTTCCATATTTTTCTGCATGACAATTGCCAAATGAAGCGGGTGTTGTAACGTGAAGTTACGGCGCGCGCTGCTGGGGAGAAATAACTATGACTGCACAATTGTTTTCCGCCTTTATCACGGTGTTGATCGGCGTTGGCGGCTGCCTCGCATATTTTTATGGATCAAACACGTTGCTCGATAAAATGTTGCCAGTGAATGCCAACAATGACGACCGTTCGATCCGAAATCTGAAATTGCAGTCGTCAATCAGGCCTTGGCTATTTCTTGGCCCCGCTTTGATTTTGCTGACACTGTATTTGATTTATCCTGTCATCCAAACAATTTGGTTATCCTTCCACGATAACGCCGGTGACAAGTTCGTGGGCATGAACAATTACGCTTGGGCTTTCAACGACACCCAATTTCGCACTTCGATTTTTAACAACTTGCTGTGGCTGCTGGTTGTGCCTGCGGCATGCACTTTTCTCGGGCTGATCATTGCCGTCCTCACTGATAAAATTTGGTGGGGCCAACTGGCAAAAAGCCTCGTGTTTCTGCCACTTGCCATTTCTTTTGTGGGCGCGTCAGTGATTTGGAAGTTCGTTTACGATTATCGTGGCGAAGGCCAAGAACAGATTGGAATTTTAAATGCCATCGTCGAATGGTTCGGTGGCTCTCCGCAAGTTTGGATTTCCATGCCCTTCTGGAACAATTTCTTCTTGATGGTGATTTTGATTTGGATTCAAACTGGTTTTGCCACGGTAATTTTAGGTGCAGCGCTTCGCGGCGTTCCCGAAGATACAATCGAAGCAGCAACGATTGATGGCGCAGGCCCGTTTAAAATTTTCTGGCGCATCATGGTCCCGCAAATCATGACCACGATCATCGTGGTGTGGACCACAATCACCGTGTTGGTTTTGAAAGTGTTCGACATCGTATTGACCATGACCAACGGCCAATGGGACACACAAGTTCTCGCAAACCTAATGTTCGACTGGATGTTCCGTGGCGGTGGCGACTTTGGACGCGGTGCAGCCATTGCCATTATCATCATGCTCGCGGTGCTACCCATCATGATTTACAATATTCGCCAGGCCAATGCCGAACAAAAGGGAGGCCACTGATCATGTGGGACCGCATTAAACTTGAACCCTCTAAGTTCGCGCTCAACTTGGCTGTTATATTGATAGTTGCCATTTGGACCTTCCCAACTGCGGGTCTGTTGGTCTCGTCACTGCGCGATAAAAACCTGATCGCGACATCTGGCTGGTGGACGGCATTGTCCACCACTGACCGTTCAGCCCAAGGCCGCATGGCCGATCCTGCCAAACAGGTGAGCAAAGACGGCAAGTTTGAACTTACTGGGACTCTGTTCGAAGGCGCGGAAACGGCAGGCGTTGTTAAGGCCTTTGGTTTGAAGGTGCAGAAGCCGGATGAATTTGTGGCAGGCGCAACTGCTACTACCGACGACGGCAAAACCTTGACAGTGAAAAACGACGGTTCATACGTATTCACATCACCAGTTGCTTTTGAAGGCGACAGTGGCAAGCGGCTATTTTACATAACATCGGTGCCACCCAAATTCACCAGTGATAACTATCGCAATGTATTGTTCTCAGAAGGCATCGGACGCTCTTTTGTCAACTCGCTGACGGTGACAATTCCATCAACAATTATTCCAATCTTGATAGCGGCTTTCGCTGCCTATGCATTGGCGTGGATGAAATTGCCGGGACGTGGCTTCATCATTGCAGTCATTGTGGGCTTGCTCGTGTGCCCCTGCAAATGTCATTGATCCCGCTTCTCAAACTCTACAATGCAACCGGGTTTTTGTCGAAAACCTATCTCGGGATTTGGCTGGCGCACACGGCTTTTGGTTTGCCTTTCGCCATCTATCTGCTCCGAAGTTACATCGCGGGCTTACCGCGAGATCTGATTGAATCAGCGCAAGTTGACGGCGCCAATGATTTTAAAATTTTCCTGCGTATCGTGTTGCCATTGTGCTTCCCAGCATTGGCCTCCTTCGCCATCTTCCAATTCCTCTGGGTCTGGAATGATTTGTTGGTCGCCATCGTGTTCTTGGGGTCTGGTGAAGATCAACTTGTTCTTACTGGTAAACTCAATGGCCTGCTCGGTTCGCGCGGTGGCAACTGGGAAATTCTCACGGCGTCAGCATTCGTCACCATCGTGGTGCCACTGACGGTATTCTTCGCATTGCAACGTTATTTCGTGCGCGGCCTGTTGGCTGGCTCAGTAAAGGGAGGCTGATATGGCTGACATTAAACTTACGAAACTCAACAAGTCTTATGGCTCCGTCCACATTCTCAAGGACGTAAGCCTCGACATCAAGTCAGGTGAGTTCATGGTCTTCGTGGGCCCATCGGGTTGCGGCAAATCCACCTTGCTACGCGCCATCTGCGGGCTGGAAGCCATATCCTCAGGTCAACTCGAAATTGATCACGCAGTGGTCAATGAAGTGCCGCCCTCGAAACGCGGCATCGCCATGGTGTTCCAATCATACGCACTCTATCCGCATATGAGTGTGTACGAGAATATCTCCTTTGCACTCGAAAATCAGGGCCTGCCGAAGGATGAGATCAGGAAGAAGGTGGAGAAAGTCGGTGAACTTCTCCAACTCACGCCATATCTCGCCCGATTGCCAAAGGCTCTGTCCGGCGGTCAGCGTCAGCGTGTTGCCATTGGTCGCGCCATTGTGCGTGGAGCCAAAGTATTCCTGTTCGATGAACCATTGTCGAACCTCGACGCGGCGCTGCGTGTGCAAACCCGCATGGAAATTGCCAAGTTGAAGCGCGACATGCCGAATACAACAATGGTTTATGTCACCCACGACCAAGTGGAAGCCATGACTTTGGCCGACCGCATTGTGGTGCTGCAAGCCGGCCGTATTGAGCAGGTGGGAACACCGATGGAGCTTTATGAAAAGCCCGGCAATACATTTGTTGCAGGCTTTATTGGTTCACCAAAAATGAACTTGATCGCAGGTGCACCAGCCGAACGTATAAAGTGCAAAACAATGGGTGTTCGGCCTGAACATCTCGAAGTTGTGGCCCGCGCATCTGCAGGAACAATTGCAGGTGTTGTTGAATATACCGAAGTGCTTGGTAGCGATAGTTTCATATATGTGAAGACCGACTATGGCTTAATCACCGCGCGTGAAAACGGCAAAACGGCAGTCAAGAATGGCGACAAAGTTCACTTGAAGGCCACTGATGCTCATGTGCATCGTTTCGATGAAAACGGAAAGAGAATTGAAGGCAAATGACTATTCGTACGCTGATCTGGCATGAACATCGCCACGAACAAACCAACAAACTTGTAGCCTCACTTTATCCTGAGGGCATGCATGGCGCGTTGAAGAATGCTTATAAAGGCGACAAGGATTTTGTGGTCGGACACGCGTTGCTAGACGACGACAAAGAACACGGTCTTTCACAAAAGCGTTTAGACGAAACAGATGTGCTGCTGTGGTGGGGCCATGCCGCCCATGGTGATGTGAGTGATGTGATCGTTGAGCGCGTTGCTAAACGCGTCTGGGAAGGCATGGGCCTGATCGTACTGCACTCCGGTCACTACTCCAAAATTTTCAAAAAGCTCATGGGCACACCATGTTCACTGAAATGGCGTGAAGCTGGCGAAAAAGAACGCGTGTGGATTATCAATCCAAACCATCCCATCGCTGCTGGCCTGCCAGAAATGATCGAAATCGAAAATGAAGAAATGTATGGCGAGCCCTTCTCGATTCCAGAACCATTGGAAACTGTGATGATCTCGCATTTCGAAGGCGGCGAAGTGTTTCGTTCTGGAGTCACCTATCAACGCGGTGCCGGAAAAATATTCTATTTCCGCCCCGGCCACGAAGCCTACACGGCCTACCATAATCCATTAGTTTTAAAGGTAATCAAGAACGCAACACGCTGGGCATACAACCCCGCAAAGCCTTGGACTGGCATTCACCCCTCGCCGAATGTACCTGCCGACAAAGCGCCAATTCCGCTTGAAATAAAAGGCCCGCGCCTGCATGAGGATGGCGAAGAAGGGTTTAAATAATGAAAAAGATTCGTTTGTTGGTTCTGGGCACCGGCGGCATGGCTGCGGCCCACATCAAGCAATTCCAAGCCGATCCTCGTGTTGAGGTTACAGGCTGTTCCGATATTGATTTGGCCCGCGCCAAAACATTCGCCGATGCGCACAACATACCAAACGCTTTCGGCAGCTTGGATGATGCGATAAAATGGGGCGAGTTTGACGCCGCCACCAATGTGACTCCCGATTCAATCCATCACCCCACCACAATGAAATTGCTCGCCGCCAAAAAACATGTGCTGTGCGAAAAACCATTGGCCGAAAATTTTAAACTCGCCGATGAAATGGCCACCACTGCTGAGAAGGCAGGCGTGATCAATATGGTCAACCTCACTTACCGTGCTGTGGCCGGATTGCAAAAAGCCAAACAGATTATTGCGTCTGGTGAAATTGGCGAAATCCGCCATGTCGAAGCCAGCTATCGTCAAAGCTGGCTGGTGGGCAACCATTGGGGCGCATGGGATAAGCTGCCCATGTGGCTGTGGCGTTTGTCCGAAAAGCACGGTTCCAAAGGTGTTTTGGGCGATGTAGGCATTCACATTCTGGATTTCACCACCTACGCCATCGGCATGATGCCAACGAGTTTGCAAGCGCGTCTGAAAACATTTCACAAAGCGCCCGGCGACAAGATCGGCGAATACACATTGGACGCCAATGACTCGGCTTCAATGATCGTCGAGTTTGAAAACGGTTCCCAAGGCGTCATCCACGCCAGCCGCTTCATGACCGGCTATGGCAACACTTTGAGGTTGAATGTGTTCGGCACTAAAGGCGGCCTAGAAATTCAGAACGACCACGATCTCACCACGCTGCGCGTCTGCAGCGGCGAAGACGTCCACACCCAAGCCTGGCGCGACATCGTAAAAACCGATGCCGAACCTGCGAACTACAAGAAGTTCATCGACGCAATCGTGAGCGGCAAAAATGGTGACCCATCATTCCGCCGCGC
>JANOXS010000041.1:0-14347 GCA_031418535.1 Hyphomicrobiales bacterium | reverse complement strand
TTATTGATGTGGGTATTTATAAAATTCGAAAGCCTGCATGACCTCGGCCACAAACCTTGACTTAGTTCGCGCGTCGTTACGCTTGGGCTTGTGTGAAAAAGCCTCTGGGATTTTGAAGCGGCAAAAACATGTTTCGATTGCGTGGAAAGTTGAGGCTGGCTTTCTGGCGTTGTTGAATTTTGAAAATCCTGACCCAATCATTTTAAGTTCGACCAATGCTGAGACCCAGAGTCGTTCACTCGTGTTGCAAGGCGCCTCAATCAACCGCAAGCGTGATCCTCTTGGAGCTCTGGCGCTGCTTGAGCTAGCCAAAGAAGTGGCAGCAGAATTGCCAACTGACCTTTTTCTTATCGATGTCCATTTAGAAGCAGCGCGCGTTTATATGTGGCTTGGCAACGCATCTCAGGCCATTGACCGATTGCTTGAAGCGCTGAGCTTGGCGGATGACAAGCCAACTCAGTTTGTAATTTATTTCCGCCTTGCGGCACTTTATGCTGAACTAGAGCGCTGGAACCTGGCACAGACTTATATCAATCTTTCGAAGAAATGTGCCAGTGGAATGAAGGCAAGCGTTTATTACATGCAGGTGGTGGAATGCGATGCGCGCATTCAATTTGCCCAGCGACAAGATGCAACTGCGCAATTACAACAGTTGCAAAGTATCAAAAATTTACCGCCCTATCTGAACTTCAAATTACAAAGCTTGCGTGTTGAGCAGGCCTTGCAAAAATCTGACGTGCTACAGGCGAGAGAAGCATTGCAGACGCTACATGCTTTGCCGTTATCTCAAAGTGAAGATAGTTTTGAGCAGGTTGCTGCCTCAGTTCTCAGCGCGAAACTGGATGTGCTGGAACTTCGCCCTGCGCCTGCTATTTCTAAATTGCTAAGAACACGAGATTGGTTTGCAGAAGAGGACTTGGCTGTACGCCTGGTTGATGCGCAGATAACTCTGGCTCAGGCTTACGCGCAAAACGGACAGACTAATGAAGCCGCTGGCGAGCTCGATTCAGCTCGCAGTTATTGCCAATCGCGCGGCCTAAGCCTTCAACTTGAACGCGTTGAAGGGTGTTTTGCAGATCTCAATTTGGCGCTCTATCCTGCTGTTGAAAGGCAACGTTCAGTTTCTTCCGGTAGCTGGAAAAACCGTCAGGCTTATGTGATTTTAGAGAGACTTGGCGAAGGCGGTCAAGGATCAGTCTTTCGGGCACATGACAATGCGCGCAATAAAATTGTGGCTTTGAAGAAATTGAGAATAAAGGGTGCTGCAGCCTTGGCGGCAGTGACCCGTGAAGTGCGCGCTGCCAATGCGGCCACTATCCCAAATGTCGCGCGCATCATTGCGTGTGGGCAGGATGAAGAAGGCTTGGTTTACATCGTCCAAGATTACATCAGTGGGCGGTCACTGCGGCAAGTTATGGAAACACAGCCTCAGCCCAGAGATATTTTGCCGTTGCTGGGTAACGTTGCTGAAACTCTTCATCAGCTCCATCTCAAAGGTGTGATGCACGGCGATGTGAAGCCTGAGAACATTTTAATCACCCCGCAGGGCGATGCTGTTTTGGTGGATTTTGGAGTTGCTAATATTACGGGTTCCAAACACAATTTAACGAGTGGGGCAACGGCTCGCTATGCGCCACCTGTATTTGTTGCAATGTTTAGAAAGCAAAGCTGGCGCGATGACTATGCGCTGGGGTTGATGTTGCTCGAAAGTTTGGGCACTAAGTTGCAAACGCCTTTGAACTGGCGGCTTTCGATGGCTGCACATGAAACCTCTGCTGAGGTGAACCAACAGGTTGTAAAAAAAATTCTCGCTCTTCTTCTCGATCCCATTCAATTTGGAAAAATTCGACCTGAGCTTTGGCAGCAATTATTGCGTTAGTTTAGCGTCATTCAATTTCAAAACTTGCAACCAATATGTACTGCCTTTGGCACCACTGACGGAAAACATTACATCTTGCGTGCTGTGAATATTAAAAATTGCTGTGGGCGCTGCATCTAAATACAGAGGGGCTTGGATATTGGTGTCACCAGCCTTGATGCGCAGGCTAATCTTTCCGCCACCCTGTTGGGTGGCAAAGGCCACATAAGTTCCAGGTTGAACGTGGCTCCATAGTGCTACAGAGGCGGCCTGCGCCGAGCGATTGTCACTGTCACCTTCAAACTTAGATTTGGATTCAAAATCTGGTGGCGTATCAAGACGATCTAATGAACCGCTGTCTCTGTAAGTTTGCAGTAAGGCCCAAATTTGATTGCGTTTGGCAAGATATAAAGTTGCTGCTTGCCATTGGATTTGTGCAGACGCCATTTTGCTGGAGCTCCAGCCCGATTTCAGGTCAGCAATGAGATCGGCGTTTTGTGCGTAAAAAGTGGACGAACCAGAGTTGACAAAAGTGTCGGCAATTCCGCGCGTTTCACCGCCGCTGTGAACAGCGATGACTTCGCCTTTTTCATTGAGGATCGGGCTGCCGCTGGCTCCGCCTACGGCCGGAGCCGTGTGATATAAAAGTTCGCCCGTGGTGGTTTTGGCAACGCCTAGAAAATCTGACGCGCCGCTCACATAACCAATGCGCAATTGTTCTTCGCTTTGGTCTTTGGCAAAGGCCGCAGGGTAGCCAATATAAGCCAGACCATCACCGGGTTTTAGATTTTGCAAAGTCTCAGCGTCTGCAACGATCAACGGTGGTGCAAGTTGGACTGCACTATCCACTGTCAAAAGTGCCACATCAAAACTGCCTTGGGTTTTCAGCGTTGTTCCGGTGCTGCGCTCAGTAGCGTCTATCGTTTCACGAAAAGAAAGGTAAGCCGGATGCAAAATTGCATCGATTACTGTGATTGGTGTCTGTTGACCATCAGGGGCAATCACCACCAATTTTTGATTGGCCCCTTTTGATTTCAGCAGTGCTGCCACATGCGCGTTTGTCACCAGCGAATGCGCGTCATAAACCCAAGCGGTGCCTATAGCTTGGGGGGCCGAACCATCATTATTCAAAAGACCTACTTGGTAGACAGAGGCTTTAGCGTGTTCATAAACTTTAGACCAATTGGCAGCAGGCACTTGTTGCTCGACAGTCGCAAATTTTTGCAGCAGCTCTTGGGTTTCAATGGTGAAGGTTTGTTGCAACAGGGTTTGCTGATGGGCTCGATAAAAATATAATCCGCTTAAGACAATTGCTGCACCCAGAGCTGCCACAGCTGCATTGCGTGCAAATTTCAAACCTTGCTGAACTGTGCCAGAGTCCGTCTTGAAATTTGCATCGGTCAAAGCACCGTCGGCATCTTGGGAAATTAAAATTTTGATCGAAGGACCAGAATTGCCGTCAACCAATTTAATTTCAGTGGCTGGCAAAAGCACCACCGAACCCACCACGCGCTCACCATTCATAAAAACCGGATGCTCGCGGTCTGTGACCAATTCATAACTTGCAGCGGCTGCCCGCAATGAAAAATGATTGCGGCCTAGTCGCGTGTCGGACGGCGACAGGCGCACGTCTGAGTCCATGCTTCGGCCAAAACGAATGATGGACGTGCCAGCAGCGAAAATGTGCTTTTCGCCGCCTGCCACATCGCAGAGCGTAGAATGCAGTTGAACTGTGAGCATTTGCTATTTGCTCTAGTTTGAGGTGATGGTTGACTTAATCCAATCCAAATAAAAATCGGTGCGCGTGTAAATACCAAAAAGCTTGGCTTGAGCACACCCAACGCCCCATGACACCACGCCAACTTGCCGATAACCCTTGGAGCTTGAAGGGTCTTTGGCGACCAGTGGTCCGCCGCTGTCACCCTGACAGGAATCTTTACCGCCAACTTTGAGGCCAGCACAAAGCTGACCATCGGGCACGGATATGCCGCCGAGGCTTGAATAATTGGCGCGACACTTTTCTAAATCTTGGACAGGCACATCAACTTCTTGCAAGTCATTAGGTGCCAAAACACTTTCATCCACATCGACGCCCGGATATTTTTCTTTAAATTTGCCTATGTCATAGGTGTAGCCCCAGCCCGTCACGGTGGCTTTGGTACCCACCAAACTTTGATAAAGCGCATCAGTGCCAAGGTCGACGGCATTGGTGCCATCGCCATATTCAACTGGCTGGGCCAGTTTGATCAACGCAATATCATTTTCATGGGTGCTTGGCTTGTAGTCTGCATGAGGAATGATTTTATCGGTTTCAACTTTTGTCAGTTGATCAATCTGGTTTGAGCCGTAACCTATATAGCCTTTTGTCAGATATTGAATTTGTCCCGCATCTTCAAACACCACGCAGTGTGCTGCCGTTAAAACCCATTGTTTTGAAATCAGTGAACCGCCACAGCCGCCTTTGGTATCTGTGTCACTATAGAATAACCGAATTTGCCATGGCCACTTATGGTCGGCGGCGGGTTTACCATTCACGATCATGTCGGTGTCTGAGGTGCTGCCAGCGTAAGCTGCGAAATTTCCTGCCAAAATTGCAAGCGCACAAGCGCCCGCGAGAATGAGTTTTTTGCCGTGCGCCGTCATTAAAGTGTTTCCATGTTTGGGGGTTTAACGCGAAACTAAATCAGAACTATATGGACTTATGCAGGGATATCAACCCACATCCTTGCGGTTGAATTTCATCACTATTTGTCCTTCAGCATTCTTCAAAATGAGCATATTGGCATTCACTTCAACATGCTTGGCACTTTCAAGCGTCACCAAAAAATCATGTTCCTTCAGCATCACATCATGGCCGCAGGCTTTGCGCGTGGTGGCCAAAGGATTGACGTTAATTTTGGAATCATTCTGATTGTATGTTCCGAAGAACTGATTGCAACCGGCGTTCCCAATAATTTGACTGGACTTAAATTCCACCGATTGGTGGGCGTTATCTGCCGCCACCCAGTCGCTGCCCGTTAGTGAAACTACCACTGCAATCATCGCCTCTATTATAGTCATGTCCGTTCCCTCATCTTTATAGAAGCTGATTGGCAGAGCATTAGGTCTGCGATTTGACTGAATTCAGGCTGCATTGTGAAATTTGATTAACAGCACTCGACATTATCTCGCCAACCAGTAATTTAAAGAAATTGAGGAACGAAGAATAATGCGCGTTAAGTTGGCTGAAATCGGATCTGAATTACCGCTGCGTTATGCAGTGCCATTTGTGGCCGTGATTTATGCAATTGGTCTTTACGGATTCTATCAGGTTTGCCCGGCTGGTAGCGAATGTGGCGCAGGCGAAGAACCGTTCACGTTTTTAAATAATGCACTGCGAACATTTGGATTATTCTTTTCGTTGGCTGAGCCTGGCCATGAAGCTTTGCGCAATGTGTGGCTGATGACAGCGCGGTGGATTGCACCTTGTATTACGTTGTTTGCAATTTTCAGATTATTTGCCGATCGGCTAGTGGCGTGGCGCAGGCAAATGCAATTGAGTGGCATTAAAGACCATCATTTGCTGGTGGGCTTAGGCCAATCGGCTCGGCACCTTTTAGCAGCGTCTCATCCCATTGTTTTCGTTGATCGCTTGGCCGAAGTTTTTGCCGGCACAAATTTTACTGGATCAAAGTTCGACATCACCGGGGATGGGCGCGAAGCCGATGTTTTGACGAATGCACGTGTCGCTCATGCCCATTCCATGCTCATCATGGGCGGGTCTGATTCTGAAAATCTTGATATCGTCTCGCAGGTTTCAAAATTGCGGGGAGGTGTTAAAAATAAATTACGTGTTGCGGTGCGTCTGAAATCAGCAAGCTTGGTCACCCAATTAAATAAAGAGGATAGTTTTGTCGGTGCTGAAAATTTGGATGTAACTGCATTTACGTTAGATCAAATTGCAGCGCGGGTATTTCTAGCTGAGTACTCTCTTTCGGAGATGGCCAACTTGCGAGCGCTCACGCGTGTGCATGTGGTGATTTTAGGGTGGAGCGATTTCGCTCTTGCGGCGCTTTTGCAATTCTTGCGCATTTCGCCTATCTCTGAATTGAGCGTGCCGCGTATAAGTTTGCTTTGCGAAAATGCTGCTGATGTATTGCGGCGTATTCAACACAATATTCCAGCTTTAGCCGATGATAAAATTGTTTTGCTTCGGGCCTTTGATATTTCTGAGATGCCTACTGACTTTCAACTTGCTGAGATTGAAAAACCTGATCAAGTTTCTGCCATTTTGATTGCATATGAAGATGACGAAAGAAATGCGGTGGCCGGTCTTGCCTTGCGGCAACTCACGCTAAATTCAAATGCTTGGCAGGCTCCTATTTTTGCGAGGCTGAAATCATCAGCTGCACTTGAATCAATGTTGAGCGCAAAATTTGGCAAACAATGCAATCCTGCACAAGAAATCATCGCCGTAGGACAAACTGAAAAAAGCTTGTCTTTTGAAAATGTTTTTGGCCTGCGTGATGATTTGGCCAAACATTTTCATGATGCATATCGCCAAGATAATCCCAATTCAACCGTGGCCACTGACGAGTGGAGCCTACTTCCTGCCACCTATCGCAATGCCAATATCGCAGCCACCGATCATTCAGCGGCGCGGATCATATCAGCAGGTTATGTGATTGCGGCAGGTGCCACCGTGCCCCAAGGAAACTGGCAAATTGCAGAACATAGCTCAGAGATGGAAAAACTGGCCGAGCTTATCCATCAAGCTTGGGTGATCGATCGCAGGCTTGATGGTTGGCGGTTCGGCAAAACCCGCGACAATCAGAAAATGATCCATCCAAGCTTGAGACCATACAATCAGCTCAGTGATGACGTGAAAGACCATGACCGCGCACAGATTAGGTTGTTGGCCAAAGTTCTGCGAAGTGGTGACGGGCCAATTACAGTGTTCAAAGATTGTGTGGTAGCGGGCTTAGGGCACACTGTTTTGGCTGCCGCCGAGATAGAAAACATCCGTACTCTGACTAAATTGGCAATAGCGTGTATCGATTGTGAACATGTAACGCTTGTCAGTCCGCTAGCGCCAGGAGCTGATAGTGAAATTATAAGTGCGGCTTTGGATGTACTGATCGAGAGGAAAATTCCATTCAGGCTTTTTGTTTTGCAAGCTTTGCCTTGGGTCATTGTACGCAATGAACATTTGAATGCCCACGGGGGTGATGCCCAAACGCTTGATAGCATGCGCGCTGCAATTATGAAAAAGGCGGGAGCCTTGGCGCAGATTATCCATCTCGCACCTTCAGGTGTGAGTGATGAGGAGTGGGCAAAGAAACCTGCATTACGCGTAGCCGCTTATCGTAAAGCTAATGAATGGATGGTTGATCGCGCTCAACATGTGCTGTGTCATTTACGCGAAGCTAAAACTACGAAATCCGGCGGCACAGCTGAAGCCTTTGCAGCTTTCAAGAAAAAGAAAATTAAAGTCGATCGCGTCTAAAAATTGGAGCGGGCGATGGGACTCGAACCCACGACATTCTGCTTGGGAAGCAGATGTTCTACCACTGAACTACGCCCGCTTATGACCTGTATGCACCGTCATAAGTTTTGAAGTGCTTTGATAGTTTTAATCCCTGCTTTTGATAATTACTACCCATGCCCTGACCGTAAACCATTTCTGGTGCTTCCGTCAGTGGTTCATAAACCAAGCGACCGATGATCTGCCCGTTTTCTAAAATAAACGGCACTTCATGGCTGCGCACTTCGAGCACGGCACGTGCACCTTCACCATGGCCCGATGAATGGCCAAAACCTGGATCAAAAAAACCAGCGTAATGCACGCGGAATTCGCCGACCAGGGGATTAAACGGCACCATTTCGGCGGCGTGGCTTGGCGGAATGCGCACTGCTTCTTTGGAGGCCAAAATATAAAACTGGTCGGGGTCTAGTATCAGCGAGCCTTTTTGCCAAATCGGCTCCCAATACTCCAGCACATCCAAAGCCGATTTTTTGTCGACATCAACCAAGGCCGAATGTCGCTTTGCTCTAAAACCTACGGGGTTTGAGCCATCGCCGCCGGATAGATCCACAGTCAGCGCAAGTCCGCCATCTATGTTCACGTCGCCGGAGGCGATTAATGGCTCACGGGCATTGAGTTCGTGGATCAATGCATCTGTGGCGAGAGATTGCCCACTGCGGAAACGAATTTGCGAAAGTCTTGAGCCTTCACGCGCCAGAATTGAAAACGTGCGCGGGCTGATTTCGGCATAAAGCGGGCCCTCATAAGCTTCTGGCACTTTGTCAAACTCTTGCGCGTAATCCGTAATGACCCGCGTAAAAATATCTAAGCGACCCGTCGAGCTTTTGGGATTGGCGGCAGCCGAAATGCCTTTTGGCAAGCTTAAAGATTCTTGCAAGGGCACAATATACACACAGCCAGTTTCCAGCACTGCGCCATCAGTCAGGCTCATTTCATGCAGCACAATATCTTTGAGCTTGTCTGAAACCTTGCGGTTGGGGCCCGGCAGAAAAGAAGCGCGCACGCGATAAGCCACATTTCCCAGACGTAAATCCAAGCTCGCAGGTTGGATTTGGTCGGCATCCAAGGCACGCGCAAGTTTAATATGGCCTTCGTCGCAAAACTTAGCGATCTGGCGGGCCGGTAAAATTCCGTGGGGCAAAGCTTTATCCATGGCTCCTTTTGGCTGGAAATAACACAATTGTGCAAGCCTGAACTTTCTCAGTGGAAAACTGCTGCAGAAGGCCTAGATTAGGGTGATGTACGAACAAACGACACGGCACATCAGAATTCTGGTTCGACCTGAGTTTCTTGAGCATCAGTCAGAACCAGCGGCCCCGCGTTTTGTGTGGGCTTATACCATCACCTTGGAAAACTTGAGCGGTGAAACGGTTACACTGCTCACGCGCCACTGGATTATTATGGATGGCCTTGGCCACAAGCAGGAAGTGAAGGGTGATGGAGTGGTGGGCGAACAACCCACATTGCGGCCGGGTGATCGCTTTGAATATACCTCTGGCTGCCCCCTGCCCACACCATCAGGCGTAATGAGTGGCAGCTTCGGCATGATCACAGGAAAAGGCGAACATTTTGACGCCGTGATTCCGGGCTTCTCATTGGATAGCCCTTATGATGTGCACAGCCTGAATTGATAGATTGAAAATTGTCGCCTGCTTCCCCACTTGTGAGGCTGGTGGAGGGTTATGCTCATGTTATTTATTCTCAATGTACTCTGGTTTGTTCTTGGTGGATTTTTTGCCGGACTAGGCTGGATTTTGGCTGGTATTCTCATGGCCATCACTATTGTCGGTCTGCCTTGGGCGCGCTCTTGCTTTGTCATTGCCCGCTATACGTTCTGGCCCTTCGGCTATGACATTGTATCGCGTGAAGAATTGAACGGCCGTGCCGATTTGGGCACAGGCACGCTTGGCACGATTGGTAATGTCATTTGGTTTGTGCTTGCTGGCTGGTGGTTGGCCGTCATGCACTTAACTGCTGCGGTTGCACTGGCTATTTCAATCATCGGCATTCCGTTTGCGTGGGCCCATGTGAAGCTGGCCCTTGCATCATTGTTTCCAATTGGAAAAACTATTGTGGCGAATGACAGGCTTTGGCCACAGGCCGTTATGCAAAATCGGCCAACTTAAATTGATAGGGCGTGGAGCAGAACTCACACGTCACTTCAATTTTTTCATCTTTCACCATATCGGCGCGATCGGTGCTTGAAAAATTTTCTAGCATGGCGGACACCGTTTCACGCGAGCAGGTGCAGTGGCGTGTGACAGGAATAGCGGGATAAACCGTCACACCATCCTCGTGGTACAGCCGGTATAGAATTTCCTCGGCTGTCAACGTGGGGTCGAGCAATTCGTGGTCTTCGATGGTGTCTAGAAGCAACCGGGCCTTCACCCAGTTGTCATCTTCTTCGACTTCAATCTCCAATCCTTCAGGCACATCTCCTTGCATTTCAGGGATAGGGGATGATCCGCCTTCACTTGGCAAATGCTGCACAAGAATAGCACCAGCGCGCCAATGTGGCTGCTTGTCACCGCGCGACAGCAGTGGCCCAGCTGCCATGCGCAGCCGTGTTGGAATTTGTTCGGATTGCTGAAAATAAGTGTGGGCGGCATCCGTCAAAGTTGAATTGTTCAATGTTACCAAACCTTGATAACGCTCCATGTCCTGGCCCTGATCAACAGTCATGCCGAGAACGCCTTCGCCCAACATTTGCTTTTGATCCGGTTTTGCCAATTCATCCAGCCGTGGCTTTGAGAATTTAGCGCAGCCGCGAACACCGCCTGGCGATACAAAATCAGCCACCAACATATTAAGCGGCCCAGAGGTCTTGGTTTGCAAAATAAATTTGCCGTCGAATTTTAAGGCCGTACCCAGCATAGCGGTGAGCGCAATTGATTCAGCCACCACAGCAGACACGGTATCGGGATAATCGTGTCGCCCCAGAATATCATCAAGCACAGCACCGAGGCGCACGATGCGTCCCCGCACGCCGAGAGGTTTAATCGCAAACGGAATGACGACATCGACCATTAGAGCTTTCCGAAACAGTTCAACAAAATTGCTTTTTGCGCGTGCAAACGATTTTCCGCTTCGTCAAAAACCACGGAATGTTTGCCATCCATAATCTCGTCAGTCACTTCTTCATTGCGGTGTGCGGGAAGGCAATGCATGAACAGCGCATCTTTTGCTGCGAGCTTCATCAAGGCGCTATTCACCTGATAGGGTCGCAACAGATTGTGGCGATTCTCAATATCTTCGTCATGCATGGAAACCCACGCATCCGTCACCACGCAATCTGCGTGAGCCACAGCTTGTTCAGGTGAAACCATCACATCGACATCAGCTTTATGCTGGGTTGCCCAATTTAAAAATTCTGGGTTAGGGCGCAAACTGTCAGGGCTGGCAATTCGGAGTGATCCACCCAAAACGCCCACCGCTTCAATCCACGAGGCACACACATTGTTGCCGTCTCCCATCCAGGCCACACGTTTGGTATCGAGTGGGCCACGGTGTTCTTCGAGCGTTAAAACATCAGCCAGCACTTGCGTGGGGTGGGTGCGATTGGTGAGGCCATTGATCACTGGAATAGTTGCCGCACCGGCAAACTCTTGCAAAGTGTCATGCGATTTTGCGCGCAGCATCACGCAGTCTACATAGCGTGATACAACACGCGCCGTGTCGGCCACGGTTTCGCCGCGGCCCAATTGCATTTCTGCGCCTGAAACTGTGAAAACTTCACCGCCCAATTGCCGGATTGCCATTTCAAACGAAAAGCGGGTGCGGGTTGATGGGCGCTCAAACACCAAGGCAATTGCTTTGCCTTTGAGCGGCAAATCAGAATCCACAACTCCCTTGGCAAGACCTGAACGTTTAGCTTTGCGCGAGGCAGCGCCGTTGAGCATGGCCCGCAGTTGCGGCTTGGTGAAATCTTTCAAATCCAAAAAATGCGACATATTTTAGGTCTTCTTTTCTAAAGCAACGCAAGCCGCTTCAAGTTTATTCACAGCCTCGGTCACGTCTTGATCATTCACAATCAAAGGGGGCAGCAGCCGCACAATGTTATCGCCCGCCGCCAGCACCAGAAGTTTCTGATCAAGTGCAGCTTTTACAAAATCGGTATTGAGCGGCTTGGTTTTAATGCCCATCATCAAACCCTCACCGCGAATTTCTTCAATCACGGCGGGGTGCAAATCTTTCAGGCGCTCAAGCTTTTGTTTCAGATTAATGGCTTGGCGTTGCACGTTTTCCAAGAAACCCTCTTCCAACACCACATCCAGCACAGCACTGCCAACGGCTGTGGCGAGCGGATTGCCGCCGAAGGTTGAGCCATGAGTTCCAGCAATCATGCCGCTTGCGGCGCGTTCTGTGGCCAGCACAGCGCCCAGTGGAAAGCCACCGCCGATACCTTTGGCAATGCCCATAATATCAGGGGCCATGCCTGCCCATTCATGGGCAAATAATTTTCCGGTGCGACCTACACCACATTGAATTTCGTCGAACACTAAAAGAATGCCATGCTTATCGCAGATCTCTCGAAGGCCGCGCAAGCATTGGAAAGGCACAGGCCGGATGCCGCCTTCACCTTGAATGGGTTCAATCATGATGGCCGCAGTCTGCGGGCCAATGGCTGCTTCCAATGCTTTGTGATCGCCGAATGGCACTTGATCAAAGCCTTCAGCCTTAGGGCCGAAGCCTTCTAAGTATTTTTGTTGGCCACCCGCCGCGAGGGCTGCAAGGGTTCGGCCATGGAAGGCCCCTTCAAAGGTGATGATGTGAAATTTTTCAGGGTGTCCCTGTGCCGCATGGAATTTGCGCGCCATTTTAATGGCAAGTTCAGAAGCTTCAGTTCCTGAATTACAAAAGAACACAGTGTCGGCAAAAGTATTGGCAATCAATCTCTCTGCCAAATTGGTTTGGCCGGGCATTTGATAGACATTTGATGTGTGCCAGATTTTTTGAGCTTGATCGGTTAGTGCTTTGATCAAATGCGGGTGCGAGTGGCCGCAAGAGGTGACAGCGACGCCCGCACCAAAATCCAAATATTCCACGCCTTCTGGGGTGTAAACGCGCACACCAGACCCACGCTCAAACGAAACCGCGGCGCGATTGTAAGTGGGCAGAACTGGTGCAATCATTTTGGCACTCCCCAAAACTAAAAAGCGCCGATGGGTGATCGGCGCATTGTTAAAAACGTTGCATAGTCAAGATGTGGGCAGTCGTCAATCTGGCCTTCTCCACAACTGAGTCAAAACACCGCATGTATTCGTGATTCAAAGACGGGTTAAGTCTTTGTTAACCATAAATGTGGGGCTGCATTTGCGTAAAACATGGGCATAACTTTTCACTGATTCTTGTAAGTTCAGCGCTGCCCATAGTAGGTAAAAGTCAACACGCTACGACATGTAGCAGAAATTCAGTAATGCGTCAGAGTTTTGGCGCGGGGTGCACCGCATCCTGTGAAGCAAAGGGGATTCAAATATGACTGACTTGGCCATGCCAATCGAAAAAGCGCCTTGGACCGAAGAGCGCGTAGAACTTTTGAAAAAATTATGGGCCGAAGGCCTCAGTGCCAGCCAGATTGCTGGGCGCTTGGCCTTGGGTGTGACACGCAATGCTGTGATCGGCAAAGTGCACCGGCTTAACCTATCGGGCCGGGCCACACAGCCGCGCAACACGGCACCACGCACGGCGCGCAAATCTCCGCGTGAGCCTTCAGCTCCCGGCCGCTCGCCATCCATGCCTACGGCAGGGGCAAATGCCCTGAAGCCTTATGCCCACGTAGCACCTCGCCCCATGGCCTTGCCCGAACCAAAGCCTCTTCGCTTGGTGGACAGCGCCAAGGATGGCCGCATCACCATTTTGCACCTCTCAGACAAAACCTGCAAATGGCCGATTGGCGATCCAAATAAAGAAGACTTCTGCTTCTGCGGCCATGGCCCCAGAGATGGCTCACCGTATTGCGAATATCACGCAAGAATGGCCTATCAGCCACCACAAGCAAGAATGAGACGCACGGGTTGAGTTTAAAAAAAAGGCCCCGACATCTCTGCCGGGGCCTTTTGCTCACTGTCGCACTTCGATCTTTTATAGCACTGTTACTTCGGCACCGTGTTTCACGAAGTTATAAAGTTCGCTCACATCTTCGTTGAGCATCCGGATGCAACCGGAGCTGGCCGCTTTGCCGATGGATTTTGGTTCATTGGTGCCGTGGATACGGTAAATTGACGAGCCTAAGTAAATGGCGCGGGCACCGAGTGGGTTTTTTGGGCCGCCTGCCATGAAAGCTGGCAATTCTGGGCGGCGCTTCAGCATTTCAACTGGGGGGCGCCAATCTGGCCATTGAGTTTTGCTCGACACTTTATTAACGCCAGACCATTCGAAGCCTTTCTTGGCCGTGGCCACGCGGTACATGACAGCACGATCGGCACTGAGCACGTAATAAAGATGATTGGATTTGGTATCGACGATGATCGAGCCAGCTTTCTTGCCTGATTCATAAGCGATTATTTTGCCGCGCTTGAAAGCGGGGCTGGCTTCAACTTGAATTTCAGGTTGGGCAGAAGCTGGCACGATGATGATGCCAGCGAATGGCTTCTTTTCGGCGGCCATTGAACTTGATGTCAACAGGCTCGCGAGAATGATGGTTGCGGCGGCGGCGGATTTGAAAAAGCGGTTCATTTTGTTTGTCCCTCTTAAAAGCATTTGATTGTGCCTTTATGAGGGACTGGCTCTGAACCAAGCCTGAGTGCGCCGTTTATCTGGCGTTCAGAATGAGCTCCATCCCGGTCAGAGCTGGAATGCGCTTGCGCGACATTCCGGACAAAGCCGGAATGCGCTTGCGCGACATTCCGGACAAAGCCGGAATGCGCTTACATGCCTGAGAATGGCTGGGCGAGACGCGCCCAAATGGTTTTGAATTTTGCCGGAACATCGAATGAAATCAAGCAGATGCAGTTTTCGTCGGAGTC
>JANOXS010000040.1:0-5367 GCA_031418535.1 Hyphomicrobiales bacterium | reverse complement strand
TGCCATGACCGGCATTAACATGATGTATGAATCGGCTGGCATGCACGCTTCGCTGCTGGGCTTTTGTTTGGAAAGCCTGCTGATTGATAATGATATGTTGGGCGCCATCAATCGCAACGTGCGCGGCATTGAGGTGACGGAGGATACTTTGTCACTCGATGTGATTACTGAGACGTGTCTTGAAGGTCCTGGGCATTATTTGGGTTCAAACCAAACGCTCACCATGATGCAGACCGAGTATATTTACCCTGCCATGGCCAATCGCATGAGCCCGAAGGAATGGAACGAAGCAGGCAAGCCTGATATTTTATCGAAGGCCATTGCGCGGAAGAAAGAAATTCTTTCAACCTATTATCCTGAATACATTCCGCTGGAAATTGACGCAATCATCCGCCAGCACCATGATATTAAATTACCGCGAGAAGTGATGGAGATTGGCGATCCACGCTGGATGAAGTAAGGCGTTGAGGATGGAACACCCCATCCTCACCCGCATTCGCAGCGAAACTTTTACGCCACTGGGTTGGTTTTCCCCTGACGATATGGGCAAGACCAAGCAAGTTATTCTCATCGGCAACACCGGGCCAGAGATGTTTCGGCGCTTCGCACGCTCTGGGGCGCCAACTATGGATGAGTGGACGCGGGTGGTGGTTGAACGATTGGCCGAAGACTTGGGCGCAAAGGCTGTCTTCCCATTTGATAAGCCTGCCCTGCCCTTTCTGTCATGGGCAAGGCGTGGCGGTGCGGGGCATGTCTCACCGTTGGGTTTGAACATTCATCCCACATATGGATTGTGGCACGCCTACCGTGCAGCACTCTTATTTCCAGTTGAATTTGATTTGCCGCGGGCATCTTTAGGATCGCATCCGTGTGAAAGTTGCACCGAGAAGCCCTGCCTCTCCGCCTGCCCCGTTGGCGCTTTTGACGGTTCCTCCTATCAAATTGCCGTTTGCGGCGAACACATAAAGACAGATGCGGGCGAAGATTGTATGAATGGTGGCTGTCTGGCGCGCAGGGCTTGCCCCGTTGGTCAGAAATTTACATACTCAACACCACAAGCACAATTTCACATGAGGGCCTTTCGTGAGCTACGATAATATTAAAAAGAAACTGGCAGCTGGCGAGACCATTATTTTAGATGGTGGCACCGGCACCGACATCCAGCGCCGAGGTGCGCCGATGAGTGGCGAGACGTGGTGTGCTGATGTGAATGGTACACATGGCGAAATTGTGCGTTCAGTGCATGATGATTATGTGCGAGTGGGAGCTGATATTATTGCAGCCAATACTTTTGCCACCAGCCCTTTATCATTCAACGCTTATGGTCGCGATGCTGAACTGGCCACGCTTGATGCCTTAGCCGTGGGTTATGCCAAGGCGGCAGCACAGGGGCACGATGTTGCCGTCGCCGGATCTTTTTCCACCCAACGCCCCGTCATTGTTGGAACTGACCGCACGGACATGAGTAAAAGCTGGACCCGCGACGAGGCCATGGTTTTATTCCGCGCCAAAGCCCAGCACTTAAAGGCTTTGGGTGTTGATTTGATTATGATGGAAATGATGCGCGATACCGATTACTCCCTCTGGGCGTGTGAAGCTGCCATGGAAACAGGCCTTCCAGTTTGGATTGGTATTGCCGCTGAAAGACATGGTGACGTTCTGACTGGTTTTGGTCGCGACGATCAAAAATTTGAAGATGTGGCGCGGGCTTTGGCTGCTCTCAAACCTGACGTCATTTCAATCATGCACACTTCGCCAAACAACACCGACGAGGCGCTGACGATATTGCGAAAATATTGGATCGGTCCCATCGGAACCTATCCTGAGTGCGGATACTATGCCGCTCCTGATTGGCAATTTGTTGATGTGATCGAGCCACTTGATCTCGTTCAAAAATCACATGATTGGAACAAACTCGGAGCCACAATCTACGGCGGCTGCTGTGGCATTGGGCCTGATCATATTCATGCTTTGGCGCGGGAGTTCAAAAATTGAAAACCGGTTCTTGCCTGTGTGGTGCCGTCGCATTTGAAATCCATGGACCAATGGACGGCGCAATTGCGTGTCACTGCACGCAATGCCGCAAGATGACGGGAACTTATTGGACTTCGACACATGTTGCAGATGCCGACTTGAAATTCATCAAGCAAGACGGCTTGAAATGGTTCGCATCAAGCGCAGAAGCCAAGCGTGGGGTTTGTATGGAATGTGGTTCTTCATTATTTTGGAAGCAAAATAACAGTGACGTCACTTCACTTTGCGTGGGCAGCATCGATGGCAAATCAGGCGTGAAATTGGCTGGCCACATATATTGTGATTCCGCAGGTGACTATTACACAATCACTGGCGGGGAATTTCAAAAGTCCGAATGGTAAATTCGTCGGCTGGCGCATTTGTCACTGGTAAAACTTATTCTTATCAGTAATTTGTCGCCATGAACAAATTGATCCAGATTCCCGCTTTCGCACTCGTCGCTCTCATTGCGGCAAAAGCATTTCTAAGTTTTCAGCACACCGCGCATATAGCTCCCGTCAATCCCAAATCTTATGTGTTAGATGTCGCCATTGATGGTGCGAGTTCTTATCAAATTTCCATGTGGGTGCCGTTTGGGTCCACATCAGACTCGGTTCCCGGCATTGCCCATTTAATGGAACATTTAAAATTCAAATCGGAAGACGGCAATGGCTTTGTGGCATTCGATGCCATTCCGGGATCGTCATCAAACGCGTCAACCACTTATCTCACAACACGCTATGATTTGAATGTGCCTGCGGATGGATTTGCAATTGCGTTAAAAACACTTTCGCAAATGACAAAGCCTCTACAAGTGACACAAGCTGGTTTGGATTTAGAAAAAAACATTGTTGTCCAAGAGCTTTTTCAACGAACACAAAGTAATCCTGACACTCCATTTTATCAAAAATTCTCAAGCGAACTTTACAAAGGGTTTCCTTTTGAAAACCCTCCTATTGGCACACAAGAAAAAATCGAAGCTATTAAAATGGAGGACGTTACTGGTTTTGATAAATCTCATTATCAAGCCAGCCGCACTTTCCTCTCAATAACTGGCCCTGCTCTTTCAGCAACAGCGCAAGACGCTGTCGAAGAATTTTTTCCAAACTCAGCGGTGGCAAGTGTTGCCATTGGGCATAAAGCTGATCCCATATTGAGTGATGATGAGTTTGAGGGATTGGGTGCGTTTCTTTCAGGCCTACCAAAACCAACGATTGAAACCTCCGAATTTAAATCAGAAGCAATTTCAGAGCGCGCAACAACTGTGAAGGTATCGACTTCAAAAATTGTGGCCGCACCTACGCCGTGGCACGACATCGCTGCAGCCCGAGTTTTGAACGACATTATAAACAGCCGATTACCTGAAGGACTTTATAACCGCATCTCAGACGAACCGCGTCTGGCACAAAACTGGTCATTCGGCCTTTATAAATTGTTGAGTGGAGTTTGGCAGATCGATTTCAATGGTGAGTTGGAAGGTGATGTTGGTCCAGAACAACTGCGCATGACAGTGGAGAGTTACTTCGCTGCGCTGTCGGCCAATGGCATTTCGCAAGCAAGTTTTGATCGCGTGAAGGCCAGGTATTTTTTAACGGACGAATGGGAAAACCCAACCAGCCGCGCCGCAAATTTAGCGACCGACAGTGTTGAAGATGGCTATGATAATGCGATTTCTTTTTATGCTGAATTGCAGTCCGTGAAACTGAGCGATGTAAATCATCTTCTAAAGATCACCCAATTGCCAGGCCGCATTGGCGTTGCCCTCCTCAAGCCTAAAGGATCAGCACAATGAAATTCAATTATGCGCTCCTTTTATTAACGTTGAGTTTTGACCCTGTTTTTGCTGATGACCTGCCACTTCATGATATGAAAAGCCCGCATGGCATTGAATTTAGTTTTATGCAGTCAGATGTGCAGAGCACCGTCGCAGTCTCAGTGGCATTCAAATATGGCATCGGATCGGACCCACAGGAAAAACCCGTCAGCGCTTTTGCAGCGTGCGCAATGCTCATGAAAGGGGCTGGCGGAAAATCATCTTCAGAACTTTATGAATCTTTTCAAGATTATGGCGGCAGCTTCAATGTTTCGCCGGCTGAAGATACTGTGAACATGGAGATTTCGGCTCCGTTGAAAGGTATTTTAAACACCGCAAAGCTTGCAAATTTTGTTCTGTTGAATCCAGATTTTCCAGAAAAGAAGCTGGCATTTTATCGGGAAGATTTTGCCAAAAAAATTGAAGAGTTTAGTGCATATCCTGAATTTAAAACGCAAGTGCTATTCAGCACTACTGCCATTAAAAAGCACCCCTATTCAAATGCAAATATGCCCAAGGCCGCGGACGTGCGGAACATTCAAGTGGCAGATTTAAAGCCATGGGCGGAACAACATTTCCACAAAGTCGGAATTGTCGTTTCAGTTGTGGGCGATATTACACAAACTGAAGCAGGTGCTATTGTAGATGGACTGTTGGATGGGATTGCGCCGAACACACCCCTCTTGCCCAGTCCACCCATCGTGCTCGAAGCTCACGGTGATAAGCCCTATGTCGTTGAGGCAGAAACCGGTGATCAAGTCATTCTTACAATGGGAACAGTGTGGACTGAACCCATGGATCTGAAATCTAATGTGGCGATGGACATTCTCACGCGTATTTTTGGCGATGGCCAAAAGGCCCGCGTCTTTAAAGATGTGCGCGAAGCAACAGGGGCCACATATGGCTTGCAATATTCATGGAACATTTATGATCATGGGGCAGTGAACACCATATCGGGTCGCATTGCTAAAGCGGCAAGTGAAAAGACAATTGCAATTGTCAAATCGTCGTGGGATCGGTTTAGAGCCGAGGGCCCTTCCCCGGAAGAAATTGCCGATGGCAAAGCAAGCCTTGCGCAAAATTTCGCCGATATGGTTCGAAATCACACTTGGGTTGCAAATTATGTTCGAGACCAGCTTACAGGCGGCTCTACAATTGCAGAAGTTGCCCACATTCCAAGCCTCGCCGAAAAGCTAGATGTGACGGACCCCTCATACCGCAAGCAGTTTTTTGCGGAAAATCCAATCATTGTGATCACGAAATAATTGGATTAGGGGAAGCCATGAAAGTTTATCCATGAATAGCACGGCTCCAATCTCCAAAGCCCATTATGAACTTCCGCCCATTCAAAGGTGGCTGGGCTACATAGCCGCTTGTGTCGGCATGTTTATGGCTATTCTTGATATTCAGGTTGTGGTCACATCTCTCCCCGTCATCGAAAAAGCCCTTAAAATTGGGGCTGACCAGATGAGCTGGATACAAACATCTTATTTGATCGCCGAAGTAGTTGCCATCCCGATGACGGGGTTGCTGATGCGCGT
>JANOXS010000039.1:0-12642 GCA_031418535.1 Hyphomicrobiales bacterium | reverse complement strand
ACCTTCGAATTGAAGTTCAACTGTACCTGTGGGGCCATGGCGCTGTTTGCCGATGATCACCTCAGCCTTGCCATGGGCGCGGTCCATTTTTTCTTGCCAGCCTTGAAATTCTGGGGTGCCATCCGCAGGCATCAAGCGTTCGAGATAATATTCTTCGCGGTATACGAAAAGCACCACGTCAGCGTCTTGCTCAATTGAACCAGATTCACGCAAATCCGAAAGTTGCGGACGTTTGTCTTCTCGACTTTCCACCTGACGCGAGAGCTGCGATAGCGCAATAATAGGCACAGCCAATTCTTTGGCCAAGGCTTTCAATCCCACGGTGATTTCCGTCACTTCTTGAACACGGCCTTCACGCTGCTTATTGCTGGAACCTGCGAGAAGCTGCAAATAATCCACAATAATCAGGCCAAGGCCGCGTTGACGCTTCAAACGCCGCGCCCGCGAAGCCAGCTGCGCAATCGTGAGGCCGCCTGTTGAATCAATATAAAGCGGCAGCGCCTGCAACTCACGGCTCACATCAACCAGACGCTGAAATTCGTCTTCAGAAATTTTGCCCCGGCGAATGTATTCCGATGAAATTTCAGCTTGTTCCGCGATGATGCGCGTGGCCAATTGTTCGGAGCTCATTTCAAGCGAGAAGAACGCCACAACACCCCCATCCAAAACTTTATTGGAACCATCAGATTGATATTCGGCTTTGTAATTCTTGGCCACGTGATAGGCAATGTTGGTGGCCAGTGCCGTCTTGCCCATAGCGGGGCGCCCCGCCAGAATAATCAAATCCGAAGATTGCAAACCACCCATTTTTTCATCAAGATCAGTCAGGCCCGCCGAAATGCCAGATAGCCCGCCTTGGCGCTGATAGGCAGCAGAAGCCATATCAATGGCATCCGTTAAAGCTCGCCCGAATGCCTGAAAGCCTTTGCCGTATTTATCAGTTTCAGCCAGCCCATAAAGCGCCTGCTCGGCTTTTTCGATCATCTCTTTCGAGTTGATTTCAATGTCGGGTTCGAAAGCCTCATTCACCACGTCAGTGCCGATACCGATTAATTTACGACGCTGCGCCAATTCATAAATCGTGCGGCCATACTCTTCAGCGTTGATAATGGTGGTTGCCGTGGCCGCCAAGCGACCCAAATAAGCGGTGCCACCAATCTCCTTCAGCGTTGCGTCATTTTCAAAATGCGATTTGAGCGTCACAGCCGAAGCCAATTTACCCATGCGAATGAGCGTCGTCGCCGCTTCATAAATGCGCGAATGCACAGCTTCGCTGAAATGATCCGCAGTCAGAAAATTTGAAACACGGTCAGCAGCTTCATTGTTCGAGAGAATAGCCCCGAGCAGCGCTTGCTCCGCTTCAAGGTTTTGCGGTGGGCTGCGAAAACTATCTTCTGCATTTTGATCGACAGGGCGAAGCGGAATTGGATTGTTCATAAGCTGCTAATAGCAGTTAATTTGATCAAATTAACGGCTGAATTTGTTATTACCGCTATCCACAGGCTAGATCTGCGGCTTCATGCCACCCAAAAACAAAGCAAGCCCACTTTCAATAACCTGCTCCACTTCAAATGTCCCAGCTATGCTTTCGGCTGCAAACAAGCGGGGTTTCATTAATCCGCATTGCACAAGCTCGCAAAACTGCATGGCTGCAAGGGTGGGATCAGTACGACGCAGCGTGCCGTCGTCCATTTTGCGCTTCAAATAGGCCGCGATGATTTTATTGGCATAATCCGGCCCGGCTTCATAAAAAGCACGGCCAATTTCCGGGAATTTATCAGCGGCGGCAATCACCAAACGCACATAAGCGATTGTATCTGGGCTTTTAAACATCGTCGCCATGCGCAGAGCCAAATCATGCAAAACGTGCTCCACACCTCTGTTTTCATCGCCAATTACCACGGCCTGTTCCGCTTGGTGGCGGCGATCTTGAAAAATCAGCGCTTCGAATAATTTTTCTTTAGAAGCAAAATAGGCATAGACCGTGCCTTTAGAAACGCCGGCCGCTTTAACAATTTCATTCATGCTGGTGCCATCAAAGCCTTGCGCCAAAAAGCACCGCCGCGCCCCATCCAGAATTTGCTGGCGCTTGGCGGTATCAAGGTTGTCATTCGCTATTTGCACAGCAGTCATTTTATCGCACCGAACAGTTCAGTCTTGTATATAAGACTCCAAACTGCTACGTCAAGGCCAGAATGAACCGTTCGGTTCGAATTGGATATCATATGAACGCCCCCGTTTTGAAAATTACCTCTGCCCCCCAAACCCAACAAGCTGCTCCACCTGCGGCAGCACCACCTGTTGCAAAATCTGCCTCGCCTGTTCGCCGCATTGTTCTTGGTGCAATTTTATTGGCGGCCTTGGGCGGCGCAGCTTACTATGGATACAGTTGGTTCACTTACGGGCGGTTCCAAATTTCGACAGATGATGCCTATGTGAAATCAGATGTCTCGGAACTGGGCGCCAAAGTTGCTGGGTATGTGGCAGAAATTCCTGCAGGAGAAAACGCCACCGTAAACGCAGGCGATATCATCTTAAAGCTCGACGATCGTGATTATAAATTGGCTGTGGCTTCAGCGGAAGCACGTCTCGAAACTCAAAAATCCGCAATCGTCACAATCACTGAACAGGTAAAAGCTCAAGACGCGCAAATAAGTTCAGCTGTGGCACAGTTAGAAAGCGCCAAAGCGTCCGAGCTCAACGCTGTGCTCACGCAAAGCCGGGCCAGCCAATTGGTCAAAAGTAACATTGGAAGCCAGCAAGCCTATGATGATGCCACCAGGCAGCGCAGCATTGCGGCGGCAAATGTTTTGGTTGCGCAAGCCAATATTGCCGCGGCCAAAGCTCAAACCGGAATACTCAATGCAAAAATTATTGAAGCGCAAAATACCATAAACGAACTCAACGTCGCCGTTGAGAAAGCTAAACATGATTTGAGCTTTACAGAAATTCGTGCACCTTTTGCGGGCACCGTTGGAAATCGCGCCGTACAGGTGGGCCAATATGTTGGCCCCGGCACAAGGTTGATGGCCCTCGTCCCAACAAATGCGGCCTATATCGAAGCGAACTTCAAAGAAACCCAATTGGCAGATATTCATGCCGGTCAGAAGGTTGAGATTGAAGTTGATGCCTTAAGCGGCGAAAAATTTGAAGGCATAGTAGACAGCATCTCGCCTGCATCAGGTGCTGAATTTTCGCTGCTGCCGCCCGAAAACGCCACGGGTAATTTCACGAAAATTACCCAGCGCCTGCCCGTCAAAATATCGGTGCCAGCAGTGCTTGCCGCAAAACTGCGCCTTGGCCTTTCGGTCACGGTCGCTGTTGATTTACGTGATAACGGCACAGAAAAGTGATAACTGCCGCTGTACCTGCTCAAGCAAATCCGGGCTTTAATACCGAGCATTTGATTGCTTTTATTTTTATGATCTTCGGCATGTTCATGGCCATTCTCGACATTCAAATTGTGTCATCGTCATTGGCAGAGATTCAAGCAGGAATATCCGCTTCGGCTGACGAAGTGTCATGGGTGCAAACCAGTTACTTAATTGCCGAAGTGGTCATGATCCCGCTGTCTGGAACCCTCACGCGCATTTTCTCAACACGTTATCTTTTCGTGGCCTCTGCTGCCGGCTTCACGTTGATGAGCTTTATGTGTGCCACATCCAGCACCATTGGCGAAATGATGGTGTGGCGCGCCCTTCAAGGCTTTGTTGGCGGCGCCATGATCCCCACTGTGTTTGCCACTTCATTCACAATTTTCCCGCCCGATAAACGCGCTATCATTTCACCTGTGATTGGTTTGATCGCAACGCTTGCCCCCACCATTGGTCCAACAGTAGGCGGCTATCTCACTGAAATGTTTTCATGGCATTGGTTGTTTCTCGTCAACATCATTCCAGGCATCGCCGTCACCATCGGTGCTTGGTTTTTCATCGACTTCGACAAACCTGATTTTAAGTTGGTCAAGAACTTTGACTGGACAGGCCTTGCCCTGCTCGCGGTTTTTCTCGGCACACTTGAATATGTTTTGGAAGAAGGGTCGAAAGATGATTGGTTGCGCAGCCCACTAATTTTTAAACTAACAGCCACCTGCGCAATTTCCGGTGGGCTATTTTTCTGGCGCATGTTTACGAAGCCAAACCCATTGGTCGATTTCAGCGCCTTCAGAAATCGCAACTTCACGTCAGGCTGCATATTCTCTTTCACCATGGGCATTGGTCTCTATGGTCTCACATATTTGTATCCTGTCTATCTCGCGCGCATTCAACATTATTCCTCAATGATGATTGGCGAGACTATGTTTGTGTCAGGCGTTGCCATGTTTTTAACAGCACCACTAGCGGGGCGCTTATCAGCAAAAGTTGACCCGCGCATTATGATCGGCGGTGGATTTATTGGTTTTGCGATTGGAACATATTTAGCCTCATCCATCACATCACAATGGACCTTTAACGAATTGTTATTGCCACAGATTTTGCGCGGCGTGTCGCTCATGTTTTGTATGGTCACGGTCACCAATGTGGCACTTGGAACTTTGAGCCCGGTGCAACTGCGGGGCGCATCCGGCTTGTTCAACCTCACGCGCAATTTAGGCGGTGCTGTAGGTTTAGCCATCATCAATACCACGATGAATCAGCGAATGGATTTGCATTTAGCAAGGCTGCATGAAACAGTGCGTTGGGGTTCAGCTCAGGCAGAACAAACACTCAGCAACATCACCAATGGGCTATCACCTTTAGGCTCTGACGCTGGCCAAGCAGCCCTTGCAAGATTGGCCGGCATCGTGCGCCAACAATCCATGACGATGGCCATTGCCGATATTTTTTACCTGCTCACGTTTTTATTTTTGGCCATCGTCTTGATGACACCCTTCATGCAAAAACCCGCGCCGCAAAAATCTACAGGTGGCGGTGGCCATTAAAAAAGGCCGCCCGAAGGCAGCCTTTCTAATTTCATTGTAAAACTGATTATTCAATATCAGCTTTTTTCGCTTTAGCGCGTGGCTGCGTTTTAGATACTGGAGCAGCATCTTCTTCGGCTGCAATTTCAGCTTGAGCTTCTTCAAACAAAGCTTCAGCAGCAGCACGAGCTTCTGCACGTTCAGTTGCACCAGTGGCTGAAAGATCTTCGCCACGGGCTTGCGCAGCGGCTTCATCAGCCGAGCGGGCCACGTTTACAGTGACGGGCACGTAAACTTCAGGATGCAAACCAACTTGCACAGTGTAAATACCAATCGACTTGATTGGCGCTTCAATGTGAATGTGGTTCTTGTTTACAGTTGAACCTGCAGCAGCCGCGGCTTCAGCCACGTCGCGAGCAGAGACTGAACCGTAAAGCTGGCCTGATTCACCAGCCTGACGGATGATGACGAAGCTTTTGCCTTCAATGGCTTTGGCTTCTGTTTCAGCGAGTGCTTTGGTTGCTGCGTTCTTGGCTTCCAACATGGTGCGGTCGCGTTCAAACTTAGCTTTGTTATTGGCAGTTGCGCGCAAAGCTTTGGCATTTGGCAAAAGGAAGTTACGTGCGTAACCGTCTTTCACTTTAACCACTTCGCCCATTGCACCCAATTTGCTGATACGTTCGAGGAGAATAACGTCCATTATATTTAATCTCCCTTACGCGATAACATATGGCAGAAGACCGAGGAAACGGGCGCGCTTGATGGCCTTGGCCAATTCGCGTTGCTTCTTCGCACAAACTGCGGTGATGCGGCTTGGAATAATCTTGCCACGTTCAGAAATATAACGTTGCAACATGCGAACGTCCTTATAGTCAATTTTCGGCGCATTGGTGCCTGTGAAAGGGCAGCTCTTGCGACGGCGGAAAAATGGGCGGCGTGCGCCTTGATCCATAGCCATTACATCACCTCATCCATGTTCATGCTGAAACCAACGTCATCATCGCGCTTGCGATCATCACGGCGGCGCATCATGGCTGATGGGCCTTCTTCCAGTTCTTCAACAGCAACTGTGAAATAACGGATCACATCTTCGCTGATCGACATTTGGCGTTCCATTTCTGCAATCGCAGCATGGGGGCCCGAAATGTTCAGGAATGTGAAGTAAGCTTTACGGTTTTTCTTCATGCGGAATGTGAGGGATTTAATGCCCCAGTGTTCCACCTTCTCAACCTTGGCACCGCCAGTGGTGAGAACAGCTGTATATTGCTCCAAAAGCGCATCAACTTGCGCCTGTGTTGCATCTTGGCGAACCAAGAATGTGTGTTCATAGAGACCCATAAGGGATCATCCTTTCCTAAGTTTCAACAACTAAAACCACCAGCGCAGAGCCTCTAACGATCCAGGAAAAAGGATAGTTAAGCCGATCAGTAAAGAGCGGAGACACGGGAAGCCGGAACGTGTGGTTCCTAAAGTTCTTTCGAACTTCCTTCCGTTCAGCCCCCAGCGGGTGCTTTCAGATGACGGGCTTATGGCGGATATGCTTCAGACATGCAAGGGGGCCGAAAAATCATGAGTGTGCTTTGCTTATTCACTTTCACTTTAGGTAAAGCCATCATGCTCTAAATGTGTATATTCAAGTTGGAGGAGTTCCACCATGAGTCTGATGCAGCTGATCTACGCCTCTACGCCCTTTGGTTTCGACAACCCAACACTGAATAAAATTC
This sequence comes from Hyphomicrobiales bacterium, assembly GCA_031418535.1. Lineage (GTDB taxonomy): Bacteria > Pseudomonadota > Alphaproteobacteria > Rhizobiales > Aestuariivirgaceae > Aestuariivirga. Next base: position 6,018 of record JANOXS010000039.1, on the reverse strand, counting down.
TTTCAGTGGCACGGCGCAATAATGCGCGTGACCACATTTCTGGCGCGCTGGTGTGTCGAGCCGACCTTTACTTGCAAATGCTCGAAGGTCCACGCAGCGCAGTTACCGCAACGTTCCACCGGATATTGAACGATGACCGTCATCTTAATGTGGCTTTGATTGGCTGTTGTGATCTCAAATCTCGCCTGTTTCCAGAATGGTCGATGCGCGACGACCCCGCCCGCTCATGGATGTGGACGCAAGAGCAAGTCTCAAATGGTGCAATGGATGCAGCCTCAGAAGAAGACGTGCGCGCCGTCTTCACAAGACTTATCAATGAGCCTGAATGAGTGTCGATTAAACAAGTGACGGGCCGCGCATGTTGTGCTGCCTTTCATTGAAAATTACGTTGCCATTCCCGTCTCATACACGTGCTTCAACTTATCATTCTTGGCCTTGCCCTTGGCTGAATAGAAATAACCCTGCCCCGGCTCGAAAGTGTAAATTTCTGGTGGCAGAGGCTTCACCGTTTCATCCATGGCCATTGCCAAACAGCGCTGGTCTAGCTTTTCTGTGAAGGCAGCGTTCTGCACATGGGCCAGCATATGAGTGGCGGCGCGGGACATGTAGTTTTGCGCTGCCGCAGTTGCCCTCATAAACACCACGCCGGCATTCACGCGAAGGCCGGGGTCGGCAAATTTGGGCCGCAGAATTAAACCCACATCATCTGCGAATTTAAAATCGGTAAATGATTTTTGAAACAATCCATCAATATCAAACGCCACGTAGTCGCGGCCAGAAGCCTTCACAAATTGCGCCAACCGCACAAAGCGCATGCTTTGACAAGTGCGGCCTTTTTCAGCGCCCGACATTTTGGAAAAATCAGCCGTTTCATTAGTCACAGAAAAATGTTTGGGCATATGGTCAAAAGCTGGCACATCAAAGTGGTCGCCCAAAATATGAATATGCACCGCACTGTGCGGGCTGAGCCGCGCTGCCGAACTGGCAAACATGTTACCAAAACGCTCAAAATATCCAATGTCAGCCACTGCAAAAAGCACAGGCCCTGCCCCGCCAATTGGGGGCGAACCTTGCACGTCTGGCAAAGGAAGCAGGGCTAAGTTTCTGATGCGCACATCTTCACGCGCAAAGCGTGCCCGCGAAAAATAATGGCGCGAGGCAATGGGGTTGATGCGCACATCAGCAGTGAGGATGTTCCAGATATTCATGCGCGCTCTTTAGCACCCGGAAAAAGCAAAGGCCACTGATACACTCAGTGGCCTTTCCCGTGAGAAGCTTCTGACAGCTTCGAACACTGCATTCTGTTAGGCGGTTACCCCAACGGAATTAATCCGCAATGTCTGGGCCTCATTAGCGTTGAACTCACTCGACATGGGATCACCTCCTTTCAATTGTTAACGACTCTTATAATCTGCACCCTTGCGAAAAAATTTTCAAGAGGACAATCTGTGACAAATTAAAATCGAGAAAATTATGCAAACGCCAGATATCATCATCATCAATGCCCGTGTGCTGACGCTGAATCCAGCAAGGCCATTCGCTCAAGCAATTGCCATATCCGGCAATAGAATTATGGCTCTGGGCACCACTGGTGAAATCAATTCTCTGCGCACAAAACACACCCGTGTGGTGGACGCAAAGCAGAAAACCGTCATGCCCGGCATTATTGAAGGCCATGTGCATTTGTTTGGCGGTGCCGTTGAAATAACGACACTAATGGTCAATCATATCAGCAGTTTCCAAGAATTTCATGATTCAGTTTCTCAACATCGAAAAACCCATCCACATCTCAAAGTCATCAGCGCCAATGGCATCGCCCATGAGAGCCTTGGCAAGGATGGCCCGATCACGCGGCAGCTGCTCGACCGCATCGTTTCTGATGTGCCCTTCATCGTCGGCTGCTTTGATCATCACACCATGTGGGCCAACACCAAAGCGCTGGAGGCCGCCGGAATTATGCGTGGGCGCGCACTGCCCACTGGCAACGAAATCGTCCTCGATTCCGATGGTAATGCCACAGGAGAACTCCGCGAACCCGCCGCCTATATGCCCGTGCAAGCGCTGACCCCCACAGGCGGCCGCGAATGGTTGGGCATGACCACAGGCGAAAACCCAAACCCGCCCGCCACCGCTGAACAACGCCGCATTGATGAGGCCCTGATGATCAGCGGTATCAAACACGCCAATTCGCTTGGCATCACAACGATGCATAATATGGACGGCAATTGGTATCAGCTTGAAATTCTCAAAAACATTTTGGATCGTGGCGAACTCAATGCCCGTATCGAAATTCCGTTTCATCAGAAAAATTATTTTGATATTTCTCGCGTCGATGAAGCCGCCGACATGCACGCGCAGTATAAGGGAGACATGCTGCATTCTGGCCGTGTGAAAATTTTCATGGATGGTGTGCTTGAAACCCTCACCGCCTTAACGCTGGATGATTACCCCGGCCACCCGGGCAACAAAGGCGCTCCCTTATTTACAGCTGCGGAATTTAACGCGCTGGCCGCCCGTATTGATAAACATAAATTACAAATCAGCGTCCACGCCATTGCCGATGGTGCCGTGCGCCGAACGCTGGATGGCTATGAGTTTGCGCGGGATAAAAACGGCAGGCGCGACAGCCGCCACCGCATCGAACACATCGAATTGATCGACCCCGCCGACGTGCCTCGCCTGCATGAGTTGGGCGTCATCGCTAGCCTGCAGCCTGTCACCGCAGTCGGCGTGCCCGGCATTCCGAAGGAGCCAATCCTCAGCCGCATCGGCAAAAAACTACCATGGTCATACCCATGGCAAACGCTCCGCGAAGCCGGAGCCACCATAGCCTTCAGCAGCGATTGGCCCATCGCCGCCCTAAACCCCTTCCAAGGCATACAAGCCGCCATGACCTGTGTGCCGCCAAATGAAAACTGCCCCGACCAGAGGCAGAGCCTAATAGATTGCCTCCACGCGTTCACGGTGGCGGGTGCGAAGATGGAGTTCATGGAAGAGAGAAAGGGTATGTTGAAGAAAGGCTATCTTGCCGATGTGGTGGTGCTGGATTTTGATTTGGAAGACACTGCACCGGATAAGATGCGGGATGTGAAGCCGCTGATGACGGTGTGTGATGGGCGGGTGGCTTGGGAGGGGTGAGAAAGTTAGCAATTTGGATTTTATTTAGAATTCAATTTATCCGAAATCAAAGCCCTTGGATTGTCTCGGCGATCTAATTACTTCATAAACCTTCTCAATCTCTGTCCGTTGCCCCTCGAGGTCTCCGTCGGCGGAATAGCAATAGATGAATTTCACGTAGCAACGAAGAGCATCGCCCGGCCTAATATCGATTTCGCGATCATGATATTTTTGTAGCCATTCATTGTCATTAATCGGCGAATCAAGATTTATTTTCCCGTGCTTAAATTGCCACATCGTATCGCCTATCATATCAGGCTTTCGCACGGTCAAAATTAATTCGCCATGGCTTGTTGTCTCTCTTGCGCTTTCGGGCGCTATGCTTGCGACTGGCGACCAGCGCCTAGAAATATCCACTTCATAAGTTTTATTTTCATTCGTGTCGATGAACACGAGACTATCACCAGGAATAAGTTGCTTCTTTGCATCCTGAAATTTTTCTAGCGCGGCAACTAACTTCCCTTCGTGCACTGGTGAGTAATCGGGGAAATGTCGGACATCTGTTTCGCTGGCAATTTGCTTTAATCCATCAATTAGATTTTCAAGCTTGGGTGGGGATTCGTCAGTCCCTGTATCTAACCATTCAAGAGCAATGTATTTTGCTCTCACCAGATACTTTCCAACTGCGGGTTTCCAGTCCAAATCTTTCAAGGCTTGATCATCAGTTGCCTTCAAAATATTACGAAGCCAAATTTTTATCGATCCAGATTCTACATCCTCTAGGACTAAAAAGGACTCTAGCTTACTATCGATGGAACCAATTGTAAGGTCACGACATTATGTATCAAACGCACCAAGCGGTGCGGTGTACTATGATCGCTCCTATGAAGTGGCTTTTAGCAGTATTATTCTTCTTCGGTAGTTGCGTTGTTCAAGTCCCCAAAGCTGAAGCGAGGGCCGATGCCTTGCCGACGAAAATCTCCATCCTGAATAATCCCCCCGAGTTCTGGTTCGTAATACATTTCGTATTGGGTGGTAACTCTATTTTTATTGAAAACAAGAGAATATTCAATCTTACCAGTGAGATAAATCTCATAGCGCCCGTTAGAGACCAAATTAGAAAACCTGCCTCTGTTAGCGTGAACATCCTTTGTTACAGATTCGGTCAGAATAATTTCAATTGGTATGGTCTGTTTGGGGGGGCAACCTCGATGGGTCCGTAATCTCCGTTGAAGGAATAGCTAAATCCGGCGTCCTTCCTATCTGTTACAGTTCCTTCATACCAAACAATGACCTTTTTTGCTGGGGTATTCCCAAAATTTCTAACTTTCAAAACAGCTTCAATATCAATCCCACCGATGTAGGATATTCTCGCTTCATCAACATGTATGTAAGCTCGCAGTTGCCTTTGCGCATTGGTCTGCTCTTGGTCTATAGCCAAGAGAGTATTGGTATTGGCATCAATGGCAGCTTTAGTGGCTCGCCGCGTGAGATGCAGAGAATTCCAAACGAAAAAAACACCAGCAACACTGAGGGGTATAGATATAAGAGCCGTTACGGCCATGATGAAAGCCCAAACCACCATTTGCCGCTGGGCATACAGATCGGACTCGTCGCGCTCATGGTTGGTGGCGGATTGCTTTGCATCGGTTATACATTTTATGCCATTGATCACATCAAGGCCAACACAGCGTTCGCGTATATATCTTTCGGTTTCGTATTTTATTTGGCGGGAATTCTGCTGGCTTTCATTCCAATTATTTAAGGAACTCTGAAGGGCATACCCCAAACACACCAGTACTATTATTGTAACAATAGCTAAAGCCACTGCTACCCATTTAGTTCTATCGTCTTTGACCCCATCGCTGTCAGACATTGTACAAGAAATACCGCGCTAAACGTCCCACGAGACAGTTTGTTTCGGATATTCGGCTCCGATTCAATGATCCCCAATTCTGACAGCATCTCGCTTAGCTGCTTGTAGGTCAAGCTGCGCTTTGCAAGTTCAACCTTAACTAAGGTTTGAACCTTGCGCTCCCAGTCTGGCAGTTCTTTCACAGTGTAACCTTTCAAAGCTATTTGTAACGTATTTGTTACTTTTACCCCTTGAAAGTTACATTGTCTAGTATCATATATGTTGCATAAGCAACGGATAAGATACAATGCAACACTTCTTACTTTCAGCCGCTTCTAAAACCCTTTCCCTCAAAGCAATTTACAAGGGCGGGGAAGATGCTGCTTACGCAACATTCTGCAAAATGCGCTGGCCATTGAATGACGGCAAGCCAGTTTGCCCGCGTTGCGGCTGCCTTGACGCTTATGGCATTTCAACACGCCGCAAGTTCAAGTGCGCTGGCTGCTATCATCAATTCTCTGTCACGTCTGGAACCATTTTTGCCAGTCGCAAACTTGGCTTTGTCGATATGCTTGCGGCTATCTGCATTGTTGCCAATGCCGCCAAGGGCGTTTCGTCATTGCAGCTTTCCCGTGATATGTGCGTCCAATATAAAACCGCGTTTGTGTTCGCTCACAAGCTTCGTGAAGCCATGGCCTTTGAAACCCATGACCACACGCTTGACGGAACTGTTGAAGTGGACGGCGCATATTTTGGCGGTCACATTCGCCCTGCAAACCGCGCAGAAGATCGTATTGATCGTCGCCTCGCTATTCATCAAACTGGCAAGCGCCGCGTTGTAATCACTGCCCGCCAACGCAAGGGCCGTACATTAACCGCCGTAGTTCGCAGTGAAGCTGATGGCGTGGCATTTATTCAAGCCGTGACTGCCAAGGGCGCAAGCGTTCATGCTGACGAAGCAACCCATTGGGATGTGTTGCATGATTTCTTTCCAGTAAGCCGTATCAATCACAGCGAAGCCTATTGCGCAGGTGGTGCTTGCACCA
>JANOXS010000038.1:0-35035 GCA_031418535.1 Hyphomicrobiales bacterium | reverse complement strand
AGTCATCCGAGTCGAGCAGATCATGTTCGCGGTTATCCTGATTGTGGATGACGGCTTCAATGCCAGCAAGGCGGCGTTTGAATGTGGCTTCATCATTTTCGCCTTGGGTTTTGGCACCATAAGCATAAGCACCCCAGATCATATAAGCGGCGGCGAGATCGGCTTTGGTGTCCCAGATTTTTTCGTCGATAAGAGCTTGTAAGCCTGCGCCGTAAGCGCCGGGCTTAGCGCCAAATATGCGGTGCGTGTCGCGGTCGGCGACCATTGGATTGTCTTCGATTGGTTCATCGAGAATGGCCACGGCACGCATCGCTTTATCGAGCAGTTCGATTTGGGCTGGAAAGGCATCGCGGAAGAAGCCGGAGATGCGAAGTGTGACGTCCACGCGGGGGCGGGCCAATTTGGCGAGCGGAATAATCTCGTAACCTGTGACGCGCCAGCTTGACGTGTCCCACACGGGTTTTGCGCCGATCAGAGCCAGCGCTTGAGCGATGTCGTCGCCACCGGTGCGCATATTTGCCGTTCCCCAAGCCGATAAGCCAACAGTTTTAAGGTGTTGGCCATGGTCTTGGAAGTGGCGCTTCAAGAGCTCATCGGCAGATTTTTGGCCGAGGGTCCATGCCGTTGGCGTAGGAACAGCGCGGTTGTCGAGGGAATAGAAGTTTTTACCTGTAGGCAAAACATCCAAGCGCCCACGCGTGGGCGCACCCGAAGGGCCAGGTTTCACGCGGTGGCCCGCAAGTCCTTTGAGAAGCGAGGCAATTTCATTGGGGCCGCAGGAAGCGAGGGCGGGGCGGATGGTAGCTTCGATGTGGTTCAGCACACCTTGGGTCGAAGGGACCTCATCCGGCCTTCGGCCACCTTCTCCAGAGGAGAAGGGCAATGTCCTTCTCCCTTGGAGAAGGTGCCCCGAAGGGGCGGATGAGGTCCCTTTTAGCAAGCTCGCGGCAAACAACTCCAACCTCTCAACCGTATCGCCATTGGTGCGCCACGGCTCATTGGTCAGCCTTAGTAATTCGGCAGGTCGATCGCCCGTCCATGGTTCAGCAAAATTACAGCTGAGTGGATCAAACCTCTTAAACCCAAAATCATTGCTCAGTGTACGGATTAATGATTGGTCGCCACCTTCGCCTAGCCCCCGTGGCACGCGGGTGAGCGCCACAAGCAAATCAATCTCCTGTTGGCCAGTTGGCGACTGCCCTAAAATGTGCAGTCCATCGCGAATTTGCGCTTCTTTCAGGTCGCACAGGAAACCATCAAGCTTTTGCAAATCACTGTCATCAGTTCCGATGAGGCCTGCATCTTTGTCAAGTTTGGTAGACGAAGTGAGTTCGAAAATCTGCTGACGCAACGTTGCTATGCGGCGTTGGTCGAGGCCGCTTGCCAAATAATATTCATCGACCAAAGCCTCCAAATCTTTCATCGGACCATAAGATTCTGCGCGCGTTAAGGGCGGGGTCAGGTGATCTATAATGACTGCCGATGTGCGGCGTTTGGCTTGGGTGCCCTCGCCGGGGTCATTGACGATGAAGGGGTAGAGTTGAGGTGTTGGTCCTAACGTGATTTCTGGATAGCAGTTTTCAGAGAGAGCCGTGGCCTTTCCTGGCAGCCATTCGAGGTTTCCATGCTTGCCGTTGTGGATGATGGCGTGGGCTTTGAAGTGGTGGCGCAGCCAAAAGTAAAATGCGAGATAACCGTGGGGCGGCACAAGTGCGGGATCATGATACGTCGATTTTGGATCAATGCCATAGCCGCGCGGCGGTTGGATGGCGATTGCGATATTGCCGTAGAGATTGATCGCGAGTTGGAATCCGCCGTTATGGAACGTGGGATCAGATGTGGGTTCACCCCATTGCGATGTGATCTGTGTACGGATGAGTTGGGGGAGGGCGGAGAAGTGGATGTTGTAGGTTTCGAGAGTAAGGCTAGGGACCTCATCCGCACTTCGGGCACTTTCTCCAGAGGAGAAGGGTGAAATTTTAAAGTCGGTGATTGAATTCACGCTTCTCCTTTGGAGAAGCTGTCGCGAAGCGACTGATGAGGTCCCTTTGCGGATTGATTGCAACGACGCTATCAGCTTGTTTCCATCTTCGGGAATCTGCCCTACTTCATAACCTGCAATTTCCAAAGCCTTCAAAATCTCAATCGTACTGGCCGGTGTGTCATAGCCAACGCCATTGGCGATGCGGCCATCTTTGTCTGGGTAATTTGCGAGGATGATTGCTATTTGCTTTTCGGCGTTAGCGGTTTGGTGCAACGCCGTCCAATTTTGTGCAAGCTTGGCTACATACTCAATTCTGTCTTGCACTGGCTTGTAAGTTACAATGCGGCTCTGGGTTTTTTCATGCCACATTGCGTCCGACTTGAAAGATATAGCCCTTGTGTAAATGCGGCCATCGAGTTCTGGCAAAACGACCGACATTGCAAGATCAGTCGCACGCAGGCCACGCGTTGAATCTCGCCAGTCATCTTCTGAATTTCCGGCCAAGGTTACTTGCAAAACGGGGCAGTTGAAATGTGCCAAAGGATCATCGCTTTCACTGCCCACCGCAAAGGATGTGGCATTGAGGATCACCATAGGTGACTTCAAGTTTTCGCGAATGAAGGCGGCAGAAGTTTTGTCTTTGAGACTGGCTACATAAATTGCAGTGCAGTTGCCCAACTCTGCTAGCATTGCGTCAATTGGTGCAGTCTGACCACCTTCGATGACGGACCGATAAAAGATTATCGCGAATTTTGCGGTAGGTGCTTCATGGTAGAACCCGACTGCAGCCAGAGGTTTCGCGGGTTCGGGCGCTGGACCATTGTCTAAAACATAGTTGCAGAAGTGGTAGAGGGCCTTTGCATTTTCAGGGCCACCATAGGCAAGATATTGCCTCACGCGTTCGCAGTCGGTGGGATTTAAAGTTGAGCGTGCTGTGAGGACATGATCGACATCATTGCCGCCTGCGAGAAGCACTAACTTAATGTTATGTTCGCGGGCCATAGCTGCAATTGCATCCACGCCGTAAGGCCAGTAGGCGCTGCCGCCTAATACGCGAACGATAATCAGTTTGGATTTCGCCAAAGTTTTTTCGATGTAAAGATCAACAGCAGCATTGTGTTGCAACTGCATTAGATTTGCCAATCGAATGCTCAATGGCGAATGATCAGCAGCACTTGCAAGGTTTGCAAGTTCACTGTCGGCGGCAGACAGAATAACCACATCTGCAGGTGATTGATTGAGATCGATCGCTTCGGCTGCCCCATCGATCACGCCAGTCGTGGTGGCAAGCAGGTGCATTAGCCGATGAGTGCTGCCGTAATTGCGGCCTGATTCATCGTTTTTTCTCCAATCACAACGAGCTGGCTACGGCGCGTTTCGCCAGCGTTCCACGGGCGATCAAAATATGAACTCAGGCGAGGTCCAACAGCTTGGATGAGCAGTCGGGCCGTTGAACCATCTATTGCCGCAAAACCTTTCACACGGAGAATTTCAAACTGTGCAATTGTTTGGGCTATCCGCTTCAGCAATGCGTCCTTGTCTTGGGTGCCGCTCAACTCAACAATAAAAGTGTTAAAATCATCATGGTCATGCTGCTCTACACCTTCCATTTCGTGATTGGATTTGCGGTTATCGAGATCATCTTCAGCAGTTGCTTTGCTGCCCAATAAAATAGCGGCATCAATTTGGCCTTGCTGGGTTGGCACCATGCGACTGCCGGGCCGCAATTGACTTTTCAATTCCTTGGTAACCGTTGCAAGTTCAAGTCCGTCGATCAAATCAGTTTTATTGAGGATCACGAGGTCGGCGCAATTCAATTGATCTTCGAATAGTTCTTGAATGGGGTTTTCGTGATCGACATTTGCGTCTGCTGCGCGTTGTGCTTCAATGGCCTCTTCATCATCAGCAAAGCGGCCTTCAGAAATAGCTTTGGCGTCCACCACCGTTACAACACCATCCACTGTGACGCGGGATTTTATTTCCGGCCAGTTGAAAGCCCGCACTAGCGGTTGGGGCAGGGCAAGACCGGAGGTTTCGATAATGATGTGATCTAAAGGTGTTGTGCGGTTGAGCAGTTTGTTCATCGTAGGCACAAAATCATCGGCCACAGTGCAGCAGATGCAGCCGTTGGCCAGTTCAATGATGTCATCATCCTTGCAAGCTTCTTGGCCGCAACCTTTGAGAATTTCAGCATCGACGCCGACATCACCAAACTCGTTGATAATGAGGGCAATGCGGCGTCCGTCGGCATTTTGCAGCAAGTTGCGGATCAAGGTGGTTTTACCTGCTCCTAAAAAGCCGGTAATCACAGTTGCGGGAATTTTTGCGGTCATAGTGCGGCGATGTCCTTTTGATAGCGGTCGAGCGCCAGTGAAACAAAATAGCCAATCGCCAACCACATCACTAGATTTGCGGCCAAGCTCGAAGAGGCAAACTCGGATGCTAAACTGGCGGGGAGATTATTCTCCGGTTCTGCTGAAGTTCTTGGAGCAAAAAAATGGGGTGCGATTGCAAAAATGATTGCTGCAAAGCGCCACCAATAATCTTTAGCAAAAATCCAAAAATATATGGCTGTTCCCGTTGCTAAAATAGCAATTACCCACCAGACCTGTCGAGACGTTAAATCGGCAGAGGGCATGCCCGGTAGTTCTGGTGGCAGACCGATTGATGGGGCGAGCGAGACCGCAATGAAGCCGCAGACGCCCCAGATCAAGCCATTATTTTTAGAAATTGGAATGTTAATGAGCATGGAAACGCCAAGCATGAGAATTGCAAAACCAGCACCCGCAATCAGAGAGGCCGTGCTGGTTGAAATGGTGCGTTGCCAGCCGTCTTCGGGTTGCCATGATGGTCGGCCATCATCGTTGCACATTTTCATGCCCGGCATAGTTTCGACACAAGGCTTTGAAGCCTCAGCAATAGCCTCAGTTTCCGGAGTTTCGTAAACTTCAGCCAATTGGATTAAAGGTGTCAAGCGCACATGTTGGATGCCGGCCATGATCAGGCCCGCAAGCAATCCTGCCAGCAAAGTGGAAAGTATAATTCTTGCGAGCATTTGGTAACCCCTGAGAGTTTGCTTCCCAACTGTTGCTGGGAAGACAGTTCACATAAAATCTGAACTAACAATTAATGGCAGGGGAAGCCGATTGCGTGTCTTGTGTCGTGCGCTGCATTGTGGGCCACGCCCATATCCGACAGACCAACCAAGAATATTGCTGAAGCACCGATGAACAAGCAGATTAATCCTGCGATTGCGCGCTGCGAAATTGCAACCTGAGTTGCCAAAATTTTCGTGGTCATGTCACCCTCCGTGAGACCGATTTTTGGACGGATACGCCCATTTTGCTCGGCAGGTCTCCTGACTTGCGGGTCGATGGTCTTAAAGCGCCTTCCCGATCACTCAGTGGCATTCGCATTAAAACCTCACCGCTCACAGTTGCGGGGGCAGTCACGGTTTCGGCCCCTTTTGGGTCGTCCTCACCGTATTCCCTCTTAGGCCCCTCACAGATAGTTTCAGGGCACCGAACGGTTGAACAATGGCAGGGCGCACACTGTTTCGTCAATCAAATTCCGTCGTTCAACGCTGTTCGAGCGACCCTCTTTGTTAAATTTGCGGTGTCGAGTCCGTCAAAATTCGATTTGTTAACTCAGTATATACCTTGAATGGGCCTATGAAGGGATTGAGTTTTTTCATAAGGTGCAAAATGCAGCCGACCAATCAAAAGTCTACAGGTGAAATTGCTGCTGTCATAAAAGCCAGCCGCGGCGTGTTTATTTCCACCTGGTTCTTCAGCTGCATCGTGAATTTACTGATGTTGACCGGCTCATTGTTCATGCTGCAAGTTTACGACCGGGTCATTCCGTCCAGCTCAGTGCCCACTTTGGTGGCCTTAGGCATGATTGTCTTCGTACTTTACGCCTATTACGGCGTTCTTGAATATGTCCGCACACGGCTGTTGGTTCGCGTGGGACGGCGGATCGAGGAAAATCTAGGGTCACGGGTGTTTGATGTTGTTGCGGGCTTGTCGATGCGCAAAATCGGCAACACCGGAGGCCAACCTGTTCAGGACCTGGCTACCATCCGTCAGTTTTTAGGAGGGCAGGGCCCACTTGCCTTTTTAGACATGCCGTGGGTGCCAATTTATTTGCTGGTGGTGTTTTTGCTGCACTGGGTGCTTGGCGTCGTCTCGGTGATTTCAGCTGTGATTATTTTAGTTTTAGCGCTGCTTACGGAACGCGCCACGCGGGCCCCAATGGCGAGTGCAAATTTGGCAGCTGGGCGTGCTGCAATGATGACAGACGAAGCGCGGCGCAATGCCGAAGCTTTGCACTCGCTGGGCATGAAGGGTGCCATTCGCCAACGTTGGTTGGCAGTTCAAGGCGAAGCGCTTGATCATCAGACGCGCGCGAATGATGCTGGGGCTAAATACAGTTCGTTGTCACGAGTCTTTAGAATGCTCGTGCAATCAGCCATGTTGGCGGTTGGTGCTTATTTAGCCATCAAGCATGAAATTTCCGGTGGTTCCATTGTTGCCTCCTCCATTATTATGGGTCGTGCGCTGGCTCCTGTTGAACAAGCGGTGGGCAATTGGCAGCAGTTTGTTGGATTTCGCAAAGCTATGGAGCGTTTGTCGAAAGTGCTTGATGCGGTGCCTGCTGAACCAGAGCGCATGTCTTTGCCGCATCCGCTTGGGTTGCTTGAAGTCGAGAATTTGGCAGTCGTTCTGCCTGGTATGGACAAGCCCATTTTGCAAAATGTTTCGTTCCGCGTGAAGCCAGGGCAAGGTCTCGGAATCATCGGTCCTACAGGTGCGGGCAAATCAACTCTTGCACGGGTGATTGTTGGGCTGTTGCCAGCTGCACGCGGTTCTGTTCGTTTGGATGGAGCAACACCCGACCAGCGCAGTGATGATGAGCTAGGCAAAATGATTGGCTATCTGCCGCAAGATGTTCAAATCTTTGATGGCACAGTTGCCCAAAATATCTCGCGATTCAGCGAACAACCAGACGCCACTCAGATTGTGGAAGCGGCAAAGCTTGCCAATATCCATGATTTTATCATGCGCCTCCCGCAAGGCTATGACACTGCCCTCAACGAAAGTGGCAACCGGTTATCAGCTGGGCAAAAGCAACGTGTTGCATTGGCTCGCGCGATATTTGGCGATCCGGTTTTATTTGTGATGGATGAACCCAACTCCAACTTAGACGCCGATGGCGAGATTGCTTTGGACACGGCCATTCGCGCCTGTTTGAAACGCGGCGCTGCTGTTGTGGTTGTTGCCCATCGGCCCAGCGCGCTACACGCCATGAATGATCTTTTGGTGTTGGCCAACGGTCAAGTGGCAGCTTATGGTACACGCGACGAAATTTTGAAGAAGGTTGGGGGCAAAGGCCAACAGCCCGGCCCAACGCCAGTGCCGCCTCAACCCATGTTGCAAAACATCCCGCAAACACGGAATTGACCTGACATGAAAAAAATCAATACCGATAAATCCATCCGCAATACGCTCATTCTAGGCTTTGGTAGTTTGGCGGCCATGCTGGCGGTGTTTGGAGTGTGGACAGCTTTTGCTTCTCTGAATGGTGCGGTCATTGCACCGGCCACGATTGTTGCTGAAAGTTATTCCAAAAAAGTGCAGCACCGTGAAGGTGGCAACGTTCAACGTATTATGATCAAAGACGGTGATACAGTTGCGGAAGGTCAAGATTTGGTTTTGCTTGATCCAACGGAAACCAAGGCCGAGTTAGGCATCATAAATAATCAACTCAACGAACTCTTAATTCGAAAGGCCAGACTTTCGGCGCAGCGCGATGGCAGGACGAGTTTCACTTTGCCTCTGAGTATGCAAGCAACAATCACTGATCCGGTGGTTGCGGAAATCTTGTCGGGCCAGCAGCACCTGCTCGAATCCACCTTACAAACTGCGACGAGCAAGAAAGGACAGTTTCAAGAACAGCTTGGTCAGCTCAAGGAACAAATTGAAGGTGTTGCAGCCCAAATTACGTCCAATAAAAAGCAACTCCAATTGGTAAAAACTGAGCTGGTCAATTTGCGCAGTTTGCAAAAACAAGGGTTGGTGCCGGTAAGTCGGGTTTCGACGATGGACCGTGAAGCCGCACGGCTTGAGGGCGAAGAAGGGCAATTGACGTCCAATCGCGCTGCGGCTGAAGCCAAAATTGGCGAAGTGAAATTGCAAATGATTCAAGTTGATGAAGAGCTGCGCAATATGGCGCTGACTGATATTCGTGACGCGGAAGCAAAAATTGCGGAATTTGAGCAGCGCAAAGTTTCGGTATCTTCGAGGCTTTCGCGGATGACAATCAAAGCGCCTATCGCGGGTACAATTTATCAACTCGCGGTTCACACTGAAGGTGGGGTGATTGGGCCCGGCGAAACGTTGATGATGATTGTGCCGCAAGGTGATGATTTGGTTTTGCAAGCACAAGTGGCGCCCAATGATATTGACCATGTGCATTTGGGGCAGCCTGCAAGTGTGAAGTTTAATGCGTTTAATTCGCGCGTTCAAAATGACATTGCCGCTGAAGTCACCCAAGTGGCCGCAGATACGTCTCGGGCTGATGCCCAGTCGGCGCCGTTTTATGCGATACGGCTGACGATCTCTGCAGCTGAACTTAAAAAACTTGGCGACAACAAATTAAAGCCAGGCATGTCTGCTGAAGCGTTTATTCAAACAGAAGCCCGAACACCTTTTTCATATCTTATCCAACCTTTAATGGACCAGTTTGCCTACGCTATGCGAGAAAGTTAAGTGGTTTTAAGTTAATGTTTTGTTAGGTATAAATACCCGTTTTTGGAAACGGAGTTTTAACCCTAACGCTTCATTATAGCGATTATGAAAGTTCGTAGCGTAACACTTGCGTTTGTCAGTTCTGTGTATCTTGCCGCGTTGGGCGCAACCTCCAGCTCTGTCTTCGCCTCATCTCCTGCAACCAATCCGTTGACCACGCAGGCCTATACGGCACTTGCGGGTGGCGACAATGACAGGGCCATTTCACTTTACACACAAGCCATTGAAGCGCGAGATTTGGCGCCAGAGCTGTTGGCCAATGCGTTGCTCAATCGTGCACTTGCGTTGCAACAGCAAAACAAACAAGCGGCGGCTATAGATGATTACACATCGGCGCTTAGCCTTGATGCGATGTCGGCGGATTTGCGCGCGACCGCACTTTATAATCGTGGCCTTTCGCAACAGAAACTAAGCAAAGCGACATTGGCGATTGAAGATTTTACCAGTTCACTTTTACTCAATCCGACCTTTGCTCATGCCTTCTATAGCCGAGGGAATGCGTTGCGAGACAGTGGACAATATTTGTTTGCGCTTTCGGATTTTGAACGGGCGTTGAAATATAATCATCCAGATCCAGCGCGGGTCTATTTTAGCCAAGCCCAAACTTTTGAACTTTTGCAGCGCCCCATTGATGCGCGCCGTGCGCTAGAGGCAGCCCTTGGTGCCAATCCAAACTTTGCGTTGGCACGTGATAAATTAGCAGCCATGGGAGATGCTCCTGAAGGTTCGGTCGACGTCGCTTACACAACTGCTACCGATCCTATATTGACAGGTTCAATTTCTGCTGTTGGTGGCAATACACTGGTGCATAAACCTGATTTGCCCAAAGGCGTGGAACCGCCTGCTGAACTGATGTTAAGCAATTCTACTGATTCTGGCGCAGAGCAGATTCAGGCTTCGGCCAAAACCATTACAGACCGAATTCCAGAAACTGAAACCGTTGCCATCGCGCAGATTTTGCCGGCAAAAACAGCGGACAAAATTATTGCCGTGGCTTCGGTTCCTGAAATTCCTCCGACATTGAAAAAAGCAACAAAAATAGTGAAGCCGGTTGCAGAACTTGTTGATGAAGTTGAGACGGCCTCAATTGATCCGGCTCCAGCTGCAACGCAAGTTTTAGGATGGAATGTGCAGGTTGCATCGGCTGCGTCTGAAGATGCTGCTTGGTCTACTTGGACAAAAATGCAAAAAGCCCACAAAGTTTTGGTTGGGCAGAAAGCAAGTGTTGTGCGCGCCGATCTTGGTGCCAAGGGAATCTTCTACCGCGTAAAACTCACGGGCTTTGATAACCAAAAATCCGCTGCCTCGCGGTGCTCGAAACTGAAGGGCAGTGGTGTGGCTTGCTTTGTCAGCAAAGCTGGCTGAAAATTACCCATTTTATTTTATGTAAAGAAACACCTTAAAATAAGTCCAAGTATTCTTACTTGGACTTCATTTTTTCATATTAGCCTTTCCCAATCTTGGGAAAAAACATGAATTCTGATTACACTGATCTTATGATGCCATGGTATGAAAATTCGACTCCGACCGATGGTTTTGAGGCCTGCGCATCTTCAGCGACGCTTCTACCACAATCGCTCAATTCGCAGAGCCTTGTAGAGACTGCATACCGTGACATGCTTGATCATCTCTATCATCAATTGATGGGTTATATTTATGTGCAGGACTCCCAGTTTTTTGAGAGGTTAGTCGTAGACGTCGTTTTTGCTCTCGGGTACGGCGGCAGGCGGCGTGACCTAGCTCGTAGTATCGGACGCAGTGGCGATGGCGGAATTGACGGTGTAATTGCGTTAGATGAACTGGGTTTGGATGTGATTTATTTGCAGGCCAAGAGACTGAAGCCTGGTTCGCTCGTGCCTGTTTCCGCTATTCGGGATTTTGCGGGAAGTTTGGACGTTAAACATGCCTCCAAAGGCGTTTTCGTAACCACGGGGAATTATTCTCCTGCAGCCCATCTCGTCGTCAAAAATGTCTCCAAAAAAATAGTATTAATCAATGGGCAGAAACTGACGGAACTTATGGTGCGCCATAATATCGGCGTGGAGGCCAAAGAAACGATGCAATTTAAGATGCTCGATCTCAATTACTTTACGGCTGCAAATCCTGCAGTTTCAGTGGCGGCTAATAACTCTGCTTCGACCCAGCCTTTGAGGTAAGACGCAGCTCTCAGCGAAGCCGTTTCAGCACCATCCATGAAAGCAATCAATTCGCAAATCTGACTAAAGGTTGCATGGTCGGCTACGGCATTTAGCGCCATGGCTTCTTCATCTCCCAGAAGGCGAAAGCGCGAAGACGTTCCTTGACGCCAAACCACTATTTCTTGCATTTGATCTAAGGCATGAGGTTTTGGCGGTTCGGCCTCACATTTCAAAGCCGACCAAATACTCGTGGTATTGTTTCGAAATTTGAGGCGGCGTGACGACGGATGAATATGAAGTGGGGTCTTCAAGAATTCACTTTGCTCAGTCTCGGATAGATTTTGTAAAGTAATGGCGTTGCAATCGGCACTGTCGAATGCATCATTTAATGCGAGTTCAAGTGCTGCAAGCTCTTGTTTTTCAGGATTGAATTCAAAAGCAACATAGGACTTTAGAAATTCCGGAAGGTGTTTGCTGTACCAGCGAGCATTGGGATTTTCCGAGGGGTAAGCCTCAATATATTTTTTTGCCATCTGCGAAAAATTTTTCTCGCCGATATACGTGCGGAGCGCTTTATAATCATTGGCGAGAAATTCGGTCAGACGTAAAACATAGCCATGTTTATAGATGCCAAAGGCATCAGATTTTTTACCGTGAGCAGGCGTAGCGATATGGTGGGCGAAAGCTAAGCTATTCGTCACAACGGACAGCGCTAAATCATTTTGAATTTTTGTCAAATTTGTTGTCATGCCGCGACCTTTGAAAATATCGATGCCGAAATTGACCGGGCGCGATTGAGTTCCGCAATCAAATCTGAAAGTGGGGGAATATTATCATCACGCTCAATCATGGTCGTAATCGGTCCGAATTTTTGTAAGGCACGCTCATAGAGTTGCCAAACTTCTTCGCTCACGGCTTGGTCATGGGTGTCGATCAAATGGTGCTTGCCTTCGCTGTGGCCCGCCAGATGAAACTGCACCACCCGATCAACCGGAACTGCGTCAATAAACGCATGGGTGCTGAAATTATGATTGAAGCCTGAAACAAATACATTGTTGATATCGAGCAGCAACCAGCAATCGGCGCGCTTGGCCACTTCAGCCACAAAGTCCCACTCTTCCATTTCTGAGGATTCATAGGTGATGTAACTCGAGACGTTTTCTATTGCGATGCGAGTTCCCAAAAAATCTTGGACTTTTGCAATTCGGCTGACAACATGCTGCAAGGCTTCTTCAGAGTAGGGGACTGGAAATAAATCATGGAGGTTCATGCCGTGCACGCCCGTCCAGCACAGATGATCAGAAATCCATTTTGGTTTCACTCGCTGTGCCAAGTTCTTAAGTTGTGCAAGATAGTTCAAGTCTAAAGGGTTTGTTCCAGCTATCGAAAGGGATACGCCATGCATCACCACCGGATATCTTTCACGCACGGCATCAAGCATTCGCAGCGGTTGGCCGCCGGGGACCATATAGTTTTCTGAAATCACTTCAAACCAATCGATTTCCGGATTCGTGTTTAAAATTTCGGCATAGTGCTGAGCGCGCAATCCTAAGCCAAATCCGAGTGGTGTTGGTTTAGTCATTGACGAGGTTCCCAAGTGCGCTTGCGCGGTGACCATTTGGCCACCGCGCGAAAATGTCAAAAATGTCAGCTAGCAACTGCGTCGCCGATTTTGCCTTTCAAGGCTTTGCATTCTGTTTTTGTTTTGCTGATCCAACCTTTGCCCTTGCATGCATTCATACCTGTGCAGCTTGAGCTGGCAGTTTGGCATTCAGAATGACCTTTGCATGAGTTGACCCCTATGCATTGAATTTTGCCTTCGGCAGCTTGCGATGTTGTGGAGAGCACCACACCGGATAAAGCCATGGTCAGGGCTGCAATAGCAATTGACGTGCCTGATGTATTTGTGTGTTTCAAAATAATGTCTCCCGGAAAAGATGTTTGTTACATTGGCGTATGTAACGTTTACTTCTTTTGCCGAGAGACTTTATCACGTGCCAATCACGAATGGATGATCGCGTTCAACTGAACGTGAGCGGTGTTTTATTTCAGAAGGAATGTTACCTTCATGTTCACCCGCCATTCTGCAACTTTGCCGTTTTTCACGACGCACTTAATATCTTGGACCCAAGCGCTTTCAATATTGTCCAAGGTAGAATCAGCGCGGCGAATGCCAGTTTCTACTGCGTCCTCGATGCTTTTTGTTGAACCAGCAGTGAGTTCGATGACTTTTGCGACGGTTGTCATGGTATGTTCCTTTCAAATCTTGGGATAAATCCCCAAACACTAGGTTCACGACTGCAAATGCAGTTTATAAGCTGATCCAAATCGCGAATTCCTGAGTAGCACTATGCCATGGCTTTAAATCTAATCAAACTCTGTGTTGGTGTCTCTGAAATGCAGGAGATGAAATCTTGGGTGGCCATTTCAAATGGCCGCGGTGAAACACTTGACCATGTGACGCGCATGTTTCCACGGCGCAAAGATGAGATTTTGCCGGGAGGTTCGCTGTACTGGGTGATCCGGAGCGTTATTTTATGCAGACAGCCCATTGCTGATTTAGAAGCAGTGACTGGTATCGATGGCATTGAGCGCTGCCGCATTGTGTTTAAACCTGAAATAATTCCGGTGCGGCCAACGCCGCGCAGGCCATTTCAAGGTTGGCGTTATTTGCTGGCTGAAGATGCGCCAATTGATATGCCGCATGGCACAGGCGAAGCTGACATGAGTGAAAAAATGCAGCGCGAACTGGCTGCTTTGGGGCTGATTTAAACCGCGATATTGTCGATCAATCGGGTTTTGCCAAGCCAGGCCGCCGCAAGCAAACGAAGGGGTTCGCCTGAATGGGTTGGCACTGCCAAAGATTCGGAATTGCGGGCCGCAACATAATCTACTTTAAACCCGAGTGTTGTTAGTGATCGCGATGCAGCACGGGTGGCTGATTGCGGATTGCCGCCACCGCGAATTTTTTCGGCTGCTTGGGTGAGTGATTTGTAAATCGCAGTGGCTTGGGCGCGTTCGGTTTTAGAAAGATATCGATTGCGCGACGAGAGCGCCATTCCATCTTCATCGCGAATCGTCGAAACGCCAATCACAGAAATTGGAATATTCAAATCAGAGACCACACGCTTGACCACTTGTAATTGCTGATAGTCTTTTTCACCGAACATGGCAAAGTTTGCACCTGATTGTAAAAATAGTTTGGCAACAACAGTTGCTACACCATCGAAAAATTGGGGCCGGTATTTATCCTCGAGGCCAGCCGTTGCTGGGCCTTGCATCTTGATGGTTGTGGAAAATCCGGCGGAATACATTTCATCTGCGTTTGGTGCGAAAATTAAAGGCACGCCTGCGTCCGCCAGTTTTTCGACATCACCTTCTTCATCGCGGGGGTATCGGCTCAAATCTTCATTCACCCCGAATTGTTTGGGGTTTACGAAAATGCTGGTGACCACGCGATCGGCACAGCGAAAACCTTCATGCACAAGTTCAATGTGACCTTGATGAAGTGCTCCCATCGTTGGCACAATGGCCACAGCGAGATTGTCGGCTTTCCAACGCGCTACTTCTCGCCGCAAGCTTTCTACGGTGCGAACAATTTTTGGTTTCATTGCTTGCGGTCCTTTTGTTTGGGAATTGACAACAGAGTGCTGTCTTTCACATCTTCCATAACAAAGTAAGAATGGGTGCCTTCAACCATTGGCAAGGCACCGATGGCACCACCCAAAATTTCACGGTACTCGCCCATGTCGCGCACGCGAATTTTCAAAAGATAGTCAAAGCCGCCGCCTACCATATGACATTCCAAAATTTGCCTGATTGGTTTTACAGCAGCGTTAAACCTTTCCAACGTGGCTTCGTCAGTACTGCGAAGTTTTACTGTAACGAAAACCATGAGGGCTTGATCAAGCGCCACAGGATTTAACCGGGCATGATATCCTGTGATCACACCATCTTCTTCAAGTTTGCGAATGCGCAACGTGCAGGGCGTGGCCGACAGATTTACCCGCTTGGAAAGTTCCACAACAGGCAACCTTCCATCGCGCTGCAAATGGTCCAATATCTGCAAATCAACATTATCAAATTTCTCTAAGTTTGAAGTTTTTTGCATATTTTATCTCTGAAATGTTTAAATTTGCAGTAGTTATACACCATACACTCTTGCAATTTAAGTGATAAAAATTTATTGAATTTTGTTAAATTGAAACCCTTCAACTGAGGGAATTGTCATGACTTTGCCGAACCGCGCTTTAATTGATGCCGCACTTTATGAAGATGAGGCTGACTTAGTTCAGAGATTAGCAGACTATGCGCAGTTGTCTCAGCGAGAAAATGAACAGATCGATCTTCTGGCGAAATCATATGTGCAAACAGTGCGCAGCAAACGAAAATCGCAAGGCGGCATTGACGCCTTCATGCAAGAATATTCACTTTCTTCACAAGAAGGCGTGGTGCTCATGTGTTTGGCTGAGGCGCTACTGCGAATTCCCGACGCACAAACTGCTGATAAATTGATCGCAGATAAAATAGGTGGACGAGATTGGGAATCGCATCTGGGGCAATCGGAATCATTGTTCGTGAATGCATCGGCTTGGGGCTTAATGCTCACAGGCAAAATTGTAGCGCTTGGGCAAGACGTGAGTAGTGACGCTTTCGGATTTTTGAAGCGGTTTGTGCGGCGGTCAGGCGAGCCAGTTTTGCGCAATGCCATGAAGCAAGCCATGAGGATCATGGGACGACAGTTTGTTTTGGGGCAATCGATCGAAGAAGCGCTCAAAAATGTTGAAACTGGTTATCGCTATTCTTTCGATATGTTGGGCGAGTCCGCTATGACGATGGACGATGCCGCGCATTACTTGCAAAGCTACAAAGCTGCTTTAGCAACATTAGGGCTGCAAAAAACCACCAGCGATATTTTTGCCAATCCAAGCCTTTCAGTCAAACTTTCAGCGTTGCATCCGCGTTATGACGCAAAGCAAGCGGCCGTTGCAATTCCTCATCTTTATCAATCAGTCTTGGCATTGGCGGAAACTGCGAAGGCAAAAAATCTTGGTTTGACCCTTGATGCCGAAGAAGTGGCGCGGCTTGATTTGTCGCTGGAATTATTTGGACAGCTGGCGACGGCGCCCTCATTGCGCGGATGGAATGGTTTGGGTTTGGCGGTGCAGGCTTATGGCAAACGGGCCTTGCCCACTTTGCAGTGGTTGGCGGAACTTGCGGCTCAAACGGGGCGCATCCTTCCTGTACGCCTGGTGAAGGGCGCCTATTGGGACACTGAAATCAAGAAAGCCCAAGAAGCTGGACTGCCAGATTTTTCTGTCTTCACCCGAAAAGTTTGCACAGATGTGAGTTATCTTGCATGTGCAAAGTTTATGCTATCGCAGGGGGAAGCTTTCTTTTCGCAATTTGCAACGCATAATGCGCAAACGGTTGCTGCAATTACCGTGATGGCGGGCAGCAAAACTCATTTTGAATTTCAGCGTCTGCATGGCATGGGGCAGGGGCTTTATGACACAGTGATCGAAAAGCAGCCGTGCCGAGTTTATGCGCCAGTTGGCAGCCATAAAGATTTGTTGGCTTATCTGGTGCGAAGACTTTTAGAAAATGGTGCCAACACCTCTTTTGTAAATCGCATTGCTGATGATGAAGCACCCGTTTCTTCCATCATCGCAAATCCTATTGATGAGCTTGCAAAACTCGATGTGATTGCCAATCCCAAAATACAGTCTCCACTTCAACTTTTTGCGCCACGCTGCAATTCTGCGGGTGTCGCACTTTGGCGCGACAGTGACCGTCAAAGACTGATTGCTGACATCGCCAAAGTGATGATCAAGCCTTTTGATGCTACAACGCTGATCGACGGCAAGCTGCAGCAAGATGGGCCGCGTCGCGAAATTTTTGCACCTCAAAATAGCGCGCTGAAAGTTGGTGAAATTTTCGAGGCCAGTGATGCAGCCGTGATGGATGCGATGAATTCGGCGATGCGACATCAGCCCAATTGGGATGCGATGGGGGGAATTGCGCGGGCCGAGATTTTAGAGCGCGCAGCAGATTTGTTTGAAACTGAACAAGCAACGTTAGTTGCTCTGTTAGTGCACGAGGCGGGCAAGACTTTGGACAATGCTTTGGGCGACTTGCGCGAAGCCGTGGACTTTTTGCGTTTCTATGCATCTGAGGCACGAAAGAATTTTTCTACTGCAACGCGCCTTCCTGGTCCTACGGGTGAGTTGAATGAATTGACAGTACACGGGCGCGGCGTGTTTGCCTGCATTTCGCCGTGGAATTTCCCATTGGCCATTTTTACAGGCCAAGTTGCGGCGGCTTTGGCTGCCGGTAATGCTGTGGCAGCAAAGCCCGCCGAACAAACGCCGCTGGTTGCTTGGCTTGCTGTTAAATTATTGCACAAGGTTGGCGTGCCCGTTGAAGTGTTGCAGTTTTTGCCTGGTGATGGAGCCAGAATTGGTCCACTCATTTTGCAACATTTCGCATTGGCTGGCGTTGCGTTTACGGGTTCCACTGAAACAGCGCGGATTATCAACCGCGCATTGGCAAATCGTGACGGAGCCATTCCGATTTTAATTGCCGAAACAGGTGGCATGAATGCAATGATCGTTGATTCATCTGCGTTGCCGGAGCAGGCCGTGCGCGATGTTGTGGCCTCTGCTTTTGACAGTGCTGGCCAGCGTTGTTCGGCTGCTCGCATTTTATTTATTCAGCAAGACATCGCTCCGCGCGTCATCGAAATGTTAAAGGGGGCGATGGCTGAACTCAAAATCGGTGATCCATCTTCCTTCAGCACCGATGTTGGTCCTGTGATTGATCAAGATGCAAAGAAAATTTTAGAAAGTCACAAATCGGCGATGGCCAAAACGGGTCGAGTTATTTTCGATATGCCACTTCCTGCGAATTGCGCGGCGGGCACATTTGTTAGTCCAGCGGCCTATGAAATTTCCTCGCTCGATGTATTAGACCGAGAAGTATTTGGACCCGTTTTGCATGTTGTGCGATTTGACGGTTCGAAATTAGAAGATGTGTGCGATGCGATAAACGCCAAAGGTTTTGGTCTCACACTTGGATTGCATACTCGAATTGAATCTGTGGTGCGCCAAGTTCGCGCAAAAATGCGCGTTGGCAATCTGTATGTTAATCGTAACCAGATTGGTGCTGTTGTGGGTGCGCAACCTTTTGGCGGCGAGGGACTTTCTGGAACAGGACCAAAAGCAGGCGGGCCTCACTACCTCAATCGCTTTTCAGTTGAGCGCGTTTGTTCGATTGATACCACTGCATCCGGTGGCAACGCAGAGTTGTTGGCGTTATAGAATTTTTGCAATTTGTAATATAAATGTTTCCAAATCACCGCTTTCAGTTTTAAGCTGTTCATAGTTAAGTATGACTTGGAGCCCGTGATGACGGACATGGTTGCAGTGGCCAACCTCGCCCCGTTTCGAACTTTCGAAGAGGCGACAATTTTTTTAGAAGAAACAGTGCAGCGCGCTGGGGTTCGGCATTTGTCATATTGGAGTCTGCAATATGTTGATGGTGCGCCAAACCATGTGGTTTGGGTTTCCACTTATGATCCAGGCTACATGAGCCTTTATATGAAAAAATTCACCCCCCTTGGTGATGAAGTTATTGGCCGAGTTGTTGATGACCATGCGGTGATAGATTGGGTTGAATGGCTGGATGTTTCGCAAGATATTTATGCTGAAGCTGTTAATTACGGGATCACAAAATATGGAATTTCGTTGCCAATCGATTCAGGCGGCATGGACAAGGTTGTGTTCTCGGTCAACATCGATTGTGACGACACAAGCTGGAATGAGCAGCGTGGACTTTTGGTGAAACGGTTCCGCGTCTTTGCTAAAGAATTTAACGCTCGGATGCAGGTTTTGGTAAAAACTCAAGAGCTGGGTGCGTCGATTTATTTGTTATAACTTTTAGTCGGATTTGCTCTTGAACGATCGTCCTAGAGCGACGGCTGATTTTCCAAATTTACTTTGCAGTTTATCAATCGCCAATTCAGCTTTGCTTCGTGCCGCGCTGCGCGTGTCTAGGCTATCAATTTCCTCATCATGATTGCTCTCGACCAGATTAGACAAACCGATTCCAAGAAGCCTAAATTTAGTGCCATTGATTTCTTTTGATAATAACGGTTTGGAAAATTCAAAAATCAAGTGTGCCAGCCGTGTCGGATCTTGCAAGCTTATGCTGCGCGTGCGCGACTTAAAATCGGTGGTTTTGAGTTTCAAGTTGATCGTGTGGCCTGCAAGGCCTGCGATTTTTGCGCGCTTCGAAACGCGCTGACACAGGTTCCATAGAATACTCTCTAAATCGCCGAAGTCAGAAATATTATCGTCGAATGTGGTTTCGGCGCTGATGCTTTTGGTATCGCTTTCGATAGAAACCTCGCGGTGGTCTTCGCCGCGTGAAAGATAATAGAGCCTTGCTCCCATCGAACCAAAACTTCGAAACAAGTCATTCTTTTCCATCATTTGAAGTTGGCTGATTGTGGTGATGCCGTGCTTTGCTAAATTTTGTTGCATAGCGGCACCCACACCCCAAATGGATTGCACGGATTTTGGCGCTAAAAATGATTTTGTTTCGATTCTTCCGATGACAGAAAATCCTCGTGGTTTTTCGAGATCTGAAGCCATTTTGGCGAGGAATTTGTTGTGGGAAAGGCCAACCGAAGATGTGATGCCGACTTCCTTTTCTATTTTATGAATAAGCTTTGCCAAGGTGAGAGCAGGGGGTGTTCCGTGAAGTCGTTCAGTGCCTGACAAATCGAGAAAGGCTTCGTCAATTGAAATGGGCTGCACCAAGGGTGTGTACTGCAACATGATTTCGCGAACTAATTTTCCTGCTTCTGCATATTTGGCCATATTCGGTTTTACGACAATTGCTTCGGGACAGAGTTTCAGGGCCTTGAACATGGGCATTGCGGATTTTACCCCGTGAATGCGCGCAATGTAACAGGCTGTTGATACGACACCTCTGGTCTGCCCGCCGACGATCACCGGTTTGTCGCGCAAACTTGGGTCGTCGCGTTTTTCGACGGCGGCATAAAAAGCATCACAATCAATATGCGCAATGGAGAGCTGCATCAACTCGCTATGGCGCAAAAGGCGCGGCGAATGGCAGGCGAGGCAGCGCTTTTCGTCTGCTTTCGTGGGCTGCAGGCAGTCGCGGCAGAATCCAGCAACATCAGTCATGGTTGAAGCTTATGACGAGAGTTGTGGCGGCGCTAGACCTTCAGAAGTTTCGCGATGTGCGGTTTCACATGGTCCCAAGCATGGGTGCGCAAAGATACGAAATCAAAATGCGGCGTATGAACGGCAAAACGGTCGTCTTGCAAAAAATGCACCAAATGCACGTGGGGGGCATGTTCAAATGCCGATGCAATAAATCCCGGGCTGTCGTCCACAAATATGACTGGACCCGACGTTCTTGCCGCAAGTTTCTTAATGGCCGGGCCTTTGGGGCCGGAATTGGTTATGACGGGGTAACTGATGCCCAGATTACCAAGATTTGCGACACGATCATTTTTGGCAAAATGGGGAAGATTGGTCAGCATAACGACGCTGGAGTTCTCGCCAAGATGAAGTAGCGCTTCTACAGCGCCATCAATAGGCTTTAAGTTTCGGGTGCGTTCTGTAAAAAATCCGTCGATCAATTCGTTGACGCGCTCTTGGGCGACAATTGATTGATCTGTTTTTGACTTTATGTTGCCCGACAAAGCCAAACTCGCGGGAATGAGGGCCAAGTTTTTCTGATCTAGAAAATCTTCAAACTCGCGGGTGAAATGCACGACGACTTCATCGACATCGCAGATGATCAACGGCCTGGTTTTATCAACTGTCAGTGTTTCGAGTTGGTGTTGGGTAAAGTCAGAAATCATAAGTAGCTCCGGGTAAGGAATATCGTGCAGTTTGGATGATTTCAGCCTTGTTCCCACTTTGCAAAGCAAAGTCTAAAATCAGTTTTTCATCCTGAAGGGCATATTCGAGAACGAATCCTTGGAATTGCGGTTTTGCCGCACCATCTTTCAGGTCTGAAAGCATGAGGCCAGATGAGGCCAAGAAACGTTCTAATCGCTCTTCATCTGATACTATAAAACCAATTAAATTCAAAGCAATAGAAGAAGCTTCTGAAGCAGTTATGGAAGTGGGTTTCAAAGTGATTTCTCTGGCTGTTAACCACTAATTTGGCGCAAGCAGTAATGTTAATCAGTTAGTTACAGACCATAGTCCAAAATGCAAGCCAACTTTGTTTGGTGATTCAACCAAAAATGGCGATGGAGCCGCTTCTTAGGGGGCGGGGGGAATAATGGATCTTGGCAGATATAATTCTGTGAAAGATGAGCCGATACCGGGAGTAGTGGCCTCAATGCAGAAAACCGTCTTGGTTGTTGAAGATAACGAATTGAATATGAAATTGTTTAACGACCTTTTGGAAGCCCATGGCTATAAGGTTGTGCAAACAAGAGATGGCCTTTCTGCTTTGGACATGGCACGCAAACATCATCCCGATTTGATTCTGATGGATATTCAGTTGCCTGAAGTTTCTGGCATCGAAGTGACCAAGTGGCTGAAAGAAGATGAAGAACTTCGCAGCATTCCGGTGATTGCTGTTACTGCATTTGCCATGAAGGGCGACGAACAGAAAATTCGGGAAGGAGGTTGCGAAGCTTATATTTCGAAACCAATATCGGTGATGAGTTTTCTCCAGACCATTGACAAGTTTATGAAAAAATAACCATGACTGCGCGTGTTCTTGTTGTTGACGACATTCTCGCTAATGTGCGGCTGCTTGAAGCCAAACTGACGGCTGAGTATTTTGAAGTCGTTACCGCGATGAACGGTTTGGACGCTTTGGATGCGATTCAGCGCACCAAGCCTGATATCATTTTGCTGGATGTGATGATGCCGGGCATTGACGGCATTGAAGTCTGCAAACGCATCAAGGCAAATCCTTCGACACAGCATATTCCAGTTGTCATGGTCACTGCGTTAGATCAACCAGAAGACAGGGTTCGTGGACTTGAGGCAGGAGCCGATGACTTTCTGACGAAGCCGGTCAACGACATTTCATTGTTTTGCCGTATTAAAAGCTTGGTTCGCTTGAAAATGCTGACTGATGAATTGCGTATCAGATCAGAGACCACCGACGCTATTGGATTAGTGCCCAAGGCCGTAATCGTACAAAACGACAGACCTGGGAACATATTATTATTGGATCCGCGCAGCTCTTCTGCAGCGCGAATTAGTGGTTATCTTACTGAAAAGCACAATGTGCATTTGGTCAATGACCCCGCTAAAATTAGCGATGTGGCAACAGCAGCTGCCCAGCCTTATGAGCTGATCGTCATAAGTTTAGACGAAACTAAATTTGACAGTTTGCGCCTTTGCTCGCAACTGCGGTCTGGTGAAGTGACGCGTCAGACACCCATTCTCATTCTTGTTGATTCTGATGACCAACCGCGTCTGCTGCGGGCCCTCGATATGGGTGTGAATGACTATTTAACCCGGCCGATTGATCGCCAAGAATTGCTGGCGCGCGTTGCAACGCAAATCAGGCGTTGGCGCTATACGGCTGAACTGCGCTCCAGCGTTAAAGCTTCAATCGAACTTGCAATTACAGATTCTTTGACTGGTCTTTACAATCGTCGTTATCTTGAATCGCATCTGGGTCATTTAATTGAACATTTCATCAATCGTGGCAAGGATTTGACAATTCTGGCCATTGACGTCGATTTCTTTAAGCCTGTGAACGACACTTATGGTCATGATGCTGGCGACAAAGTTTTGCAGGAACTGGCCGTTCGGATTAAAGAAACTACGCGCTCTGTTGATCTGTGTTGCAGAACGGGTGGTGAAGAATTTGTCTTGGTTCTGCCGGGAACAGATGCCGTTGCAGCCGATAAAATTGCAGAGCGGTTGCGTAAATCTGTCGCTTCAAAGTCATTCAAAATTGGACCACAACAATTGGTGCCCATCACTATTTCAATCGGCTTGGCAGGCCTTGGCGACAGTGCTGATACGCTTGAAAGCCTTATGAAACGAGCTGATTCAGCTTTGTATCAGGCTAAACGCGAAGGCCGGAACCGTGTTGTGCAAGCTGTTGCCTAATTCCGATCAAATTTAATCTTTACAAACCCACCCGCAATCGCCATTTCGGTGTGGTGAAGCCCCACGTTGCGGGAGCATTTTGTTTCTGCTTAAGTGGTTTAAAGTTTTGAGGAGAGTATCATGGGTTCATTATCGATTTGGCATTGGGCAATTATTCTTGTTGTCGTGTTCTTGGTGTTTGGCGGCAAAGGTAAAATTTCTGATTTGATGGGTGATGCGGGTAAAGGCATCAAGAGCTTCAAAAAAGGTCTCGCTGATGATGTTGATGACGCCAAAACATTGGAAGCAAATGCAGCTGATGCGGCCAAGCAAGCTGCCGAAAAAGTTAAAAGCTAACTGAATAAACCATCATGGATTTTGGTTTTGGCGTCGGGTATTCCGAACTCTTTGTATTGGGCATAATCGCAGTCATTGTGATTGGCCCGAAAGATTTACCCGTTGTGTTGCGCAAATTCGGGCAGATCATGCAACGGGTTCGTGGCCTGTCACGCGAATTCCAAAGTCATGTTGACGTTGCTATGAAAGATGCAGGTGTTGCCAATCTCAAAAAGGATTTGCAGGGGATGCAAGCCGCCGTAAATGACTCAGTAACAGCGCCGGCTATGCATAT
Organism: Hyphomicrobiales bacterium; assembly: GCA_031418535.1. Taxonomy (GTDB): domain Bacteria; phylum Pseudomonadota; class Alphaproteobacteria; order Rhizobiales; family Aestuariivirgaceae; genus Aestuariivirga. The sequence continues at coordinate 11,366 of JANOXS010000038.1, read as the reverse complement.
TGGGGCAGGGTCACTCAATCCTGCAAAGAAGCATGACTTTGATAAATTTTTTGGTGAGGCCCCGGTTGCAGGTGAAACACGCGTGGCGGGTAAGGTAGTTTCAGAGGCATGACGAAAGAAGATATTGACGCTTCTGAAGCCCCGCTCATGGAACATCTGCTGGAGCTGAGAACGCGGCTGATGTGGGCGGTGGGGTCATTCTTCGTCGCATTTGCCGTAAGTTTTTTTTATTCAACTCAATTGTTTCAGCTTTTGATTTTGCCGTTCAAGTGGGCCACGGGCGCTGATGTCAAACTCATCTCGATTAAACTTCTGGGCTTCTTCCTCGTGAAATTGAAAATTGCGATGTTCGGCGGCATGTTTATTGCCTTTCCAATGATCGCCACTCAAATGTATAAGTTCGTGGCCCCGGGCCTTTACAAGCATGAACGCCAAGCGCTGTTTCCTTATTTGATTGCAACACCTGTGTTTTTTGTTTTGGGTGCGGCTTTGGTTTATTTTGTGCTGTTGCCATTTGCCATTCAGTTTTTTTACACCCTTCCTCCTGCTGGAGTTGAAATTTCGCCCGATGTTGAGGCTTATCTTGATTTCGTTATGATGCTGATTTTGGCATTTGGCCTCACGTTTCAATTGCCAGTCATTCTCACGTTATTGGGCCATATTGGCATTGTGACCCATGAAATGCTGACCAAAGGCAGGCGCTTTGCGATTGTAGGCGTGTGCGCCATTGCCGCAGTAATTACGCCTCCTGATCCGATTTCAATGTTGGCCATGGCTGTGCCTCTGGGCCTGCTGTATGAAATTGCGGTCATCGCCGTTGGCTTTTTAGAAAGACGCAGAGGCAAAGCGTCAGCTTCTAAAGACTTGGTTCCATAAATCCTCGAAGCACACTATAGAAGCTGGAAATTCAGTTTCTAGAGGTGATTTCTATGCATGACATCAAAGCCATCCGCGATAATCCAGCTGCCTTTGATGCAGGGCTTGCGCGGCGCGGACTTGCACCAATCTCGGCAGTGCTTTTGGCCCTTGATGAACAAAAGCGCGAAACGATGCAGAAACTGCAAGATGCCCAAAGCAGGCGCAATTCGTTGTCAAAAGAAATTGGCGCCGCCATGGGCAAAAAAGATGTGGCACTGGCTGATCAACTGAAATTGGACGTGGCGAGCCTGAAAGAGGCGATTACATCTGGCGAGGAACAGGAGCGGGTTTTGACGGCTGCCCTTTATGACCAGATGGCCGGGATTCCAAATATCCCAATGTCCGACGTGCCCGATGGCAAAGATGAACATGGCAATGTGGAAGTGCGGCGCTGGGGCACCAAGCCCACGCTGGCGTTTGAGCCCCAACAGCATTTTGATATTGGTGAAGGCCTTGGCCTGATGGACTTCGAGATTGCCACAAAACTTTCAGGAGCGCGATTTGTTGTGCTCAAAGGTGCCCTTGCTCGCATGGAACGCGCGTTGGCGCAGTTCATGGTTGACTTGCATACGTCTGAATTTGGTTATGAAGAAATTTATGCGCCTTACATGTTGCGCGAAGAGTGCATGTTTGGTGTTGGGCAATTGCCCAAGTCGCGCGAAGATATGTTCCAGGTGAATACAGGCCATTGGCTTATTCCCACAGCTGAAGCATCGCTGACCAATTTGGTGCGCGAGCAAATTTTAGATGAAGCCAAACTCCCGCTGCGCATGACGTCTTATACCCCGTGCTTCCGCGCTGAAGCGGGAGCTGCAGGCAGGGACACGCGCGGAATGATCCGCCAACATCAGTTTTCAAAAGTGGAGTTGGTTTCGATTGTAACGCCTGAACAAGCCGAAGCCGAACATGAGCGCATGTTGGGCTGCGCCGAAGACGTTTTGAAACGTTTGAATTTACATTTCCGCACCATGATTTTGTGTACGGGCGACATGGGATCCAACAGCCGTAAAACCTATGACATTGAAGTGTGGCTGCCGGGGCAAGACACATTCCGTGAAATTTCATCGTGTTCGCAGTTTGGTGATTACCAAGCCCGCCGCATGGATGCGCGTTGCAAGGCCGCTGATGCCAAAGGCTCGCGTTATGTGCATACGTTAAATGGCTCGGCCTTGGCCGTGGGCCGCACCATGGTTGCTATTCTGGAAAATTATCAGAACGGCGATGGCAGTGTCACAATTCCTGACGTTTTGCAGCCCTATATGGGCGGCATGAAAGTGATCAAGCGTTAGACCATGCGCATTCTGGTGACCAATGATGATGGCATTCACGGGCCAGGCTTAGTGGCGTTGGAAAGCATTGCCAACACATTGAGCGACGATGTGTGGGTCGTTGCGCCTGACGAAGAGCGTTCAGGTGCAGGGCACTCACTCACGCTGTCGCATCCGTTGCGCTATCGGCAAATTGACAAGCGCCGTTTTGAAGTGACTGGAACGCCAACTGATTGCGTGGTGATGGCGGTTCGGAAAATTATGCCAGCTTTGCCCGATCTTATTTTATCGGGGGTTAATCGTGGATCGAACATCGCCGATGATGTGACTTATTCTGGCACCATTGCTGCTGCCATGGAAGGCACACAGCTTGGGATTAAATCCATTGCTATGTCGCAAATCACCGGCATGTATGGCAACGGCGAAAGCTTTGCTGTTGCGGAGAAATTTGGCGCAGAGATTGTCCGTAAGTTGATTGCCATGAATTTTGGTCCCGGTGTATTTATGAATGTGAATTTTCCTGATTGCAGGCCAGACGAAATGGCAGGCATTGATGTGACCATTCAAGGCAAGCGCGACCAGAATTATTTGCTGGTTGATGAGCGAAAAGACGGCAGGGGCAACCCATATTATTGGATCGGCTTTGCACGAGAACGCGGCAACCCTCCGGCTGGCACAGATATTGCAGCTGTGTTCAATAAGCGCATTTCAATTACGCCATTGCATATGAATTTGACACAACTTGATGCGTTGGCAGAATTGAAGATTGCGTTCGGGCATTAAAATACAGAATTTTGGAGAGTGGTATGAAGCTTAAGTTGGTAAAATTGGTTTTTGCTGGAATGATGATGAGTGTTTCGTTGGCAAATGCACACACGGTGGCTACAAAGGCTTGGACATTGGGTGGCTTTGCGCATCCAGAAAGTGTCGAACTCGATATTCCACACGGTGTTCTTTATGTTTCAAATTTGAACGGTGGGCCACTTGATAAGGATGGAAATGGATACATTTCGATTGTTTCAAAAAAGGGTAAATTGATTCAGCAAAATTGGGTGACCGGGCTAAACGCGCCAAAAGGCATGGTGATTTATGGTTTCAAGTTGTTTGTGTCTGACATCGACCAATTGGTTGAGATTGACACGCGCACCGGCAAAGTTACCGCAAAGTATGACGCAGCAGGTGCCAAGTTTTTAAATGACACAGCAGTTGATGCTGATGGCAATGTTTATGTGTCGGACATTGCAAAGTCTACGATTTGGCAACTGAAAGACGGAAAAATGAGCTTGTGGTATGACAAGCCCGGATTTCAGAATCCAAATGGTTTGCGCGTGATCAAAGGCGACAAATTACTTGTGGCTGGTTTTGGCACAGGCATGCATGATGATGGTGCCATGGATACCAAAGGCAATCTCTTGGTAATTGATCTCAAGACCAAAGAAATTTCAAACTTGGGTGACGGAAGAGGTATTGGTGCCTTGGATGGTTTGGAGCGCAATGGACGTAACGGTTTTTACGCCACTGACTTTAACGCAGGCGCTCTTTACAACGTGAATCCTGACGGATCGTTCGAGACTGTTTTAGACTTGGCGGCAGGCTCTGCTGATATGGATCAGTTTAACAACGGACATACTGTTGTAATTCCACAAATGTTGGAAAATGAAATATCTGGCTATTCGGTAAAGTGGTGAATTGAGACAAAACTTTGCGAAAGGCGGAAGAAATTCCGCCTTTTTTTGTTTGTGGAAATGGTGTTGCAATCTGCTTCGAAGCGCAAAGCGTGTCCGAACATACGAAAATCAAAAATTTTCTTGGAAATTGTTCGGCTTGGATTTCTGGCAGCAAACTCGGATGAGATATAAATCTACCGCACAGTTTTTAGCGGCCTTCTCATGCTAAGTTATTGAAAATGGTGCCGGTTGCAGGATTCGAACCCGCGACCCCCTGATTACAAATCAGGTGCTCTACCAACTGAGCTAAACCGGCAAATCGTTTGGTTGCCCCTCTTAATACAATTGGCGCGCAAACTGCAACACCCTTTGCAGTGATCCTGAAATTGTTTTGAAATGTGTCATTTTGAAACGGTCAGGTGAGAAATCGTTAAGACAGGGGAATTGAAATGAAATCGAACTATAAATTTATTGCACCAGCACTCATGGCACTCAGCATATTTGCTTATGCACCAGCCTTTGCTGATGGGCCCGGCAAAAATGGGGACGATACAGTTATTAACGAGCCCGTACCGGTTGTGCTTGGTACTGGTACTGGCAATGACGGCGGCGGCGTTGAAGGTGGCGACGGTAAGAATGGTGGCGGCACAGACAAAAATGGCGGTTCGACAGATAACAGCGACGATGGCGCCACAGGAACCATCCAAGTTCCAAAGGCGATGGACGTTGGAAAACCTGGCGGCAACGGTGATAGTGAAAAGAATGGTGACGGCGTTGATAAGAATGGCGATGGTGATCCACTACCGCCTCCTCCTAAGCCACCCCTCGGTGGTGTCAGCGGAGGTAAAAACGGCGACTACAACGGTGGCGGAACAAAATACCACCGCAATTCGGGCGGCGATAATTGGAACTATGGAGCAGCCAACATCACCTGCGTGATCAATGGTAAAATTTTCCGCGTTCGCAGCACACGTGAATGCTATGTTGGTGTGAATTATGGTGGAAAGCGCCAGGTGTATCGTGGTTATAAAAAGAGCCGCCGCGTTATGCTCTCTGGTGGTGTCCAAGGTGGGTATGCCGGTGGCAAAAATGGTGGCGGTTACGTTGATGGTGGCGGTTATGCCTATAATGGTGGCTATTCTTATGCCCCACAACCTATCATTCGTTATTACAAGCCAGCTAGCCGCGCTGCGGTTATGCAAACTGAACGCCGTGCTCGCCGTGCAGCGCGCGCTCAAATGAGCTACGGATTTGTTGCTCAAGGCGGCTACGCAATGCAAGGCGGATACGCTTATGGCGGCGGCTATCAAATGCAAGGCGGATATGCATATGGCGGCGGTTATCAAATGCAAGGCGGCTATGCCATGCAAGGTGGTTATGGTCAAAAGCATCGCAAACAACGTCGCGTTCGCTTTGCTCAACCGATGTATATGCCAGCGCCGGCCTATGATGCAGGATATGTGGTTCATTATGGGCCAACCATCAGCAAAGATGGTGGATACTAAACCCCTGTTGTCCTGATCTTATAGATCGGGACGGCGACAGAAGCCGGATGTGAGAAATCACATCCGGTTTTTTGCTTAGTGGGTGAGCGCGTAAAGAGAAACGGCAGTGGCAATAGACACGTTCAGGCTTTTGATAGCACCCGGCATATCTAACCTTGCAACTTGGTCGCATGATTTGATTGTCAATTGGCGGAGGCCCTTGCCTTCAGCGCCGAGCACCAAAGCAAGTGGCCGCACTTTAGGAACTTCGGCCATGCTGGTTTCAGCTTCGGAATCGAGACCGACCAAATGAAAGCCATATTCACGAAGTTCATCCATGGCGCGGGCCAAATTGGCTACCGTTACATATGGCACATGTTCAAAGGCGCCAGAGGCCGCTTTGAAAAATACGCCAGAAGCATCAGCCGAGTGGCGCGCAGTTACAACCACTGCCGACACATTGAATGCCGCACAGGACCGAAGAATAGCACCCACGTTATGCGGGTCAGTCACTTGATCAAGCAGCACAATTAAACCATCGCGCGGCACTTCATCCAAGCGCGGCTGATGCAGCGGCTTTGCATCTAAGATGATACCTTGATGAACAGCATCAGCAGATTTCAACATATGGTCGAGCAGTCGCGGGTGAACAATTTCAGGTTCAATCGCCAGACCCGGCGCATCTTCTTTCAAACGCAAAGCTGCATTTTCAGTGCACCACAGCTTTACCGGTTTGCGCTTAGGATTTTTCAGCGCTTCGGTCACGGGGTGTGCGCCGTAAATCAAATCATTGCCTTGGGTAAATTCCAATGCTTTGTCGGGTTCACGCTTTACATGGGCTTGACCTTCAGGGCGGGGCACCCAGACTTTTTTTTCTTTGCTGGCGAACCAATGTTTTGGTTTGCCGCCGGCTGCGGGCTTCTTGAATGTCTTGCGGGGAGGAGTGCTCATGCAGCCTTCTATAGCGGGGCTTTTTTTAAATTCTAGAGAATTAAGCAGCCTTGATCTGGAATGTGTCGGGTTCGGCACCCAGCAAATGCCTGGCGCGGTCTGCTAAATCCTGCTCTTGCACTTGATAAACACCATCGGCCAAGGCGATTAAATCGAGCGCGTGGAGAAGCCGCGCCTGAAATTCTAAGTTGGTTTTGCGCTTTAAAAGACTGGCTGCTGCAAAAATTGATGGTTCGGCATGTTTTGCTGCCGCTGCACGGGCGATGAGTTTGTGAACGCGGCGCGGCCCAAGGTTGAGCAGGGTGCACAGCTGTTGCACTAAAACTGTGCCTTCCTCTGGAAGGTTTTGATAATCGGCAGGGACCACGCTGAACAATAAAATTGCGGTAGCCAAGCGCACGTCACTGTCGGGGTCGTGCAGATTTGTGTGTCCGGCATTGTGATTGTCGATAAAGCCGATGAGACGATCAAACATCATGATGGCGATTCCTTCTGCTTGGGCAGATTGCGTCCAGACACCATTTTATAGTTAACGAAGGGTTAATTCCGCCTCCCTGTTGCCTCAGTTTGCAAATACGGCTAGGCGGGTGTTTCTAAATTGGAGAGAACTATGAAACGATTCATCATTGCGGCCCTTGCTGCAACTTGCATGGCGGGAACTGCCTTTGCAGCTGACACATTAACTGTCGAAACTTCAAAGAATTGCAGCTTCACGATTAAATTGCGTGCAGATTTGGCCCCAAATCATGTGGCTCAAATTACCAAGCTTGCGGCGGCTGGTTTTTATAACAACATTGTTTTTCACCGGGTGATTGATGGCTTTATGGCTCAAACTGGTGACCCAACTGGAACAGGAATGGGTGGTTCAGAAGAGCCCAACATTAAAGCTGAATTCACCAAAGAACATTTTGCCCGTGGTGCTGTTGGCATGGCGCGCTCCAGCGATCCTGATTCTGCCAATAGCCAGTTCTTTGTGATGTTGGCTGAAGGTGGTTTTCTTGATAATCAATATACGGTGTGGGGCAATGTTGATGATGCTGGCATGACATGTGTCGATCAAATCAACAAAGGCGAACCACCTGCAAATCCAGATAAAATGACAAAGGTAACTGTGCAATAATGACTGATCTCGAAAATACTCTGCATGTGCAACTTGAAAAGGGTTTGGTGAAGATTGAACTTTTGCCAAAGCTGGCCCCGGGCCATGTGGCCCGCATTAAAGAATTGGCCCGCGAAAAGTTTTATGACGGCGTGGTGTTTCACCGTGTGATCGAAGGCTTTATGGCCCAAGGTGGCGATCCGACAGGCACTGGCATGGGCGGTTCTAAAAAGCCGGACCTCAAAGCCGAGTTTTCCAAAGAACCACACGTCAAAGGCATTTGCTCCATGGCGCGTTCGTCCAATCCAAACTCGGCCAACAGCCAGTTTTTCATCTGCTTTGGCGATGCTGGCTTCTTGGACAATCAATACACTGTTTGGGGACGCGTTTCCTCTGGCATGGAATTTGTTGATGGTTTGAAACGTGGCGAGCCACCAAAGAATCCCGACAAGATTGTAACCATGCGCGTTGCCGCGGATGTTGCTTGAGCTAAACTTTGATTGCGGATCGGCGGCCTGAATGAAGGTCGCCGATTTTGATTTTGTGCTGCCGCCGGAGAATATTGCCCTTCGTCCGGCAAGTCCGCGCGAGGCCGCCAAGTTATTGGTGGTAAGGCAGGGGTTGGTTGCTGATTATCTGGTGGGGGATTTGCCTTCACAGCTGCGGGCTGGCGATGTGCTGGTGTTCAACAACACCAAAGTTATTCCTGCTGCCCTTTCCGGTGTTCGCATTGGTCGTCTCGGCACCACTCCTAAAATAGAGGCACTGCTGCACATGCGGCTCGATGGTTCTCGGTGGAAAGCTTTCGTGAAGCCAGCAAAGAAACTCATTGTGGGCGACCGGTTGCAGTTCGGCAGCGAAGGTCGAGTGTGCTTGTTGGGTGAAGTTTTGGCCACTGTGGAAGAAAAAGGTGAAGCCGGGGAAATAACTTTGACCTTTGATTTTTCTGGCCCAGTGCTCGATGAAGCCATAGCCGCAGTTGGCCGGGTGCCATTGCCGCCTTACATTGAAAGCAAGCGAGCGCAAGATGCGCAAGACCGCAGCGACTATCAGACCATTTATGCTTCGGAAGCAGGTGCCGTGGCGGCTCCCACAGCCGGATTGCACTTCACACCACAGTTAATGAAATCCTTGCAAGATGCTGGAATTGAATCAGAATTTGTGACTTTACATGTCGGGGCAGGCACTTTCCTTCCGGTAAAGGCCGACGATACGAATGACCATAAAATGCACGCCGAATGGGGTGAAGTTTCAGCAGAGGTTGCCGCAAGGCTGCAAGCGGCACGGGACAGAGGTGTGCGAATACTTGCGGTGGGAACCACTTCACTGCGCTTGCTCGAAAGTGCCGGGCTTTCCGCTTGGTCTGGTAACACTTCAATATTCATTACCCCCGGTTACAAATTTCGCGCTGTCGATGGCTTGGTGACGAACTTCCATTTGCCACGCTCAACGTTATTTATGCTCGTCTGTGCATTTGCGGGAACGTCTACGATGAAAGCCGCTTATGCTCACGCTATTCAAAACAACTACCGGTTCTACTCCTATGGCGATGCCAGCCTGCTATGGCCTGTCACATGATTAGAGAATTTGGATTTACCTTACACAAAACGGATGGTTTGGCGCGGCGCGGAACTGTGCACACGGGGCGCGGCGACATTCGCACGCCTGCGTTTATGCCTGTTGGCACTGTGGGCACGGTTAAAGGACTTTACCTCAATCAGGTGAAAGAAACGGGGGCCGATATCATTCTCGGCAATACTTATCATTTGATGTTGCGGCCCGGCGCTGAACAAGTGGCAGCGCTTGGTGGCCTCCATAAGTTCATTGGCTGGGAAGGCCCGATCCTCACAGATTCTGGTGGCTTCCAAATTATGTCGCTTTCTAAAATTCGTAAAATCAAAGAAACTGGGGCCACTTTCCAATCGCATATAGATGGTCGGAAATATGAACTGACACCTGAACGCGCGATGGAAATTCAGCGTTTGTTGGGATCAGATATTCAGATGCAGCTCGACCAGTGTTTGGAACTTCCGCACAGCGAAGAAGCGGGCGAAAAAGCTATGGAGCTTTCGCTGCGATGGGCGGCCCGTTCACGCGAGGCTTTTGGCAAGCAGCAGGGCAGAGGTAATTTTGGCATTGTGCAAGGTGGCACCAATGAACGCCTGCGTCTAAAAAGTGCTGAAGGTTTGAAGCAAATCGGCTTCGAAGGTTATGCCATTGGCGGGCTGGCGGTGGGCGAAGGCCAAGAGCTGATGTTGCAGACGATTGATTTTACCGCCCCTGCATTGCCCGTTGATCATCCGCGTTACCTGATGGGTGTTGGCACTCCTGAAGATCTATTGGAAGCCGTTGCGCGTGGCATTGATATGTTTGATTGCGTGATGCCCACGCGCTCTGGCCGACATGGGCAGGCCTTCACGCGCTTTGGCCGGATTAACTTGCGTAATGCGCGCCATGCCACTGACACGCGGCCCCTTGATGCCGAACATCCGTGCCCGGCACTGTCGCAATATAGCCGCGCCTATTTACACCACCTTATGCGTTCGGGCGAGTTGCTGGGCATGATGCTTTTGAGCTGGGCCAATATTGCTTACTATCAATCGTTGATGCAAGGAATGCGCGATGCAATTGATGCCGGTTGTTTCGAGGAATTCCGCATCAAAACACATGCAGAGTGGAAGCGCGGCGATATTGCTGCCTAGTATTTCCCAATTATAAAAGCGATCAGGTTTTTTGTTCACTCTCGGCGGTAAAATAATACGCAAAGAGGATTGGAATAAAGGTTACTGCTATCACAAAAATGGCCACCACATTGGTGATGGGCCTTATGGTGGGGTGGCGCAATTCGCCATAAATCCAGATGGGCAATGTGGTTTGCTGGCCTGCTGTGAACGTGGTGACGATCACCTCATCGAATGACAATGCAAAGGCCAACATGCTGCCTGCCAGCAAAGCTGAGGCGATTTGCGGCAAGACGACATAGATGAATGTTTGGGTGCCGGTTGCTCCTAAATCCATGGATGCTTCCACCATTTCGCCACTGGTGCGGCGGAAACGGGCCAACACATTGTTATAAACCACAACCATGCAAAATGTGGTGTGGCCGAGGATTATGGTCCATGTGGAAAATGGAATGTTCATGATATCAAATGCTGATCGCAAAGCCATGCCGGTGATGATGCCGGGCAGGGCAATAGGCAAAATGAACAGCAGCGAAATTGAATTTCGACCATAAAATTTGGCGCGAGATAATCCGGCAGCAGCACAGGTTCCTAGGATCATCGCGAGGACTGTGGAAATAGCAGCAACTTGTAGCGATAAATAAAGCGGTTGCCAGATGTCGGGCCGTTCATACCATGCTTTTGCAAACCACTGCGTTGTGTAGCCCGGAGGTGGAAACTGGTATGACTTTTCTTCGGTTGTGAACGCATAAAGAATAATGAGGGCCAGCGGCAATAGTAAAAACAGCAACCCGCCGAGTGCGCTAAGTTTTAGTCGCCAATTTGCATCAGAGTGCATCGAAGGCCCCCAAGCGTTTTGCCATGGTGAGATAAATTCCCATGATCAACATGGCCACAACTGTGAAAGCGGCGGCCAGCGGAATGTCTCCAGTGTTGCCCTGAAAAGTATAAACGGCTTGACCAATCATCAGCCGCGAATTGCCCACGATTTGCGGCACAATGTAATCGCCCAGTGTCAGCGAGAATGTGAAAATTGAACCCGCTACGACGCCGGGGAAAGCGAGTGGAAATATCACATTCCAAAACGTTTGGCGTTTGGAGGCACCCAGATCAGCAGAGGCTTCTATGAGTGTGCTGGGCACGCGCTCTAATGAAGATTGGATGGGCAGGATCATATAGGGCAGCCAAATATAGGTGAAGGCGATAAACATGCCGATCATCGAGATTGAGAGCGACGGTCCACCGATGCCTGGGATGGCGAGCAGCACATCCAGCAGCCAAGTCAAGCCGAGTTTGGC
>JANOXS010000037.1:0-9328 GCA_031418535.1 Hyphomicrobiales bacterium | reverse complement strand
TTCATCCGCACGCACCTGTCGAGGCACAACCACAGCCTGACTTGCCCGCGATTTTGGCAACTTCATCTTGGCTGCAACAAGCATCAGCCCATGTGAGTGCAGGGCCACCACAACAGCCAGCCCCAACGAACATCAGCAAGGCTAGAACAATATCGATTGATTGGAAATGCAGGAAATCCATTTTCGATGTCTAACAGATAAGTTGAAATTTTACGAAGGGTGAGCCGCCGTATCTCAAATAGGCAGAAACCAAGGCCTATTCATATCCGAGCAAGGCTGGAAAATGGATAAAACCGCAGAGGACTTCCTGGATCAATGTGATCTTGTTCGGATGAAATTTCTGCAAGCCCATCAGCCGCAAGCAGAGGCGAAAGCCGAGCCGAACCGCCACGACCCAAGATTTCCAAACAGAGGTTGTGCGAATCTGACGGGGCAAGACGTGCTGGCACGAATTCTGTCTTACCGGGTGTGTGCCTAAATCGGCTTGCAGAAATTGCAGGCAGTCCCTGAAGATCAGGCGCTACGCAACCTGTCCTGCGGCGAATGAGAGTTTCGCCAAACAGCAGAAAATTGACAAGGGCTGCAACGGGATTTCCCGGTAATCCCAGCATGGCGCAATTATTGATCGTGCCCATGACGGAGGGCTTTCCCGGCTTCAGCGCCACACGCAAGGGGCTAGCCTGGCCTCCAGCTTTCCGGACAGCCTCCAGCATGAAATCAGCATCGCTTCCGCCTGCCCCACCGCTGGCAACAATAAGATCGCTAGAGTGGCTCGCCTCCGCAAACCGCCTTGACATCATTTCCAAGTTGTCTTGTAACCGACCGCCATCAATGAGTTCAATTGCGCTGCGCGAAAGCAACGAAAGTAACATGAACCGATTTGAATCGAATATTTGTCCTTGAACAAGTGCTTGGCCCGGCTCGATCAACTCACTGCCTGTGGTAAATGCCGTCACCCGTAATTTTCGAACAACGGGAACGTGGGTGACACCCATCGCACAAATCATAGCTATATGCCGTGCATCAAGTTTTGTTCCAGTGCTGAGCATGGGACTGCCGATCGCGATATCTTCACCCTTGCGCCTGATATTGTCTCCAGACTTGATGGAAGCAGGTACGATAAGATTTGAACCATCGAAAGTGCAATGCTCTTGCATTACGACTGCGTTTGTTCCGCTGGGCATTTGTGCGCCCGTGAACACGCGTACAGCACTTCCGTGTTCATGCGAGGCCACATATCTATCCCCAGCGAAAACTTGTGTGCGTACAAGCAGACGGGTCACATCAGCTTCAAGAAGATCACTGGTATTTATTGCGAAGCCGTCCATCGCCGATTGGTCAAATGGTGGAAGAGGCAAGGTAGACAGCATGTTGCAGGCTAGAACACGCCCTTTCGCATCTCGGGCATGAACGTGTTCAACTTCATCAAGTTGCGTCGTGAGACTTGCTGCAATGTCTTTGGCAGCTTGAAGCGACAAAATAGTTGAAGGGGAAACGTAGCAATTCATTGGTGCGCACTCTTACAAAGCAGAGCAAAAATAAAGAGCTCGGACTTTTGATCCGAGCTCCTCAATGATTGCTTAGGATGCGACGTATTCCCAAGACTTAAATGACAGCTTCTTCACCGAAGCTGGAGCATCCGAAATCTTGCGTATATTGGCCCACGTCTGCTTGTAATTTGGCAGGATCAATTCGTTGACACCGGCATTGATCACATTACCCTGCGTACCTTTTGGCGAGCCAAACAGCATGAAGGTTTCTTTCAATCGTGCTGTAGGTTCCGGATAAACCATTGCCTGCGTGGCACCGGCATCATTGAACACTTCCACCAAGTCACCCGGATTCAGTTTCAATTCAGCCATGTCCTTGGGGTTAATCTGTATGTAGGGGTAAGGAAAGCGGTCTGCGACAAAGTCATTGTCTTGGTCGAGGAACCAATTCTGCCAATTGATATTGGAACGGCCATTGTTGATCAGGAACGCATATTTGTCTTTCTGCTCTTGCTTACCTTTGGCTTGTAACCCACGCCAAGCACCAGCACAGAACAGCGCCAACTTATCTTTACGTCCATGACGATCAAATTTGCCATCAGCATAAAGGCGCTTCGTGCCCACTAGCTTGCCGTCTTTGAAATCGACAACGGGCTCTTGCACGCCGTTATTACCCATCGCCCGCAACCGCTCATAGGTGACAATCTTGCCGGTATTGGCATGATAGCCGTCCATGAAGGCATCTTCTTCGGACTTCCAGTCATAACCTTTGAACTGATCAGCATAGGCAGCACGTCCACCTTCACGCAAAACCCGTTCGAGATTTTGCGCAATACCTGCGGCGATGAGGCAATCTGGCATGGCCGAACCGGGACCATCCATATATTTCTCAACCAGACGCATACGGCGTTCGCCGTTCATCGACGTGAGATTCATTTCACCCGACTCAACGGCAGGCAAAATGACATGTGCGGCTTGACCAATCTGAGAATGTACGATGTCGACGTTGACGGAGAACAATCCACCAGCATCAATCGCCTTGACGATGGCATCCACTAGCTCTTCACGGGTGGCACCAGCACTTGCATCCATCGCCTCTTTCACCAAATTGGTGCGGTGGTTATACATGCGCTTGAAGGCACTGGCATTGAGCGTGGTTTTGTAATGGTCATTGGCCCAGATGTGATGCACCTTGCCTTTTCCGGCAATGAGCAATTGATCAATGTAAGGCGCAGGGCGACCGACATGGCCATCGGATGGACGCATATAGCCTTCTTGGTGCCCACCAAGTCGGCACACACCGCCACCTTCGCGGCCAATATTACCCGTGGCCAGAGCAATGTTTACCAAAGCACCTACGGTGCGATAGTTGTCATTGCCCCAAATGATGCCTTTTTCGTAAGCAGTCACGCATTTGCGACGCGAACCATCATCTTTGGGTTTAGCAATCCATTCTGCAGCTTTCACGCTGTCGGCTTCGGAAACACCGCAAATTTTGGCACCTTCCGCCAACGACATTTTGCAGGCTTTTCGAGCAGCTTCAAAGCCGCCCAATGCTGCCGGATGGCCGTCATCCATGGCTTGAGCGACATCACCTTGGAATGTCGATTTGGCTATGAACTCCTTGTCGACCCAGCCCTTCTCTGTGATGTAGGTAAAGAGTGTATTGAACAGCGCAAGATCAGTGCCTGAACTGATTGCCAAATGCAGTACATTTTTAGCACCTGCTTCAACTTCACATGCATTGATCGTGACGGTGCGCCGTGGATCAACCACAATAACTTTTGATCCCTTGCGCATACCCGGAACCATATGATTGAGGAAAAGGTTGGTCTGGGTTTCGAGCGAGTTGGCACCAATCAAGAAAATCGTATCAGTGAGACCGTAATCTTCATAGGCATAGCTCAATTCACCAACGCCCATATCGCGCGTCGAATGCACCTCAGAATTATAGGCGGGCCGATTGTGGATACGACAATGCTTTACTTTCATGGATTCGAAATAGAGTTTTCCAGTACCCCATGTGTTTTCGTAACCACCAGCCGAGCCACCATGGTCAAACATGGAAACAAAGAGATCATCTTCTTTTTCTTTGTCGATCACGCGGGCTGTTACACGCGCAACGAGATCAAGAGCATCAGCCCAGCTTGTGGGTTGCCATGTGCCATAACGCCAAACCATCGGTTCTTCGAGGCGCTGTTGCTGTGTACCAGTTTTATCGGAGCGGCGATTTTCCGCCATGCGCGCGCCACGGACTGAACCCAAGCCAGAATTTACGCTGCAATCTTTATCGGGCTTGATCACAAGATGGACGTCTTTGCCATTTTGTTTGACGATATTGTACATGGACGGTGCGTACCATGCTTCAGCTTCAGCTCCCTGTTGCTTTGAAAGATCGACACCAAAGGCATTGTTTTTTGGATCAGTGCCGCCCTGCTTGTTCACAGGCCATGTGTAGGCATGATAGCCACAACCCACGATGCAATAGTGACAGGTTACGTTTTGTTTCTTGGCATCTGCCGGAATAATCGGGAGACGCTCAATGTTTCTTTTAAAAGCCATGATGTTCTCCCTCAGAGCACGTTAGACAAACGACCATAGAGAAGCTCGTCTACGCCTTCGGCGTAGATGTCACCCTTATCGTCGATGCGAAGCATATATTGCGGCAAGTTCTGTGTGGCTTGGCCCCATGTTTGTTGACCACCACTTTCACAATCAAAAACCGAATAGTGACCAGGGCAATTCATAGTTCGACGTTCAGCATTATAGGCAAGCGGAAAACCTTTGTGCGGGCAGACGGTGGTAAAACCAACAATGTCGCCATCCGGTCCAACGCCACCTTCGACAGCTTTGCCAAGCTTCAGGATAACGCCCGGTGCATCTACATCTGGATAAGCAACGGCGAAGGGATCATTGGCTTTAAGGTCTTTGATATTTGCAAGCTTGTTTGAAGGATAATCCAACCGCGCACTGGCTGTCGCAGCTTTAGCTTCCTGCGCGCTGAGCCCTAATAATGGCAGACCTGCGGCCGCCACAAAACCACCGCGCAGAAATTGTCTGCGCCCAACTTCCACTAATTTGTCACATCTTGACATGAGCATTCTCCCATTAGGTTGTTTTTGGTTGGGGATACTCTAGGGATAACAATCGAACTCACGAATTGTGCTCTGCAGCAATTCTGGTTCTCACTAAATCAGTGGCTTACGGTTATTGATGTTCAGTATTCCGAACATGCTGCATGAGCGAAGGTTCAGAGTTTCGGACTCTCAGTCGTATGTTCGGCGTGAATGCCGAACCTTCGCATTTTGTCCCAGAGGGTCGTCCGCGAGACCTCCAGAAGTTTTGCAGCCTCGCTAATCTGGCCCGATGTCTTGGCAAGAGCGCGTTCTATTTGCCGACGCTCTGCATCATCGCGGGCTTCTGCAAGTGGTGTAAATGCCCGAACCAGCGGATGCTCCCGTTTGTTTGCGTCCGGAAATAAATCATAGGGCATGACCCATTCACCCGTCGTCAGTGCAGAGGCTCGCTCAACACGATTACGCAATTCTCTGACATTTCCCGGCCAAGCATGCTCTATGGCCTGATCGCAAGTGAGACTGCTGAAGCCACGCAAAACTGAGGATGCGATTGGTGCAAATTGCTCAAAGAACAAATCCATCAGCCATTGAATGTCATCGCGGCGTTCGCGCAGCGGCGGAACTTCCAAGCGCATGCCACTGATCCGATAATAAAAGTCCTTTCTAAATTCTCCATTTTGAGCAAGTGCTGCAACATCGCGATTGGTAGAACACACAATACGCCCATGAAACTGCATCACTTGTTCGCCGCCAACGCGACTGAACTCCCGGGTCTCTATCAACCGCAACAGTTTTGCCTGAAGAGCCAATGGCAATTCGGCAATCTCATCCAGAAAAAGGATTCCGGCTTTGGCGCGTTCAGCCAGTCCGCGATGAAGTTTTTGTGGTCCCTGCCCGTGAAATCCGAAAAGCTCTTGCTCCACAAGATCAGCAGGAATCGCGGCACAGTTCACAGCGATAAAGGGTTCTTTTGAACGAACCGAAATCGCATGCAGGAAACGCGCGCAAACATCTTTACCAGCCCCGGTTTCACCCGTTATCAAGAGCGGGCTTGTCAGATCACAAATCTTTCGAATATTTTCTTCAAGATCAATCATCAGACTGGAAACACCCAGCACTTTCTCTGCCGAAGACGCATGATGGCGATTGATGAGGGAACTCGCTCGGGAAACAAACGCGGACATTTCGAAAGGTTTAGTGATGTAGTCGCCGGCCCCAGCACGCATGACTTGAACGGCCTGATCCACATCGCCAAATGCTGTCACAAACAGAAACGGCGGGATTGACCCTTGCGAAGCCAAAGTTCGGAACAATTGATCGCCACGCACATCAGGCAACCGGATATCACACACAACGAGATCAGGACTGGTCACTTGCAGCCCGCGTATAGCTTCATCACCTGTTTGCCACCAATCAACATGACAACCCTCAAGGGTGAGGCTCTGGACAAGTGACTCTCCCATGATAGTATCGTCTTCGATGAGACCAATCGTGCGACCTTCAAGCTGCATCACGTTTTTCCAATATTTTAGAACTGACTTGGAGCCGAATAATTGTGCCAGTTTCATTGCTCTTCACAATTGAAAGTGTTCCGTTCATTTCATCACAGAGGCGTTTAACAATCCATAGCCCCAATCCGGAACGATTATCGAGAGGCGCTGAACCAGCGCCCTTGCGCTCAATATATTCAAGTATGTTACTTGGAAGCCCAGGCCCAGAATCTGAAATCTCTGCGATAAAAACCTCACCTTCCATGCAAGCATCAAAGCCAACCTCACGTCCTTCAGGACTGGCGCGACACGCGTTGATAAGCAGGTTAAGTACCGCATCGCGAACTGGAACGGCACCAATTGCTGAGGTTTCAAACGACGTAACATTCCACTGCAAATGCAGGCCACGTTCACGTGCTTCCGGCTTAATCAATAGGCGCAAATCATCAAGATCGTTTGCCGTTAAGTTCCTATGGCTTCGGTCCGCACGATAGCTTGTCAGCGTGGAGCGCACTAAATCCCTGATGCCTCGCAAGCCATTATCAATGAGCCTGATAGACCGGGAGCGAACATCAAGATTAGTGCCATGATTTTTGAGTGCATCCAATGCATTAAACATGCCCCCGAGAGGATTATTGATTTCATGCGCCATCCCCGATGCCAACCGACCGAGGCTTGCAACTTTCTCTTCCTCGGCCAGCTGAATAGCTAAGGTTTCCCGTTCGCCAATGGCTAAAGCGAGTTCATTAAACCGATTAAAGAGTTTACGAAATTCAGCACTTTGCTTGGCAATCACGTCGGGTTCTATAGCTGCCATTGCACTTTGTGTTGAGGTTTCAAAATGTTCCGCAAGCACGGTAACCGGACGCAGCATGCGGCGCACAAGGGCAAAGCCTGCTAAAGCCAGCAAGAGTGTGAGAAGCGAATTTGTTGCGATCAAAGTCCAAAATACACTGTTGCGCTCGGCAAGAAGCTTTCCAATGTCAATCTCAGCGACAATCTGACCAATTTGCTTTCCTTGATAAGTCAAAACCCGGTGCAACAATGCCGTTCCACCAACTTTATCAATGTTCATGAATTGATCGGTTTGAAATCTGCTGACAAATTTTTGAGGGATGTCAGACTGAGATGGAAATTGAACGGGATCGCTACTCGCGACGATGCTGCCATTTTGGTTGGCAACAATTGTCCAATGAACATTCACCCCCTCATATTGATTTCTTGATTGATCAAGTATGTCAAAAACTTCCCAAACATCATCGCGAACCACTGAAGGCAACATCGAAGATGAAAGCCCATCCAGATAAGTCGATGCGAGTTGTTGCAATTGAACTTCCTGGGTCTGGCCAAGCCTTGAAAGAACACGATCAGAGATAGTCGCACTTATGATGAGCATGAGTGCCGCAACTAAAAACGGCACTTTCAGACTCAATGGCCACGAACGCCCAAATGCTCCAAAAGGAAATTGGCTCATGTTCCGAGACCCCTCACCAACTCCATTTTCACTACTATGGCATTGTAAAGACTTTCCGGTTCCGTTTCGAAGCCATCCAATTTCAAGAGCTTCAGAACGTCCTGTCCCTCAGGGTCGCTTTTCATTTCAAGAAGTGCCGTTTGGATGAGACGTACGTTTTCACTTGTGCTCTGACTGCGTAAGCAAGCGACAGGAGGAAAGCCCAGTTCTTCCGATTTGCGAATGATTTTCGTTTTCACAGTGAGATCGGGCTCCAACTGAGACATCACATCCCAAACATAGCCATCGACACTTCCACTTTGTGCCAGACCAGAGGCAACGGCCCTTACGACATTGCGATGACCATATGTAAATATGGTTTTTTTGAAGAATTGATCAGGGCGCAGTTTTCGTTCAGCAAGAAGTGCAGCAGTTACCAGGTATCCTGAATTACTGTTTGGATCGGAAAAAGCATGAATATCACCACGCAAGTCGTCAATGCTTGTAACGTCCCTGTTGTTTGGTACGATAAGATATGACTGATAAAGTGGCTTGTGACGCCACAGTGGGACCGCAACAATTGAAAGCTTTTGTAGATACTGTGCAAATGGGAAACCACAAATCCAGGCTGCGTCGAGTTGACCAGAAAGCAGCAAAGTTGTAATTTCTTCGTACGTCCGACGCTGCACAAGTTGAACCTCGTGTCCAACCGCGCGAGATAGATAAGATGAAAGTTTGCTGAGCAGTTCAACATCATTTGTAAGAAATACTGGTGTTAAACCAAATTGAACTGGGCGCGGCTGTGCCCGAACGGGCAAAGCAGTCGCTAGAATTGTCATCCCTGACACGACAAGAAAAGAACGGCGATTGTTTTCATTGTCCATCTTATCACGATAGACCAATTTCCAAATATTTGGAGATCAATAAAACGACCAAGAAAAGATAATATTGCTGCACCGCACCCTAACGGATATTTTGTAAAATACAGCGCAGACCGTCACAATTTCAGGTGTTGCGTTCAATCAACCGGATTGCCTTAGCCGGATCAAACCCAAGCGTCGATGCCAAATTTAGAAATTCAACTATATCGATCCGTCTTTGCCCACTTTCCAGTCGCGCTACAAAAGACTGGTACTCGCCCAGTTTTTCCGCGAGCTGGGCCTGAGTCAGGCCAGCGGCTTCACGCTTTGAAACAATCAGATCGACCAATGCTTTGTGACGTGTCGATCCTAGCGTCTTTACCAATTTGTCGCCCTCATATCAGAGGGCAATTGAAATAATCTGCTTTCCAGATTATCTTAAAATCAGATAATCTGCCAATTTGATTGGACTGTTCATTGAAAGTTTCTCGCCATCCTCAGCGATTCACATGCGCGATTGAAGTTGCAAGTGCGCAGGAGAAGGGAGGTGATAACAACAAGGAAGATGTTATCCGCGTTGCGACGACTTCTGGGCAGAACCTATTGTCGATGACAATCACAACTGAGATTGGCAGACATCTGACTCGCGCATTGCTTCAGGCAACACCAATGATTGATGTTAGTGGGCATTTATCTATCATAAATAATGACGAATTTCAGCTAATTGATGAAATAGAAACAATTCCGCTCGATCAGCTTGTTGCTGACGCCGTTTCTCCCAAGATGCTCGAAGACGAGCCTGAAGCATTACAGCACCTCGCAGAATTTCGTGCGCGCTTGCTCAAATCGCTGGAGCACATCGACGAGGCAATCGCGTCATTGCCTAAGCCTTGAACTTACGCCTTCCTGCGCCAGACCAGACTGAGTTTGCCATTGTCCTCAAACAAGGCACCGCGCA
>JANOXS010000036.1:0-1576 GCA_031418535.1 Hyphomicrobiales bacterium | reverse complement strand
GATCATGGCACCGTTCGGGGGCCATGCTGTTAATATGGCAGCCATCACCGCGTCACTCGCCACAGGCCCCGATGTTCATCCGGATCCTGCACAACGTTGGAAAGTGGCTTATCCCTACGCGATTTTTTATGTTTTGATTGCTTTGGCTGCGCTGAGTTTTGTTTCGATTCTGGGCGCATTGCCCAAAGAACTGATTGCGGCCATTGCTGGCCTCGCACTGTTCAGCCCATTGTTGGGTGGCATGGTGAGCATGATGAAAGATGCGCAAGATGTGGAAGCCGCGATGGTGACATTTTTAGTGACGGCCTCCGGCTTGGCAATGTTCGGCGTGGGGGCGGCGTTCTGGGGCTTGGTTGCTGGCCTTTTGATTTGGGGCGTGAAACGGGTTGTGAAACCATGAAATCATCTGAAACTTCCATTCTCGTCGTCGCTGGTCATATGGGGCCGGGGCCTGATCATTGGCAGACGCGGTTGATCTCTAAACTTTCTTCGGCGCAATTGGTGGAGCAGGAGGATTGGTTACATGGATCGCTGCCCAAAGCTGTTGATGCTTTAGTTAAGGCTGTAAACGCTTCTGAAAAACCAGTGGTGTTTGTGGCGCATTCTGTGGGCTGCATTTTGGTGGTGCATGCAGTGCAGGCGATCAAGGAAAAAGGTAAAATCCGTGGCGCTTATCTCGTCGTGCCGCCAAATGAAGCAGCGTTGCATAAGCTCAAAGGCATCGATCGCTCGTTTGCCGATGTGCCACGGGATCCATTGCCGTTTCCCTCCTTGCTCGTTGCCACCAGTAATGATCCGCATTCGACACTGGAAGACTCCGCGTCGTTGGCGCTCGCATGGGGGTCGCTGCTCGTTGAGGCGGGCGAGGCAGGGCATATTGACCACACGTCCGGTCATGGACCGTGGCCCGAAGGTATGATGCGCTTTGCCGGGTTTTTATCGAAGCTGCCTGCGTGATCTATAATCATCTATATTTCGTTTAAGTGTCATGTTTAAATCAAGCACACTCGCTTTAATACTTTTCACCGGAGTTCCCGTCATGGCTGCTGAGCAAACCCTTTATGATTTCACGCTCACGGGCAATGACGGCAAGCCCATGCCCTTGGAGCAATTCAAGGGCAAAGTAGTGTTGATGGTCAACACAGCGTCGGAATGTGGCTATACCCCACAATATGAGGGGCTTGAAGCCGTGTGGGAGGCCAACAAAGACAAGGGCCTTGTGATCGTCGGTGTGCCGTCCAATGACTTTGGCGGGCAAGAGCCGGGGTCCGCGAAGGAAATCGCGACATTTTGTAAATTGAATTACGGCGTCACATTTCCGTTGGCCGACAAATCGTCGGTGAGTGGTTCGACGGCGATTCCGGTTTATCAATGGGCAGGCGAACAAGCTGGAATGCTTGGTGGGCCGAAATGGAATTTCCATAAATATTTGTTTGGCCGTGACGGCAAATTCATAGATTGGTTTTCGACGGCAACAAAGCCTGACGGCCCGAAAATTGCAAAGGCGCTTGAGGCGGCTTTAAAATAAACTGAAAGTTCAGGTGCCTGAAGCAATCCATATCGTTTGGTTCAAGCG
>JANOXS010000035.1:0-6844 GCA_031418535.1 Hyphomicrobiales bacterium | reverse complement strand
TGAGATTGCCATAGGCCGCCTCCGCTGCAAGCCTCTCATCCTTGAACGAGGACAGCGAGCGGGCAGCAACAGCTGCCTCGATTGCCGTGGCCGGGACGCCCATCATCTGCGCTTCGATCACGGACCACTTGCCGGTGCCCTTCTGGCCGGCGCGGTCGACGATGAGGTCCACCATGGCGTCTTTTGACTTGGGGTCGTGGGCCTTCAAAACTTCGGCTGTGATTTCGATCAGGTAAGAATTGAGTTTGCCCTTGTTCCACGTTTCAAAGACAGCACCAATTTCTGCAGCGTTCAGCCCCGCACCATCACGCAAGATGCCGTAAATTTCCGAGATCATTTCCATGTCGGCGTATTCGATGCCGTTGTGGATGGTTTTTACAAAATGGCCCGCACCATTTTCGCCGAGCCAGGCGGAGCATGGCTCCTTCTTATGTTTGGCAGCCACGGCATCTAATATTTTGGAAATGCGGTTATAAGACTCTTCTTTGCCGCCCACCATGATGGCGGGGCCGTGACGAGCCCCTTCTTCGCCGCCTGAAATGCCCATGCCGATATAGGTGAGACCGGAATCTTCCAGTTCTTTAAAGCGGCGCATGGTGTCGCGGAAATTGGCATTGCCTGAATCGATGATGATGTCGTGCTTGGAAAGCTTTTCGCGCAGCAGGCGGATTTCATTATCCACCGGGTCGCCAGCTTTGATTAGAATAATAATCGGGCGCGGCGGGCGAATGGCGGCAACCAGTTCATCAAGGTTGTCGCAGGGCACAATATTCTCAGCCAGCTTGCCAGCGTTATTAAAAAATTTGTGGGTGACATCGCGGGTGCGATTATAAACGGCAACTTTGAAACCATGCTCGGCTATGTTCAAAGCCAAGTTTGAACCCATCACACCTAAACCAATTAAACCAATTTCCGCGTCAGCCATTTTTATCGTTTTCCCAAAAAAAGAGTGCGATGTGAGTTTGCACATCGCACTCCCCTAGATCAATGGGAGATTACATTTTGCCCCAGATTTTCTTGTATTCGTTTTGATAGCCGAAGCCGGGGTCGAAACCGTTGTTCGGTCCGCCGTCGAATTCGACGTTGCCTTTGGTGACCACATGCAATGGCGAGACATAGCCTGACCACGCTTCACCAGCCATGGCGCGGTTCAACTCGTCCACGAGTTGCCAGCCTTGCAGATTCAATGGCTCAGCCACTGTTGCGGCTTGGTATTGGCCAGAGCGAATGCGTTGGTAAGCGGATTCAGAACCGTCGCCAGCTGACACGTTTTGTGGTGATGCGCCTGCACCTGCAATGCCTGCTGCTTGCAAAGATGGGCCCATGAAATCAAAATAGAGATCATTGATTGCCATCGAATGCGTCCATGCGGCGCCATGCTTTTGCAACAACGCTGTGGTGAGCTGTGGCATGCGCTGCGAGGTTTCAGCAATCGGTGTATCAACCCATTCAACTGTGGTGCCGCCCAGCTTTTCGATGACTTCCTGCATCTTCTTGGCTTTGGCAATGGCGATGGCATAAGTTGAGTCAGTGAAATATATGCAGCCAGGTTTACCTTTGGCATCAATATAGGCCCACATGGCAGCAGCTGTTGACACTTGCATCGGGTCAGTTGTCACGTTGGCATAAATGCCAAGTTCAGGCGATGGACCTGTGGTTGGCGAGGAGTGCCATGTGACCACTGGAATGTTGGCGGCCTTGGCGGCGGCCATGCCTGTGGCTTGTTCAGTTGTGTCAAAGCCTGAGACGATGATACCATTTGGATTAAGCGCCAAGGCTTGTCCAAAGGCAGCTGCGCGGCCATCGACTGATCCAGCACCATCAATGGTTTTCACAGTCCAACCAATAGCGGCGCAGGCTTCTTCAGCACCTTTGGATGACCCCAAGATGCCGCCGTTTTTCATGTCGCCTGCGAGAATAACAATTGATTTGCCTTCTTGGGCTTTTGGTCCAGTCGTTGGGCCATCCCACTTGTCGGCCTTCATCGCATATTTATCGACGATGGCTTGTGCGTCTGACATTGAATCAGCGAACACAACTTCGGTCAACATTGGCACTGTGAATCCCAGTGCAATGCCGTGCTTTAGTAACTCTCTACGATCCATAACAATCTCCCATTATGTTTTTTTTGATACCTTCTGGGCGGCACCGCGTTTACGTTGGGCATAACCTGCTATGCCTATGGCGATAAGCAGTGTTGCACCGTTGAACAGCGGTTCTACCCAGAAGGAACCGCCAAATTGCTGAATGCCAGAAATGCCTACAGCAAGAATTGCCACCCCGATTAACGTGCCCCAGACGTTCACGCGCCCGGGCTTGATGGTGGTCGAACCTAAAAATGCACCCACCAATGCGGGCAGCAGATATTCCAAACCCACACTGGCTTGGCCGATGCGGAGTTTCGATGCGAGCAACACACCTGCAAGCGCTGCAAGTGTGCCCGATGCAATGAAGGAGCCCATGACAAATTTGCGCACCGGAATTCCGTTCAGCGCTGCGGCTTTGGGACTGGCGCCAATCGCATAGAGATAGCGGCCCATGGGGGTGTATTCAAAGATCACCCACATCACGAGAGCGAGTATCAAAACGTAGAAGCCCGCAATCGGCAGGCCGAAAATGAAAGTGGCATTGAGTGCGTAAAAACCATCAGGAACCACGCCAACGATTTGCCTGCCGCCCGAATGCCAGAGCGCAATTGCATACAAAATAGTTCCGGTGCCGAGCGTTGCGATGAACGAGTCAATTTTCGCCACTTCTACAAGCAATCCATTAAGCACGCCCATGCCCGCACCTAGGCAGAGCACAATCAACACAGCCAGTGGCCAAGGCACATGGAACATGGTTTGTAGACTGAGCGCCAAGATGTGCCACAACACAATGCCGTAACCCACGGTTAAATCAATGCGGCCTGCGGCCATGGGTATCATGGCGGCGAGAGATAAAATTGCGATGATGGATTTATCGAAGATGATCGAGCGCAAGTTCAACAGCGTTGGAAAGGTTGTGGGCAATAATACTGAGAATAAGATGATGAGAAACAGCGTGAGCAGCACGAGGCCATAAACCGGAATCAGGCGGCCTATTTTTTGCGCTGTGTTGAGTTTCTGCAGCTCATAGCGGGTGGGCTCTAAGGCGGTGGATTGGATGGAGTTCATTATGCGGCCTCGGATGCAGATGCAGCGTGGATGAGAGATTCAGTGTTCAAATTTTTGCCTGAGATTTCGGCGGTAATTAAACCTCGCGAGAATACCAGTGCGCGGTGGCAAATATTGGCCACTTCCTCAAAATCGGTTGAGACGACAATCACAGTCAGACCACTTTCCAATGCCTTGGCGATGAGACGATAAATTTCCGCCTTGGCTCCCACATCTACGCCAGCTGTGGGATCTTCGGCGATCAACACGCGGCGGCCTGTTGCCAACCACCGGCCGACAACCACTTTTTGTTGGTTACCGCCAGACAAAGCTTCAACTGGCAGATGCGGATCATTTGGTCGCAGGCCCACGGTGTCGCCAATTTCACGCGCAGCTTCGGCTTCAGTGAAAGGCGTCATAAACGACATCAAGGTTCGGCCAATCGACCACGGATTGAGAAAAGTGTTTTCGCGGATGGACAATGACAGCGCCACACTTTCTTCAGTGCGGTCGCGGGCGACCAACCCAATGCCTTGGTTTAGGGCAGCTTGCGGGGACTCTAAATTTAGTGTTTTGCCGTCCAGTGCCACAGTGCCTTCGTGTTCCAGTGCCCCAAACAGGCAGCGGCCGATTTCCTCTTGGCCAGCGCCGCGCAATCCAACTAACCCCAAGACTTCGCCTGCACGTGCTGTGAATGAAACAGGCCCGGCATTGTGGGTTTCGAGGTTTGAAACTTTCAAGGTTTCAGACCCATCAACCTTCGGCCCACGATAATATAATTCTTTCACTTCGCGGCCCACGATCATGTTGACCAATGCGGCTGGAGTGGTAGATTTCACAGGCGTGTTTCCGACCAAATGTCCGTCACGCAAAACGGCCACGCGGTCCGCCAACCGGAAAATTTCGTCGAGACGATGCGAGACATAAATCATGCCAACGCCGCGGGCTTTCAAAGAACGCAGCACCACGAAAAGGCGCTCCACTTCGTCAGCGGGCAAGCTGGCTGTGGGTTCATCCAACACCAACACATCAGCATCCGCAGCCAGCGAACGCGCAATGGCGACCAGTGATTTCTCAGTGCGGCTCAAATCTTGAACGCGGCGCGAGGGATCAAAATCACAGCCCACTAACTTCAGTGATTCTGCGGCGCGGGCTTCAGTGGCTTTCCAATCAATCAAGCGGCCTTTACGCGAGAAACCCTGGGCCAGCCCCACATTTTCTCCCACACTCATCCATTCGACTAAACCTAAATCTTGATGAATGAATGAGACGCGCTGTTTTTCATTGGGCTTGGGCGGGGTGTGAACATAGTCCACACCCTTAAACAAAATGCGCCCTTCCTCGGGCTTATGAATTCCAGCGAGCGCTTTGATCAGCGTCGATTTGCCAGCACCATTTTCACCGAGCAAGGCGAGAATTTCACCAGCGGCAAGATCAAGCGACACATTGCTCAAGGCCGTGGTGCCACCGAACCGTTTGGTTACTCCCTGAAATTCGACGAGCATTTATTGCTCACTCCATTGTTACAGATAGATGACAATGGAATAACTATTCTGTCAATTGCTTTTATAGATCATTCAGGTTTTTCGCACACAGCTGACAATTTATTGCCATCTGGATCGCGCACATAACAAGAATAGAAACTGGCATGGTAAGGCCGCAAACCGGGTCCGCCCTCATCTGTGCCGCCCGCCTTCATGGCGGCTCCGTAAAATGCATCCACAACGGCGCGGGATTCTGCTTTCAGGGCAACCATCGTGCCATTGCCCCATGTTGCAGGCAACTTCAACACTGGCTTTAAGACCCACAATCGACATTCGCTGGGTTCAGCGTGGTCAGCCGAATAGCGATAGCCGATTTCGTCGTCTGAGCTGACGTGGCAAACGAGTCCCAATGTTGCGAGTGCTGCATCATAAAAAATCTTGGCTCTCGGAATGTCATTGCTGCCAAGGGTTACATAGAGAAGCATTTTGCAGACTCCTGTTTATTTCGTAAGCAACCAAGTCTTCGCCCGCTCGGCCAATTCATTCACGGGCAAAGAAATATCCAACCGCAGGGCTAACTCATCGGCTGCTGGAATTTCCAGTGTTGCCAATTGACTGTTCAAAAGAGACGCTGGCATGAAGTGGCCTTTACGCGCACCGATGCGGCTTTCGAGTAGTTCACGGCTGCCATGCAGATAGATAAAATAAACGGGGCGCTGGGCGGCTTTGGTGATGGCTTCGCGGTACACGCGTTTTAATGCCGAGCACGAGCCGACACAGGCCTCCCGCCCCGCGAGCGAATGTCCGATTGCGGCAAGCCACGGCCAGCGGTCATCATCGGTCAATGGATTGCCTGCCGACATTTTGGCAACATTGGCGGCAGAATGAAGCCTGTCGCCCTCAATGAAATGCGCGTTCAATTTTTCCGCCAGCAATTCGCCAATTGAGGTTTTACCACACGAGGCAACACCCATGACAACAGCTGCACCTTTAAAGGACACTGGTGATTCCGCCATCAACATAAAGAATGTGACCATTGATGAATGAGGATGCATCAGACGCCAAGAAAACAGCAGCGCCAACTAATTCTTCCACATCGCCCCAGCGGCCCGCAGGCGTGCGCTTTTCAAGCCATCCTGAAAATTCAGGATTATCGACCAAAGCTTGATTGAGAGGCGTCTTGAAATAGCCGGGGCCTATGGCATTGATTTGAATGTTATGCTTGGCCCAATCGGCGCACATGCCCTTCGTGAGCATTTTCACGGCACCCTTGGTGGCGGTGTAAGGCGCTATCGAAGGCCTGCCTAATTCAGATTGCACGGAACAGATATTAATGATTTTGCCGTGCTGGCGCTTGATCATATGCCGCGCCACAGCCTGCGCCACAAGGAACACACTTTCCACATTCACGCGAAGAAGCTCACGGAATTTTTCCGGTGGAAAATCTTCAAGGGGCGTGCGGAATTGCATTCCGGCATTGTTAATTAAAATATCAATGGGGCCATGCGCATCAATTTTATCGACAGCATCGCTCACAAAATCAGGCGATGTTACATCAAAGGCGGCTTCTGAAACTTTATGGCCCAGTGCTTTGAGACTGTTGGCGGCGGCGTGCAGCTTCACAGCGTCGCGGCCATTTAAAACAATTTCAGCCCCAGCCTCTGCCAAACCCTTGGCCAAGCCGTAACCTATGCCTTGGCTGGAGCCTGTGATCAAAGCCCGCTTGCCGGACAGATTAAAAAGTTTCATTGTCATGTTTGAGAGTGAAACATTTTTTTGAGACAAGTTGCAAATGAAAAAACCAAGCGTGTTGATGATTGGCCCCTACCCGGAATGGGAAATGCCGCATTTAGAGGCGGCGTATGAGGTGCATAAGCTGTGGTTGGTTGAAGATAAGGATGCTTACATTAACCGCCACGCAGAAGATATTCGCGCCATTGCAACGCGCGGTGATTTGGGTGCTTCAAGCGATTTGATTGCGGCCCTGCCCCATCTTGAAATGATTGCCTGCTTTGGTGTGGGCACCGATGCGATTGACTTGAAAGCGGCGCGCGCGCGCGGAATTAAAGTGAGCTATACACCTGATGTTCTCACGGGCGATGTGGCGGATTTAGCCATTGCACTTTGTTTGGCTGTCACCCGAATGATCCCGCAGGGCGATCAATTGGTGCGAGACCACAAATGGCCGCAAGGCACCTTACCATTGGCGAACCGCTTCTTCGGCAA
>JANOXS010000034.1:0-68502 GCA_031418535.1 Hyphomicrobiales bacterium | reverse complement strand
ACTTTAAATATGTTTTTTCGCAAAGAAACTTCTTGGCCGACAAGCCATTTTGCTAAACGAATAAATCGCGGCTTCCAGAAATTGCTGATTTCAGCATCTGCCTTAAAAGTAGAAAAAGTCTGTTCGCCGGCCTGCAAAATTTTACTTAAACTTTGATCGGAGAGTTTTTCTGGCTGAGCCTTGTTCCACTCGCCAATCGCTTCGTGAAATAAAGTACCGCGCAAGGCCGCGTCCGGATCGCGAGACAAATTCGGAAGTGGCTCAAGCCGCAAAATTTTCTTGGCATATATCGAATATGGATCACGAATGAGTTTTTCTACTTCCGTGACACTGAAATGTGTCGGGCGATGTTCAATTTTTGGTTCAGGTTTCGGCATGGAACGCGGCGTGATCGTTTCGGCTGCATCAAGATTTTTCGCAAGTTTTACCCACTTAGCTTCTTCACAGATATTAGGGTCTAACCCTGCTCCTTTTAAAACGGTTTGCAGGCGTAGAATCCACCGCGATGGGGTCTGCGGTGAGCCTTCCAAACGTTGAGCGCATGAAAGGTAGACTTTATTGTAACCCAGAGCTTGCGTGAAATCATGGGCACTCACGCCAATGTCACGTTCGGGCTGTTGCATTCCAAATATTTTTCGCATCGGCCGATTTAGCCAAGGCCCAGGGTCAGGTTGGGCTGGCCAACGGCCTTCATTGAGGCCACCCAGAATAACAATGTCTGCTGGCATAAGCCGCGCTTCAAGCACACCATAAATGGCCAATCGCGGGTGGGCCTGCGGTGTCGCGCGATATTTCTGTGTCTGCAGGAGCATGAGAAAACTCGGCACAAGGTTTGAAAATTTATCGTGCGCAAGTCTGTGTGATTCTGACTGCAACTCTTCGCATACTTCGATAAAGCTTTGATTTTCTGGTGTTGTCCAATCGGCGGCTGGCGCAAAATATTGCAGTGCTGTCGTTAAAATTCCAATGAAATTTTGAGGGTCAATTGCAGTTTCGTCAATCACTGCAGCCAGCGCTTGGCTGATATGTGTAATCAGACTGCTGAGCTCGGTCCAATCTTCATCTTGCAGAGTTAAAACAAGATGATGTTGTCTTGCTTTGCGGAGTTTGGCTTCGTAGGCGCGGGTGTAAGACTGCTGTAATGATCTTAATCCGTTCTCAGGCGAATACCCACGCAAGACTACAATTTCTAAATTCCGCCGAAGTGTCAGAAATTTTTCTTTGTCAATGCCACAGGTACAGTCTTGATGAGCGAGCACTGCCAGCAAATCAGCCGCAGCAAATTCCGATTTCACAGCTTGTAAAATAAGTGCCGCTAACGCTGCGATGCCGTGATGTACAAGTGGCTCACCTGCAGAATCATTTACACTTATGTTCCAACGCAGGAGCTCAGATTTAACGCGGCCTGCCAAATCACGGTCGGGTGTGATCAAGGCTACCGTTTGCGTTGGGATCTCCAGCGCCTCCCGCATAATTAAAGCAATGGCTCTGGCTTCCAAGTGGCGGTCAGGGGCGGCGATCAAGCGAATTGAAGTTGCAGCCTGTTTAAAATCAATGGTTTTAGTTTTTAAAATATGGTGCCATTTTTCGGCTGTAACCGAGGGCCGCATGAGTTCGGCACTGAGGTAATTTCGTGCTTGGTTTTGCCCTCCGAGCAACACCACTTCATCACGATTTATCTCTAAATCGCCGATCAAAGTTTTCAACGTAAATTGCGGGTGATCTGGGCCAATGCACGCCCAATCTTCGTCGGCCATATCGAGATCAAGACCCGGTAAAATGACTGCGCCTTGCTCATGATGGGCTATGGCTTTGAGGAGCACGCGCGTGGCTGGAATTGTGCCGGTGGAGCCTGCAGCAATTATCGGCCCGATAGCTTTTGCATTTGAAATGCGCGCAGCTTCTAACCTGATCATCAGGCTACGCCGGGCCGACGGGCCCATCAGATTTTCGGCTTCTAGTCTTTGAGGCAACTCAACATTGAGCAAGCCTAAGAGGCTGAGAATTGAATTTCGGTGATCAGAGAGATCAGACTCATAGGCATCAGCTAAATGGCTGAAACTGGTCTCCTCGGTCTCAATTTGATCGACCAGTTTAACCAGACTATTTGCAAGGCTTAAACTTTGGGCACTGGAAGCTTGGATTTCTGCAGCAATAGAAATTTGTGGATTTTGAGCGGCCCAGTTTTTGAGGATATCGAGAAGTAAAAAAACTTGACCGGTTTTGGAAATCGCAGATTTTATTTCAAGGTCAGTTTTCTCGAACCTGATTTGTTCGTCGTCAATATCGCCGATTGGCCTGATATTTGGCAACAAGATTGCCTTTTTTTGAGATTTTTCAAAAAGCAATGAGCCCAAGACGCGCGTCGATCGCCGTGTCGGCAAAAAAATGTTCCAGTTGAAAAGGTGGCCTTGGTCTCTTTGACTTTCACCAAACGGAAAACCAATTAAAATTTCATCTGCAAGTATTTGAAGGAAACGACCACCTGGTGCAATTGAGTAGACTCGTGCAGCTGGCTTCGTCATTGATCAGGCTCGCTTGAGAAAAGACTCGGCTTCAGAGATGGCCTCGGGTGTACCAACATGCAACCAGTGCCCTTCATGCGCAAGGCCGTAAAGTGTGGCGTTTCTTATAGCTTCTTTCCACAATATCATCATCGAAAATTTGCCATCTGGCGCCTTTGCAAACAGTCTCGGATGAACAAGGTAACATCCAATATAGGCCAGCGTGTTTGCTGTGTCATAGGTAAGCCTACCATCGGCTGCGATTTTAAAATCACCAGTTCCGTCATAGCCGGTCGTATTTTTTGGATCACACAACAAGAGCAGACAATCCATGTCGTCGGTCCACATATTGCGCAAGCGCTCCAAGGCGGGCTGACCATGATCGATCCAAAAACTATCGCTGTTTAAAACAAAAAATGGATCATCACCCAATAGCGGAAGTGCGCGCAAAATTCCGCCGCCAGTATCTAGAATTGCGTCGGTCTCGTCTGAAATAAGGGTCTCTGGTGTTGTTTGAGTTTTTGCCCACGCCACGATTTGTTCTGGCAGATAATGAGCATTCACGACAGCAGTTGTGACGCCAGATTCGCGGAGCCTGTCAAAGCCATAGGCGATGATGGGCTGGCCGGCCACATGAATGAGGGGTTTGGGTGTGGCGTCGGTCAAAGGTCGCATTCTTGTGCCGAAGCCTGCCGCCAAAACCATGGCCGTATGTCCGATTGTGGCTCTCATTCGTGTCCAACTCTCAAGGCTGAGGATATATGAGTTTCAAACCAAAGCTTGAGTTCACCCAAGGCTGGATGATTTAAATTTTTTGCCAAATATCGAGAGACCCGCGGCATGTGCTGCAAATATCCGTGCTTGCCATCTCGCTTTGCAAGTCTCGCAAAAATTCCAAGGATTTTAGTTGCGCGCTGGGCACCCAAAATAGCGAAGGCCGTTTCAAATTCTTTTTGATCAAAGTGGCCTTGCTCGATTCGTAGATTTGCATAGTGGGTAAAAAGTTCGTCGGCCAAAGGGTCTTCAATATCAACCCGGGCATCTTGAATAAATGACGCTAAATCATATGCTGGATGTCCGAGGAGGCAATCTTGCGTGTCTATCAGTCCGACGCGTTTCAAACCATCACGATCTGGAATCCAAATTAAGTTTGGTGAATGAAAATCTCGCAAAACCCAATGAGGTTTTTGAGGATGGGTCAGTGGTAACAATTTTCGCCAAATATCCGCAAATGAGCGATGCAGATGGTCTTCGGCTGTACTGCCCAAGCTATAGGGCCAGAACCACGAGACGAGGAGATCAACTTCGATGAGTTGCGCTTCCAAATCATATTTCGGGACAACGTGTGTTTGCGTGGTATTTATTTTAACTTCGGTCGGCCACGTTTTAATCGCCATGTCAGCCAATAAAGCTACGGCTGCTTTCATGGGGATTTCCATGGCGGCACCATTTTTCATCATCGCCCCGTAAACGAGCCCGCCCAGATTCTCGATAACGGCGAGACCAGAAGCTAAATCATAAGCCTCAATGGCTGGTGCACTATAGCCTATGTCATGCAAATGATTGTTGATGGCAACAACGGCCGAAATGCCTTCAGCCAAATGGGCAATAGCGCTATAGGGCTTGCCGTCTTTGACTGGCGGACCATCAGGCTTTTGCGGCATGTCCATGAGGATGCTGGATTTGCCATTGAGATAAACAGTTTCGTAACGTCTCGACGACGCATCGCCTTCCAGGAACTTTCGCTGAGATCCCCGCCATGGAGTTGCACTTAAAAAATCTTCAATCTGGGTATTTCGGCTTAAGAGGTTAGCCCATGCGTCTTCGCATTTGAGCTTCACCACTCGAATTGTGCCTGAGCCTGAAAAATTAAGTTTCAGTGTCGGCCCCGAAAGGTCATGTGGCAATAGTTTTGGCCACTCCACAACAACAACATGCTGTGTCAACAATTCTGAAATCCCAAGTTCAGAAACTTGCGATTGATCGGTGAGCCTGTAAAGGTCGATATGGGCAACTGCAACTCTGGTATTGTCATAAGTCTGGACGAGTGAAAAACTTGGGCTTGGGATATCAAATTGATCATCGTCTTTTGCCAGAGATTTTATAAGGGCGCGGGCAAATGTAGATTTGCCTGAACCAAGATCTCCTTCAAGTAAAATGAATTGACCGGGCCTTACCCAAAGCGAAACACTTTGCGCAAACTGTTCGGTTTCTTCAGGCGACTGAAAAGTGAAACTGCGTTCAAACATATAGGTCATGCCGCAATGGTTCGATTGCTGGTTAATGGTGCAACCCGCTCTTTTTTGCGAACACCGTTTATTGGCAGTGTGCAAATGACTGTTGTGCCTTGGTTGACTTTCGAGACCAAGGATACTTTTCCACCATGAAGTTCAGTGAAGCTTTTGACCAAGGCCAGTCCCAAGCCGGCACCGCGATGACTGCCGGGGCGTGGTTTAGCTTGAAAGCGCTCGAATACCTTTTCCTGATATTCTGGCTCAATTCCCTGGCCTTTATCCGCTACCCAGATTTGCAAATTGTCGCCCTGCTTTCTCGCACCCATGTTGATTGTGCCACCGGGCGACGAGAAGCCCGCGGCATTGGACAAAAGCTGCGCTAAAATTTGCATCATCCGATTTTCGTCAGCTACAATTGTTGAAACATCGGCCGCTATATCAATGTTGATACTGAGCTTGCGCTTCTTCAAGGTGTCTGCAAATTTTTCGGCTGTAGCGGTCAACAGATCAGCCACTTCAAGCTGGCTGGTTCTGAGTTCCATTTGGCCAGCATCAATTGCCGATAAATCAATAATGGCGTCAATGATTGATTTTAAATCTTCCGACGATTTACGGATGTCAGCTACATATTCACGTTGCTTTTCTGTTAGGGGACCGGCGATGCCATATTCGAGCGTTTCAGCAAAACCGACAATCGTTGTGAGTGGCGTTCGGACTTCATAAGACACGTTGGCTAAAATGCTGTTCTTCAAACGATCCGCAGCTTCCAACGCTTCAGTGCGGTCGCGCAATGCTTGCTCAGCTCTTACGGCGTCTGACACATCTGTGAAAGTGAGCAATGCGTTGCCATCGGGCAATGGCACAGCACGATAGCGCAAGATGCGACCATCTTGATCCATCTGGCCTTCATGGGCTTTGCGGTCTGCTTCAATTCCAGTTACGCCGAATTTAATATCTTGCCAGCCCGCTCTGGAATCGACACTCAAGCTTGCAAGCTGCGCTAACTGTTCCACATGCGGTTTTTGATTTAAGAACGCGGCATCCAATGACCAGAAGCGCGAGAAGGCCGGATTGAAGAGTTTCAAACGACCGTCAGAGCCCGACAAGGCAACAGCTTCAGCCAGATTATCTAAGGTCTCACGCTGAACTTCGAAAAGTTCGTTATAACGACTTTCGAGCTGGTATTCTTTGGTGAGATTTTCATAAAGATAGGTCACACCGCCAAATGGATGTTGCTCACAGATGACGCGCAACGAACGACCATCTGGCAAATACCAATAGGTTTCGCGCATTTCGAGATTTGTGTAGGCCGCTAATTGTTTTGATCGCCATTCCCGGTAATTCGCTTCCTCTGGCAATTTGCGCTCAGAGCGCAAGCGGTCCAAGATTTGACCGTCGCTTGGTTGGCTGTTGAGCCAATCTTCATCAAAGCTCCAGAGGGCTGCATAGGCTTGATTGAAAAATCTTAGGCGCTGGTCGGGACCAAAAATGGCAATGGCCGTGTTGAGCTTATCAAGCGTGGAGGCATGGGCCTTGATGTGGCGGTCTAGTTCCTTCTCGGCAGCCTCAAGGGGTGTTACATCAATGGCAAATCCAGCTCGGCCAATGTTTAATTCAATTTCGTGAATGTTAAAGGCATGAATGGCACCAGCTTGAATGGCGTGTGCGCGGCCCACCATCGTAGTGCCTGTAACTGCTTTACTCGCATCAATGTTTTCTGGCCGCACAAGGCTTACATTATTTTTTAAAACTGCCTCAATGTCGTGTTGTTCGGTAGATTTTACATAGGCGTCATTGGTCCAGCTTAAATTACCATCTTTAGCTTTTATCCAAATGGGAAATGGTGCGGAGTCTAAAACGGCACTCAGGCGTTCGACTTGTTTGGCAAGTTTATGTGCATCAAAAAGGGTTTCGCTGGCCTGACGACGATCTCCTGCAAGGGGCCTAAAGCGCAAAGTCGCAAGCCCGCCTGCTGCTCTGCCATCGGCCTCGAGCAATTCACCTTGCAAATTTTTAACGCTAAAATTGAAAGGTCGACCCTCATGGCGCAAAAATTGTAATCCTTCACGAAGCAAGGTCGCCGAATCCATATCAAGCCAATTTTCAAAAATGATCGCCTCTGAAAGGCTGCTCGGCATTTTTACAACACCTTGCATACCGCCGGCCATACGATCTGGCACTTCGTGGCGACCGCGCCAGGTGAATAATACTTGAGCTTCTGATTTGATTGCGGCTTCGGCATCATTCAACTGATTTTCAATTTCAGCTAATCTGCGCCGCGCGTCTTGTTCGGAACGTTGTAGTTTTCGTATGCGGTGGATGGCCGCTGCGAGCGCTGTACCGGCAAAAAGCAATCCCACGGAGCTTGCAAGGCCTGTGGCTTCAAAGCTGGCTGTTGAAGCTGCATGAAGAGATGTCGAGGACATTGCCGAATATGCAATGATCGCCACAGCCTTTTGAAATTGAGTGCTCGTACGTCGCAAATCTAAGTCCTGCCCATCGTCGCTGATTGCTCCGAATCACTTCGGAGCAATCAAATCGATATAGCCTCAAATTAACTGCTTCGGGAATGAGCGAGTTTAACCTTAGTAGCGATAATATTCAGGCTTGAATGGGCCTTTTTGATCAACGCCAATATAAGCTGCCTGTTCATTGCTCAGGGTTGTCAACTTCACGCCCAGTTTTTCGAGGTGCAATGTGGCAACTTTTTCGTCCAAGTGCTTTGGCAACACATAAACTTCATTCTTGTATTTGCCAGTCTTGGCATTGGTGAAGAGTTCAATTTGTGCGAGTGTTTGGTTGGTGAAGGATGCCGACATCACAAAGCTCGGGTGGCCAGTAGCGTTGCCCAAGTTGACGAGACGGCCTTCCGACAAGAGGATCATGCGATTACCCTTCGGGAAGTTCACAATATCAACTTGTGGCTTAATGTTAGTCCACTTGAAGTTCTTCAATTCAGCAACTTGGATTTCATTGTCAAAGTGACCGATGTTGCAGACAATGGCCATGTCTTTCATTTGCTTCATGTCATCAATGGTGATCACGTCTTTATTGCCGGTTGCTGTTACAAAGATGTCGGCAGTCGCCACAACGTCCTGCAAGATTTGCACCGAATAGCCATCCATGGCTGCTTGCAATGCACAGATTGGGTCGACTTCAGTCACAATTACACGCGCACCTGAACCACGAAGTGATAAGGCAGAACCTTTGCCCACATCGCCATAACCTAGAACCACAGCCACTTTGCCAGCCATCATCACATCAGTGCCGCGGCGGATGGCATCTACTAAAGATTCACGGCAACCATATTTGTTGTCGAACTTCGATTTGGTAACTGAATCATTCACGTTAATTGCAGGGAATGGTAATTCGCCTTTCTTCTGCATTTCATACAAGCGATGAACACCTGTTGTGGTTTCTTCAGATACACCGATGATGGATGCTTTCACCTTATCAAACCAACCCGGTTGATTTTTGATGCGTTTGGCGATTTCGGCATAAAGGCATTCTTCTTCTTCGCTCTTTGGATGAGCAATCAGCGATGGATTTTTTTCAGCGCGGGCGCCGAGCAAAATATAAAGTGTTGCGTCGCCACCATCGTCCAAAATCATGTTGGTGGTTTGGTCATTATCCCATTCGAAAATCTTGGCTGTGAAAGCCCAATATTCTTTTAGGTTTTCGCCCTTGAATGCAAAAACTGGAATACCAGCAGCAGCAATAGCGGCAGCGGCGTGATCTTGTGTCGAATAGATATTGCATGATGCCCAGCGAATATCAGCGCCCAGAGCTTTCAAGGTTTCGATCAGCACAGCGGTTTGAATGGTCATATGCAAAGAGCCTGAAATGCGCGCACCCTTCAATGGTTGGGCGCTTGCATATTCGGCACGGGTGGACATGAGACCTGGCATTTCGATTTCTGCCATATCCAATTCTTTGCGGCCCCAATCGGCAAGCTTGATATCGGCGACGAAATAATCTCTGAATTCGGACATGGGTGTTCTCCTGAAAATATAAAGTTGGGCTGGCGATAGCATGTGCGAGGCACTCGTGCAATATCCATATAAAGATATCTTTATGTGGTGTAGTTTTTGTTTTTCAGCCGGCTTAACAAATCTTTCACCGTCGCCTTATCCATTTTAGCGATGCTTTTTGAAAGGCGGTTGGCCAATTCAGTGGCTTCCGGGTCTAGGCCTGCAGTATCGATTGTGATTTTCGGGTGCGAGATTCTTGCGAGTTTGACCAGTTCTTCGGCCTCGTCCCAGATTATGTTCAAGTGGGCAATGATGCTTTGCACCAGATGCCAGCTGGGTTGACCGCGTTTGCCATGTTCCAATGCCGAAAGGTAGGCGCTCGACACATTTATGGCTTTGGCCATGCTGGCCAGTGTTAGCCCACGACTGGAACGCAGTTCACGCAGTTTGGCACCAAAGGGGGTCACTGCTGTTCGCCCTCGCGCTTTCTCAGTTTTACATAAAATGCGCCGCCCCCGCCATGTTTCGGGTGGGCTGGCTGGAAGCCCACAATATGTGCGCGGAAAATAGCTTCGTGAAACATGAGGGGCACTTCGCGACGCAGTTTGCCTTCGCGCTCGGGTGTGTGGAAATGGCTGTGACCATGCAACGTGTGGCGCGCATAGGGCGATGCCCCCTTGCCGGTTATGACCAAAACCAACCGCACACCGCGGTGGCGCTGAATACTGACAAAGTTTAAGAGCTGCATTCGGGCCGATTCTAAATTTTCGCCATGCAAATCAATACGAGCTTCAGGTTCGGCATTGCCACGCCCTAGCTTTTGAGTGGTGCGGCGATCAAAACTTGAAATAGCTGGTGGCTCATTGCGAAGTGCTTTGCGGCTCAGAATTGGTTCAACAGTTTGTGCCACCTTTTGCGGTTGCAAAATGATGCCTTTTATCTTTGCTGATGCCTTTAATTGCTTACGGATGGAAAGCGGTTGAATGGCGCGTTTCACCTCATCCCACAAACCATGATCAGGCACTTCGAAATTTTTGCGGCTCATAATTTCAGACGTGCCGCAACTAACTTTGGCAGCAACACCACCATGCCCCCTGCGCTTTTCATATAGCCAGCGTTGAAGGCGGCGTCCCTGCCCCAACCCCAATAGACATCGCCGCGCACTTGGCCTTTGATGGCCGTGCCTGTATCTTGGGCTATCATTAAATGTTGAAAGGGTTTTGCGCCTGCTTCGGGCGGTGTTGTGGTGTCGATCCAGATCGGTGTTCCAAACATCCAGATCGACCGATCGACAGCCAGGCTGCGGAGCGGTGTTAGATTAACCTGTTGTGCGCCCAAAGCTCCTAGATCATCGAAAGGCACATCAATCGCGCGAAAGAAGATATAGGATTTATTGTTCCACATCAGCTCGCGTGCTTCAGTTGAGTTATCTTGCATCCAGCTCCGCAAAAATTCCATCGACATGGTTTGTTTAGTGCCAATGCCTTTTTCTAAAAGCACATGGCCAATGCCTGAATAGGGTTGGCCGGTTTTCGCGGCATAGGCCAGTCGGATGAATTTACCGTCTGGCAATTTGACGCGGCCTGAACCTTGAATGTGAATAAAGAACGCATCGACCCAACTTTTCAGCCAAACGATTTCAAGCCCGCGACCTTCTAGTGCTCCCTGCTCGATTTCCTTTCGCGTCGCATAGGCAATCGCATGGCCGTTTAAATTTCGTCCATATGCCAAGCCGGTTTCTTTTTGGCCCGCTTCATCAAGAGCCACCAGATCAGCAGGTTTGCGGTAAACAGGAACTTGGTACTCTGGTGACTTTACTAAACTGCCTTCTGCCTCCGGCTCATAATAACCGGTATATAGTCCCTCAGGTTTTACCGGATCTTGGATTTTGTAAGCTTGAAATTGGGTTTCAAAAAATACTTTCGCATTTGTTGCATTCAATGCGTCTTTGCAGAGTGCCTGCCAATCTTCAAGCTTGCCGCCGTAACTTGCGGCTCTTTTAAAACCATGGGCGGTAGTTAAAATTTCTTGGCATGAGCGTTGAAAAGTTTGCAAGGCTTTATCATGATCATCAATCGTCCAGCCCGGTTGTTGGGTAATATCGACGTTTTCAAACATGTCTTTTGCGTCCAAAATTTTCGTCATGCTGATGACAACTAACGCAACAAAACTCAAGTGCCTCATTCGGCTGCATCGGTGGTGGCAGACAGTTTCCAATTTGGATCCTTGGATGTGACATCTTTTTCAAAGGTCCATGTTTCAGTCATCTCGGTGATGGCCTTGGCGTCACCAGTGAGCGTTGCGCCTGATTTATCCAGTGTAGCCATGATCATCTCACTGTTGAACAAGACTTCGACATGCGCCAGTTTTCCGACAACTGAAGCGCCCATTAGTTTCGTGCTGGTTAGGCCCACAAATTGAAATATTTTAGTTTCTTGTCTGGATTTTAATTCATCAATGGCTGCGCTGAAATTTTCCAAAACTGTCTTGGATAAAAGTGGTTTCAGACTTGGCTTGTCGCCCTTCGCAAAACTTGTGTGAATTTGCTCATAAGCCGCTTTGGCACCGACAATAAAGTGTGCGGGGTTAAAATCTTTTTCAACCGCTGCTATTTGCTCTAGTCCTTGCGCCAGATGTGAGTCTGGCTCGGCAAAGCCTTTCCAGATTGGTTCATCAGGAATTCGCGTG
Organism: Hyphomicrobiales bacterium; assembly: GCA_031418535.1. Classification (GTDB taxonomy): domain Bacteria; phylum Pseudomonadota; class Alphaproteobacteria; order Rhizobiales; family Aestuariivirgaceae; genus Aestuariivirga. The sequence goes on along the minus strand of JANOXS010000034.1, from coordinate 57,105 downwards.
GCTTTTAAATCAATTATTTGGGCTGATTGTTTTGGCGGTGTTTCAGAGTTGTAAGGAGGTCGCTCAAGGCCTGTACGCTGACCCAATACTGATTTCAGACGCCATAAAATGACGACTGCGGCAGCTGTCAAGACGACTAAGACGGGATCAATATTCAAGACTTCAATTCCTTCGTCATGTGTTCTGCCGCAATATAGGGATGAAATGGCGCTAGCCCAAGCTCTTATGATGTCGCTGCTCACTTGCGGCTCAACTGGCAACATGTTAGCGAAGTCACAGTGAAATGCTTTCATCAGGAAAGCACAAGATGACGAGGCAACCATGGCTAAAACAATTAAACCTGCACCTAAAAAAGTAGCGGCTAAACCGAGCAACGGCTCTGTGCGCAAACCAGTGCCTGTTGCCCAAGCAAAGCCTGCTGTGGTTCGTGCAGCCCCAGCTCCAGCTGCAAATTTATCGGCCCCTGAACCACAACCCGGTCAACAACCATCGCTTAAAATTTTAGGCCAATATCTCAAAGATTTTAGTTTTGAAAATCCAAACGCACCATTGTCACTTGCGCCTCAACAGAAGCAACCTGACATCAATATTTCGGTGAATGTGAATGCGCGGAATTTGGGGCCTGCTGATTTTGAAGTTGAGCTTCATTTAGATGCCAAAGCAACTTCGGACGGCAAAGTTATTTTTGCTGCTGATCTGCTCTACGCAGGCATGTTCCGCTTGGAAAATTTCCCCGCGAATTTACTGCACCCTGCCGTTCTGATTGAATGCCCGCGAATGTTGTTTCCGTTTGCACGGCAGATTTTAGCCGATGCCACGCGCAATGGCGGCTTTCCGCCTCTTATGCTTGATCCCATTGATTTTGCCGCCATGTATCAAAAACGCATGCAACAGCAAGCCGTGGCGCAAGCTTAATTCCAGAAACTATCTGGGCCCAAAACTTTAACTTTGGCTTGGTGAAGTTCATTTTCAACTTCACTGAGCCGTGTTGGCAATGGGGAGGTGCGGCTGCGCTGTGGCGGTCTTTGTGTTTGAATTTCAATTTTACGCGCTGTAATTTCTGTTTTCAAAATCAGAGCCGTTTGACGTCCGCCGATGAGTTCTAAGTAGACTTCAGCCAAAAGTTCCGCATCTAGTAATGCACCGTGCTTGGTGCGTTTTGAATTATCCACTCCGTATCGTCGACATAATGCATCGAGGCTGTTTGGCCCCATGGGGTGTGCCTTTCGCGCTAGCATCAATGTGTCAATTACTTGCGCGTTAGGGATTGCTGGTTTGCCAATTTTTCCAAGTTCAAAATTCAGAAAACCCATATCGAAGTTGGCGTTGTGAATAATCAATGGCGCATCTTGAATAAAAGCGAGAAAGTCTTCAGCAACGGTTTTGAACAGTGGCTTATCTTTTAGAAATTGTGCACTGAGTCCGTGAACCGCTTCGGCCTCTTTGGGCATATCGCGTTCTGGGTTGATATAAACATGATAAGTTTTGCCCGAAGGCAAATGATTGATCAGTTCAACACAACCGATTTCCACCAGTCTGTCTCCTGTCAAAGGCGAGAGGCCCGTCGTTTCGGTATCTAGAATAATTTCACGCATGAAGATTTTCTCGTTCGCGGATGTTTTCAATGATTGCAGTTGTTTGGATTGCTAAATCTTCTAGCGTGCCGTCGTTTTCGATGATGTAATGTGCCCAGCCGCGCTTTTCATCATCCGGCATTTGGCGGGATTTAATGAATTCAAATTTTTCGATTGTCATTCCTTGGCGCGTCAAAGCACGCGCCATTTGATTTTCTGCTGATGCGGAAACTACAATTAAAACATCCATATCACGCATCTTTCCAGTCTCCAGAATTAAAGGAGAATCTATGACTGCAATTTGGTCTTTGTATTTCAACCGAAATTCTTGCTCGGCACGGTGGACCAATGGATGAATGATGTCCGTCACTGATTTTAGGAGATTGGGATTTTGGGCAATGAGACCCGACAAGATTTTTCTATCAACTTTGGTGCCAGATATTGCCTCCGGGCAGAGCGTGGCCAAGGCTTTCGCAGCAGTTCCATCTTCGTAAATTTCATGCACGGTGGCATCAGCGTCAAAAACGGGAATGCCTAGCGATTTGAAAATTTTGGCTACCTCAGATTTGCCCATCGCGATTGATCCAGTCAGACCAATAATCATGATTGGTAGTCCTTCTCAATGTCCGTCGCGACAAGGTCATAAAGCTGGCTCGTTACCAAAGGCTTGGCGCCAAACCATTTTTCAAAACCAATTACCGCCTGGTGCAAAAGCATGCCCAAACCAGTGACAGTTCGAAGCCCACGGTTTTCAGCTTGGATAATTAATGGGGTTTTGAGTGGTATATAAACGATATCGGCAACAATCGCTGTGGCCGGTAGGGCTGAAAGATCGATCTCAAGAGGAGGCTGACCGATCATCCCTTGAGATGTTGTATTCACAAGGAGATCAGCCGACTTCAACACAGTTGCTAATTGATTCGGATCCGAAATTGTTATTTTGTCACCGAATTGGAGCTTTATCTGTTGGGCACGCTGCGCACTTCGGTTTACAACGATTATTTCGGCTACAGCTGCGCGAAGCAAGCGCTCAATAATGGCTTTGGCAGAGCCACCAGCGCCGAGTAATACAATAGTTTTGGCACATGGATCAAAATTGGGATGGTTTGCTAGGAGATTTTGTAGGAATCCGTCGCCATCTGTGGATGTGGCGTAGGTTTGGCCATTTCTGACATAGACCGTATTAAGTGCGCCAATTGATTTTACACTTTCGTCAATGTGATCGATGGCTAGTATGGCCAATTCTTTATGTGGAAGTGTTACGTTGCAGCCGACATATTCACTCTTAGGTAAATTTCGTAAAAATTGGTCAAGGTGCGTTGGCTCAACGCCTACGCGTTCATAGTGGCCTGCAATTCCGAAGGACTTCAGCCAATAATTATGAATGAGTGGCGATCTTGAATGCGCAATCGGCCAGCCTATAACGCACGCTTTAATCATGGTTCTAATAGCCCAAGGTGACGGGATATTTCTAGTAGGGACAGCAGCGGTAATCCCAGTATTGTGAAATAATCGCCTTTTATTTCTTGAAAAAGTTGTACCCCGCGTCCTTCTAATTGATAGGCGCCGACACAGTGTAAAATGCGATTATCGGTTTGGGTCACATAAGATTTTATAGAAGCTGCGTTCAGTGGGCGCATGGTAAGTGATGCGGTTTCGACTGTTTCCCAGATTTTTTTTCCGTTTTGGCTTATAGCCAATGCTGAGTGCAAGTAGTGCGTTTTCCCTTGTAAAGTTGATAGGTGTTGTGCGGCTTCTGCCAGAGAATTTGGTTTATCGTAAAGTTCACCGTTACATTCCAATATCTGATCGGCCCCGAGAATATAATCGCTTTGATGTGGAATTGAGAATGCTTTGAGGGTTGCGAGTGTGATAGCTAAAGATTTTGCGTCGCTGTTTTTGTTTGCGCGCTTGACTGCTAATTCGTCCAGCGTTGGTGCACGCACATGGTGAGTTAACCCAGCGTTTTCTAAAATTGTGTGACGTATTTTGCTGGTGGATGCGAGGACGAGCATAGGCTGTGTCATGACTTGTGATGAATTGTTGATAAGTTTTGGAAACTTGGGGATATTGAAAACTGTTAGCTAACAACTTAAGGGTTTATTAACAATTGGACCAGCTTTTAGTTACTGTTTGGATTTCTTGTTAATATTTGGATAAATTGCGTTTTAAATTTAAGCTATTGTTTTTGTTTTTATTTGTCGCGGAATATTTGTTTTATGAAATTGTTTGCACAGGTTCTTCAGCTTAGTCCTAACAAGTTTTAGTTTTAACCGTCATCCACGGGCCAACAGAATCTACAATCTATATATAATTCTATTTTATTTAAGGTGTACTGATAGTGAAACCTCTTCTCGATGTCCTGAACAATAGGCCACCTGCAAGACGACCTATATGGGTCATGAGACAGGCTGGTCGTTATCTCCCCGAGTATAGGGCTGTGAGAGAAAAAGCCGGAAGTTTTTTGAAGCTTTGTTATAATCCTGAATTGGCTGCAGAAGTTACTCTTCAGCCTTTGAAGCGCTTTGACTTTGATGCAGCGATTTTATTCTCAGATATTTTAGTCGTGCCTCAAGCGATGGGGTTGAGGCTTGATTTTAAAGAGGGTGAAGGACCAGTTTTAGAAACAGTTGCGAATGCAGCTGATGTTGAGAAGTTGAGATCAACAGGTTCTTTTGTTGAATTTGATAAAGTTTGGCAGACAGTAGGGCTGGTTAAGGCTGATCTTGCGAAGGATAAAACTTTAATTGGGTTTTGCGGTGCGCCTTGGACGGTCGTTAGTTATATGATTGAGGGCGGAAGTTCTGATCGTCAAAGGGCTATGAAAGTGGCTGTGGAGTCGCCCGCGTGGTATGGGACTTTAATTGATAAGGTTGTTGAAGCTTCTATTTTTTATCTGTTGGGACAGATAAAAGCTGGCGCTGAAACGGTGCAAATATTTGACAGTTGGGCTGGAGATTTGCCCAAATCTGAGTTGGTTCGTTTGGTTGTGGAGCCAGTTAAACGAATCGTCGATGGCGTACGCGCTGTGTATCCGGGATTTCCGATTATTGTGTTCGCACGTGGTGTTGGCGGAAGTCATGGGCTGGTCGCTGCTTCCTGTGATGCCTCGGCAATTGGAGTGGAAGAGGATTGCCGGTTAAGTGATGTTCTTGCGACCTTGCCTGCCCATGTTGCAGTTCAAGGAAATTTGGCGCCGCATGCTTTGTTGGGAACTGATGAGGATTTGAAGTTGGCTGTTTCGCAAGTTTTGAACGGTGTTCTTATGGCCAGACACATTTTCAATTTGGGTCACGGGATCACACCGCAGGTTGATCCAGCTATGGTCGGAAAGCTGGTCCAACATGTGCGCGATTATGATGCGGGTCGGGTCTAATGGTGCTGTGGATCAAGGCGCTTCATATTGTGGCGGTGATGGCGTGGATGGCAGGGTTGTTTTATCTGCCGCGGCTTTACGTTTATCACGCTGGCCAGAAAATTGGATCGGAGACGGACGAGCAATTTAAAGTTATGGAGCGGCGGTTGCTTAAAGCAATCATGCGACCTGCGTGTGTTGTGGCTTTGCTGGCGGGTGGCTATTTGGTGACTGCATCGGGGTTTAGTTGGTTTGATGTTTGGTTATGGGCGAAGCTGTTCGCGGTGGTTTTATTAATTTTCTATCATGGTATGTTGGAAAGCTATTGTGTGAAATTTGCGCGTGGTTGGCGGGGTCGTTCGGAGCGTTATTTTCGGATTTTGAATGAAGTGCCTACAGTGTTGCTCATATGGATTGTGATTTTTGTGGTGATCAAACCCTTCGCTTAATTTGCTTTGCAGATTGATATTTCGGTGTTATGAGGCTCCATCTGGCCTTACTATGGCCGCCTGAGATTGCGCGTCCTGCCCGATCTTTTTTCATAAAAAGTAGAACACTATGACCGACCTTGTCGATCTCAAAGAGATCAAGCTTTCTGAACTTAAACGTAAGTCTCCGGCTGAGCTTTTGAGTCTTGCGGAAGAGCTGGAAGTTGAGACTGCCAGTGCGCTGCGCAAACAAGAATTGATGTTTGCCATTCTCAAAAATTTAGCGGCGCGAAATGTGGAAATTATCGGCGAGGGCGTGATTGAAGTGATGCAAGATGGCTTTGGCTTCTTGCGATCTGCGGATGCTAATTATCTAGCTGGGCCCAACGATATTTATGTAAGCACTGGTCATATTCGGAAATATACACTGCGCACCGGTGATACGGTTGAAGGCCCGGTTAAGGGCCCCAAGGACGGCGAGCGTTATTTTGCTTTGGTGAAACCGAACACGGTGAATTTTGAAGACCCGGAAAAAGCCAAGCATAAAGTCAATTTTGATAATTTAACTCCGCTTTATCCTGATCAGCGTTTGGAAATGGAAATTGCCGATCCAACGCGCAAAGATTATTCAGCACGGATAATTGATATCGTGGCCCCTATCGGTAAAGGCCAGCGTGGGCTGATCGTGGCTCCACCACGGACAGGTAAAACCGTCCTCTTACAAAATATTGCGCATTCGATCACCACAAATCATCCCGAATGTTATTTGATTGTTTTGTTGATCGACGAACGCCCCGAAGAAGTGACTGATATGCAGCGCTCGGTAAAAGGCGAAGTGATCAGTTCAACATTCGACGAACCAGCAACGCGCCACGTGGCAGTCGCAGAAATGGTGATTGAAAAAGCCAAGCGTCTTGTTGAGCATGGCCGTGACGTCGTGATCTTACTCGATTCAATTACACGTTTGGGTCGCGCCTATAATACGGTTGTTCCGTCATCCGGCAAAGTTTTGACAGGTGGTGTTGACGCCAATGCCCTGCAACGTCCGAAGCGGTTTTTTGGTGCTGCACGCAACATTGAACACGGCGGGTCGCTGACAATTATTGCCACTGCTTTGATTGATACCGGCAGCCGCATGGACGAAGTTATTTTTGAAGAGTTCAAAGGTACGGGTAACTCGGAAATTATCTTGGACCGCAAAGTTGCGGATAAGCGGGTATTCCCATCGATTGATATTCTGCGTTCTGGCACGCGAAAAGAAGAATTGCTGGTTAAGGCGGATGTTTTGAAGAAGACGTATGTGCTGCGCCGGATTCTCAACCCGATGGGTACTGTGGACGCCATCGAATTCCTTGTTGATAAAATGCGCCAGACCAAGGGCAACAGCGACTTCTTCGATTCAATGAATGCCTAAATTCTAAGGGTGCCGAAATGGTATCGATTCGAATCCGAAATGATTGAGCAATCGACCATTTATGCCGTGTCGAGTGGGCAAGGTAGGGCCGGTATTGCCGTCATACGGGTTTCGGGCGCACAAGCATCTGAGGTGCTCTCAAAGCTTTGTGGTGCTTTGCCCGAACCACGCTTTGCAACTTTACGCAACTTGAAATCTGCGGATGGTCCGATTGATCAGGCTTTGGTCATTTGGTTTCCTGGCCCTCATACTGTGACTGGCGAGGACATGGCGGAATTTCATGTGCATGGTAGTCCAGCGGTGATCACCAAACTATTTGCCGAATTTTCGAAATTTGAAAATGTGGTTCCTGCAGAAGCAGGAGCCTTCACGCGACGCGCCTTTGAAAATGGTCGTTTGGACTTAGTGGAAGTTGAAGGGCTTGCGGATCTTTTAAGCTCGCAGACAGAATCGCAAAGGCGCTTGGCCATGCGCCAATTTACCGGCGAAGCCAGCGCAGTTTATGAAAGTTGGCGTGGGCAACTGACAGCTGCTTTGGCGATGTTGGAAGCTGCAATTGATTTTGTTGACGAAGATGATGTTGTTCAAGACGCGTGGAATCATGTGCGACCAAATGTGAAAAGTTTACGTGATGAACTCATGCGGGCTGTTGAGCTTTCGAGCAAAGCGGGTGCTGTGCGCGATGGATTGAAGTTAGTTATTGCGGGTCCGCCCAATGCTGGAAAATCCTCGTTGATGAATTGGTTGGTTGGGCGTGAGGCGGCCATCGTCTCTCCGATTGCCGGAACGACGCGTGATGTGGTGGAGCGGGTTATTGATTTTTATGGTGCGCAAGTTGTTGTGAGTGACACAGCGGGGATTCGTGCCACTACATCTGATGCCGTCGAAGCTGTTGGGATTGATCGTGCTAAAATTGAAGTGCGGGATGCAGACTTATTGGTATGGGTCACCGCGCCGGATGTGGTTGCTGAGGTAGGGCCAGACCGCAGGCCTGATGTGGTTGTCTGGAACAAGTGCGATTTAAATTCGAGTCGGATACGAAACGATGAGGCGATATCGGTTTCAGTGAAGACGGGCCATGGATTGAATCAGTTAACCGAAGTTTTGAAGAATCTGATTCAGGTGCGGTCTTCAGTGGCAGACAGTGCTATTGTGGTGCGAGATCGTCATGTGGCGGCAATTAAGGAAACGATTCGGCTGCTTAATGATTCACTTGAGTATGAAAGCCGACCGCTGGAATTGGTTGCAGAAGATTTACGCAAAGCAACGCGCGCAGTTTCTACTATAACAGGTCGGATTGATGTTGAAGATTTGCTCGGAAAGATTTTTTCTGAATTCTGTATTGGCAAGTAATGTTTCACGTGAAACGAATCCGGCTTTGACCTTCGTCCGTAGACGGACTAAATGGCTCAGGTGTTAACGAAAGATTAAAATTGTGTTTGATGTGATTGTTGTGGGTGGTGGGCATGCGGGCTGCGAAGCAGCTTCGGCCTCGGCGCGGGTTGGCGCTACAACTGCGCTTCTCACCCACAAACATTCAACCATCGGTGAGATGTCTTGTAACCCCGCGATTGGTGGATTGGGCAAAGGCCACTTGGTGCGCGAGATTGATGCGCTAGATGGTTTGATGGGGCGCGTGGGCGACGAGGCTGGGATTCAGTTTCGGCTCCTCAACAGATCAAAAGGCCCAGCGGTTAGGGGCCCGCGCGCGCAAGCTGACCGCAAACTTTATCGTAATGCTATGCAGCGGGTTTTAGCCGAGCAAGACAATTTAGAAATCATTGAAGGTGCAGCCTTCGCCTTGATTATCGAGAATGAACGGGTGGTGGGCGTTCGGACAGAAGAAGGTCGCGAGCTTCGGGCCGCTGCCGTGGTGCTGACCACTGGTACATTTTTGAACGGATTGATTCACATTGGCGAAAAGCAAATTTCCGCAGGGCGTGTGGGTGAACCTCCAGCGCGCGGGCTTTCGGAGCAAATGCGGAGTGCCGGAGTAGTGCTTGGTCGCCTTAAGACAGGTACACCAGCACGGCTCGATGGCAAGACAATTAACTGGAAAATTTTGGAAGAGCAAAAGGGTGACGAGCCGCCCGTGCCATTTTCCTTCATGACCTCCAAAATTACCACGCCACAAATTTCGTGCTTTATCACCAGCACAACAGCGCAAACTCACCAAATCATCGCTGATAACATTTCGCGTTCGCCACTTTATTCTGGCCAGATTACTGGAACGGGGCCGCGCTATTGTCCTTCAATTGAAGACAAGATTCATCGCTTCAAAGATAAATCCGCCCATCAAGTGTTTCTGGAGCCTGAAGGGTTGGATGATGATACAGTTTATCCCAATGGCATTTCCACATCATTACCCGAAGATGTGCAGGAAGCCTTTATCCATTCTATGCCAGGGCTCGAACAGGTTCGCATTATTCGTCCTGGTTATGCCATTGAATATGACTATGTAGACCCGCGTGAACTGTCTCATAGCTTAGAAGTAAAGCGTTTGCCCGGGCTATACTTGGCAGGACAAATCAATGGCACGACTGGATATGAAGAAGCGGCTGCCCAAGGCCTGATTGCCGGACTTAATGCTGCTCGCAAAGCTGCGGGTATGACGACCGTCACATTTGATCGTGCCGATGGTTATTTGGGCGTGATGGTAGATGATCTGGTGATGCGCGGTGTGGCCGAGCCCTACCGAATGTTTACGTCTCGTGCTGAATATCGCTTGGCGCTACGGGCCGATAATGCGGATCAACGATTAACACCGCGCGGCATTGAGCTAGGTTTGGTTGGTGTTTCACGTGAATCCAAGTTCAAGGACAAATTGGCTGAGCTAGAACGTGCGCGAAAACTTGCCAATGAATTGACACTCACATCTTCGGCTGCTGCAAAACTGGGTTTAAAGGTTAATCAAGACGGCAAGACCCGCAGTGCTCTCAGCCTTATTGCCATGCCTGATATTGGCTTGGCGCAAGTTGCAAGCATTTGGCCAGAGATTGGTGCCTTACCCGCATTTGCCCAAGAAGCTCTAGAAGCAGACGCACTTTATTCTGGCTATATGGACCGACAAAATGTTGAGATTGAAACTTTGCGCCGCGAAGAGTCTTTTGCCATTCCAACCGACATTGACTACTTCGCCATTCCCAGTCTTTCGATGGAACTCCGCCAAAAGCTCAACCGCGTGAAGCCAGAAACTTTGGGGCAGGCCCAACGCATTGACGGTATGACACCTGCAGGCCTTGCCTGTTTGCTCGGTTCCATTCGCAAACCGAAATCACGTCAGGCTGCCTGATGCAAACGCCAAGCTTGGAGTCCCTTGCGCAGTTCAATGTTTCACGTGAATCCTTGGACCGCCTCACAATTTTAGTTCAGCTTTTGCTGAACTGGCAGAAACATATCAATCTCATTGCGCCATCCACTATTCCAGATGTTTGGACGCGGCATGTTGTTGATAGCCTGCAACTGATACCGCTGATGCCCGCAGGCATTGTGGCACTTGCTGATTTGGGTTCAGGCGCAGGCTTTCCGGCCTTGGTTTTGGCCGCAAGCCAGCCAGCAACAGTTCATATGTATGAAGCCAACGCCAAAAAAGCTGCTTTTCTGAGCGAGGCCTTACGGCAGATGAAATGTGTGGGCGTGGTTCACCGCGAGCGCCTTGAGCCAAATTTGCCCCCTAAAAATATGCCCACAGTCCAATTGGTGACAGCAAGAGCCTTTGCACCCTTGCCTTTGCTGCTGAGCCTTGCCCAACCCTTTATGAAAACGGGGGCCACAGCTCTTTTCCACAAGGGCCAAGATGTTGATACGGAATTGATGGAATCTGCTAAAGACTGGTCACTGACATCGCTCAAACATTCCAGTGTTACTGATACTCAATCAGTCATACTTGAAATCAAGGAAATGGCCCGTGTATAGTCCTGATGCCCCCGCTCCTCGAATTCTAGCCGTTGCCAATCAAAAAGGCGGTGTTGGTAAAACGACGACCGCTATTAACTTAGGCACAGCGCTTGCTGCCGTTGGCGAAACTGTTTTGGTGATCGATTTAGACCCGCAAGGCAATGCTAGCACGGGTCTTGGCATCACGCGCAAGGCAAACCAAAAATCATCTTATCATATGTTGATTGGCGAAGCCTCGCTCGCTGACATCATCGTCGAATCAGCCATCCCACGTTTGGACTGCGCACCAGCAACAATTGATCTTTTGGGTGCCGAAATTGAACTGTCTGATTTAGACCGCAAAACCCATAGGCTGACCGATGCCATTGCGCAGATGGTTGCAACACGCAGTTATAGCTATATTCTAATCGACTGCCCGCCATCTTTAAATTTACTGACGATCAATTCACTCACAGCAGCCGACGCGATTCTGGTGCCGCTGCAATGTGAATTTTTTGCCCTCGAAGGTTTGAGCCAACTTCTCAAAACTGTTGAACGCGTTAGAACAACATTAAATCCACGACTGGTCATTCAAGGTGTGGTGCTGACCATGTTCGATAAACGCAACAGTCTTTCTGAACAGGTGGCAGCAGACGTTCGCGAAGTGCTGGGCGAGAAAGTGTATGATACAGTCATACCGAGAAATGTGCGGATATCTGAAGCACCGTCTTACGGAAAACCGGTATTACTCTATGATCATACTTGTGTTGGCTCCCAAGCCTACATAAAGCTTGCCTCGGAAGTGATCAGGCGCGAAAGAGACCTTCGCGCCGCCTGATTGATTCGGACCCGAAACAAAATAAGAAAAGAATACTAGGAACATATTCCATGACGCAAGTACAAAAACGCCGCCTCGGACGAGGGCTCGCCGCTCTCATCGGTGATGACACTTCCGAAGAGGCCGTTGTTCAAGATATTCGCAGCTTGCGCCATGTGCCAGTTGAATTGCTTCATCCAAATCCAAACAATCCGCGCAAACATTTTGCCGAAGAAGATTTAGAAAGCCTTGCCAAGTCACTGCGCGATAAAGGTTTGCTCCAACCCCTCGTGGTCAGGCCTCGCAGCGACGGTAGTTTTGAAATTGTCGCTGGCGAACGGCGCTGGCGTGCCAGCCAGCGTGCCGGTATCCATGATGTTCCGGTACTGATCCGTGAACTTGACGACAAAGAAACTCTCGAAATTGCCTTAATCGAAAACATTCAACGCAGTGATTTGAATGCATTGGAAGAAGCGCGGGCCTACCGTCAGCTTCTCGAACAATATGAATACACCCAACAACAATTGGCCGACGCAATTGGCAAAAGTCGCAGCCATATTGCTAACACCATGCGATTGATGAGCCTGCCTGAAGCCATTCAAAAACAAATTGAAGATGGTAGCCTCACAGCAGGCCATGCACGCTCACTCATTGCCACTGAATCTCCCGAAGAACTTGCTAATAAAATTATCAAGCTCAACCTCACAGTGAGGCAAGCGGAAGACTTAGCACGCAGCAACGTCAAAGCTTCCAAACCTGCAAAAATCGAAAAGGATGCAGACACCAAAGCGCTCGAAAAAAGTTTGGGCGAGGCATTGGGGCTGGGCGTTGCCGTAAAGCACAATGGCGAACAAGGCGGAGCTGTCAATATCCAGTACAAAAATCTTGACCAGCTCGACGAAATTGTTCGCCGCTTGACCAGAAGCTCAGCTTAATTTCACAGCCACATTGCGGGCCAAAGAAAGTAGGGTTCGGTTGGTAATTGCATCGGCCAACTCAGCAGATTTGCGCGTTTGAAAAATAGCTGTGGCCACAGTCTCTTGCATCGCCATCAAACTTTCAAGATCAAAAGCTCGAAGCTGAGATTTTGTTGCGGTTTGACGTTTGAAAAAAATCGGCGGCTTAGCACCACGCACAAGAGATTCTAATGGAACACCATTGTCCAGCTCGCTGCGCAATTGTTGCAGCCGTGCCAAATAGTTCAAAAACAGAATTAAGACCGTTTTAAGCTCACCATCTAAACCAGAACTCATGGCATCGACACTGATCATGTCTCCGCGCAGAACAGCATCGATAACTTCATCACCAGCAAAACTTACCATATCACCGCAAATGGCAACTACATCGGCTTCACTGATTTCATTTTGTCCGTGACAATAGACAATCAACTTTTTCAATTCTTGATTGACAGCGCCGCGCTCAGTGCCAACGCGCTCTAAAAAAACTGCTTCAGCTTCTTTGTTCCAACTCAAACCTTCGGCGTGTAATAATTTGCTCAAGCGCAAAACCAAAGCAGAGACATCTTCTTCATAGACGGCCAAACTGCCAAATAAAGAGGCAGCCTCACATGCGCTACGCAACTTGGAAGACTTACTTAGGTTGCCGCCTTGCAGAAGGACAAAGTTGCCTAATTTCTCGTCTGCCAAAACACTCTCGACGAACTTCAAACAATTATCGTCGACACCATCGAAAAAAACAATTCTCCGTTCTCCGAGAAGTGACATCGATTTGAATTCGTCTTCAATTAAACTCGGTTTAGCCTTAAGCTCTGAGGTATCGACATGTAGAACTGCAGACTGGATTCCAGCATCACCAGCAATGTGACGCATCACCTGACGGGCCAATACAGAAATTTCATCTGCATCATTGCCGTGTAATAGTAGCCCGTTCAGAGACGCTGATTTTCGTTTGAGAAAATTTTCGAAATCTTCACTTCGCAGAATCGACACTTTAAATTCTAACCGCTATGGGTCGCAAGATAGGCCGCAATCCGAAGCCGCAAATCTTGGCCCACTTCGCCAGCGGCGCGGCTTTGCGCATTATTTGCAGCTTGAAGGTCCGCGATCGGCTCACGCACGGTGTCATAAGGCACATTGGAAAAACTTGTGCCTTTAGTCACGACAACACCCTTTTTTAAATCCAACAACTCAAATGCTACCGAAAGTCCGTAACGTTTGCGGCTGGTATTTGTGCCTGGCAAATTTGACACTACCGCAGATGTTTCAGTTGGCACCATGCGCAATTCAAACAGACTTTCCCCGTCTGTTTGCGCAGAACTTAAAACCTCATTCCGCACCAGCTGGCCAGCACGGGTTCGCTGTTCGACCACGGTCACACCAGCAAGCGCAGCAGCTACATCGGTGCCGCCCGCGTTTCCATAGAGCGGGCGATACGATGCACACCCACTTAACGACAAAGCAATGCATAGGATGATGAACCGTGAAAACAGTGTCATTCGTCAGTTACCACGATATTCACAATGCGGTCTGGCACCACGATGATTTTTTTCAAAACCTTGCCCTCAATTGCGCGTTTAATGGACTCAAGCTCTAGAACTAAGGGTTCAATCATGTCACGATCTGCCCCCTTTGGCACCAAAATTTCATCGCGGCGTTTGCCATTCACTTGCACAGCCAATGTCATTTCCGCAACCGCGGTTAATTCAGCAAGACCCTTTGGCCAAACTGTGTTGACCACAGCTTCACCATGGCCCAGCAGTTTCCAGCATTCTTCAGCCAAATGCGGCATCATGGGTGCCATCAATAAAACCAAGAAATCACCGGCTTCGCGCAAAGCCCCAATCATATCTGTGGTTTTATTCGCGGTCGCCAGAGCCGGACCGATGGCATTCGATAACTCATAAATGCGCGAGATGGCACGGTTGAAACGCAGATTATTGAGATCATCAGTGATCGAAACTGCTGTTCGATGCGATACGCGGCGCAGAACCACCGCGCTTTGGTCCATCGAAGCTGGAGAGTTGGGCAGATCAGCAATCTCAGAAATGATGCGCCAAATGCGTTGTGTGAAGCGCCATGAGCCTTCAGCACCTGCTTCGGTCCATTCAATGTCACGCTCAGGTGGCGTATCAGACAACATGAACCAGCGGGCCGTGTCAGCCCCATAGGCCGCAATGATTGTATCAGGATCAACCACGTTGCGTTTGGACTTCGACATTTTTTCAACGCCGCCCACACTCAAAGCTTCACCGGTTTTAATGTGAGTCCACGCGCCATCTTTGTGCACAGCATCACTTGGCAACACCCATTCGCCGCTTGCGGATTTGAATGTTTCGTGGATCACCATGCCTTGTGTAAATAGGCTGGCAAATGGTTCGTCCGCATCCAAGTGTCCAGTCTTGTGCATGGCTCTGGCATAAAAGCGCGAATAGAGCAGATGCAAAATAGCGTGCTCTACGCCGCCAATATATTGATCCACGGGCAACCAGTATTTCGAAGCAACGGGGTTTACAGGCTCGGCATCATGGGGGGACGCAAAGCGGGCGTAGTACCAGGACGAGTCAATGAAAGTATCAAACGTATCAGTCTCTCGTTCTGCCGCTTCATTGCAATTTGGGCAGTTCACATGTTTCCAGGTTGGGTGATGGACGAGGGGATTTCCGGGCTTATCAAACTTCACATCTTCTGGAAGCTCAACAGGCAACTGCGATTTTGGTACCGGAACAATGCCACAATCTTTGCAATGAACCACTGGAATGGGGCAGCCCCAATACCGTTGGCGTGAGACACCCCAATCGCGGAGCCGGAAATTAACTGTGCGTTTGCCAATGCCCGTGGCCTCAAAACGTTTGGCCACTTCTTCCTTGGCTTGCGACACAGTTAAACCATCTAAGAAATTCGAATTGATCAGCACTGAATCCTCGCCATCTTTTTCCAGATAAGGCTCAGTGGTTAATTTAAAACTCGCAACATCAACACCGCGCGGCGCCACCACCGGTAAAACCGGCAGATGATACTTATTGGCGAAATCAATATCGCGCTGGTCATGTGCTGGGCAGCCAAACAATGCGCCTTCACCATAGCCCATCAAAACGAAGTTCGCCGCGTAGACTGGAAGCTTCACATCTTTCAAAAATGGATGACGCGCGAACACGCCTAATGCGCAACCTTTCTTTTCAGCGCGTTCAATGTTCTCTTCGCTGGTGCCCAAGGCCGCAACTTCTTTGCGGAAGTTTTCCAGTTCAGGATTATGAGCTGCGATTTTTTTGGAGAGGGGATGCTCAGAGGAAACAGCGCAGAAGCTTGCGCCAAAAATTGTGTCGTGACGCGTGGTATAAACCGTCAACCCATCGTCCAATTTTTTGCCATTGGCGTCTTCAAGTTCAAACGTGAAGGTCATGCCTTCTGAACGGCCGATCCAATTCTTTTGCATCAGCCGCACTTTGTCTGGCCATTTGTCCAAGCCATCTAATGCGTCCAACAAATCTTGAGCATAATCTGTGATTTTCAAAAACCACTGCGCCAACTCGCGCTTTTCTACGACTGCGCCTGAACGCCAGCCTTTGCCATCAATCACTTGCTCGTTGGCCAAAACTGTTTGATCAACCGGATCCCAATTCACCAAAGACACGCGGCGTTCGACCAAACCTGCCGTGATGAAATCAATAAACATGGCTTGCTCATGTTTGTAGTAAGATGGGTCGCAGGTGGCAAACTCACGCGACCAGTCAATAGCGAGGCCCATTGATTTAAGCTGCCCGCGCATGGTGGCAATGTTGTCGTAGGTCCAACCCTTGGGATGGATGCCGCGCTCGATCGCCGCGTTCTCGGCAGGCATCCCAAAGGCATCCCAGCCCATAGGGTGCAAAACATTGTAACCACAAGCACGACGGAAACGCGCGATCACATCGCCCATTGTGTAATTGCGCACATGGCCCATGTGAATACGGCCAGACGGATAAGGGAACATTTCCAAAACATAATATTTGGGCCGCGATGGGTCTTCTTTGGCTTCAAAGCATTGGTTTTCAGTCCAGAAGCTTTGCCATTTGGGTTCAGTTTCGCGGTGGTTATAACGTTCAGCAGTCACGCCCATATCCTTCATCAATAGTCTGCGCACACCCGTACCAGTCCTTGAATTTGCCTGCAAGCGTAGCCATAAGCTTTGTTGTGATGACCACCGCATACCAAAACGTAAAATCCCGTATCTCTGCCGCCGTCAAACTGGTCGCAGTGAGCAAAACCTATTTTGCGCCTGACATTCTGCCGGTGCTTGCCGCAGGGCAGCGTGTGTTTGGAGAAAACAGGGTGCAGGAAGCGAAAGAAAAATGGCCAGACTTGCGCGCCGAATATCCCGATGTGGAATTGCATCTCATTGGTCCGCTCCAGAGTAATAAAGCTGCTGAGGCCGTTAATTTGTTTGATGTCATTCAAACCGTTGACCGCCCGAAAATTGCCGAGGCCTTGTCCAAAGAGTGCCAAAAGCAGGGCCGCAAGCTTTCGTTTTTTGTGCAAGTGAACACGGGTTTGGAAGCGCAAAAGGCAGGCATACCTCCGGATGAGGCTTATGGTTTTATCGCCAAGTGTCGATTTGAGCTAAATTTAAACGTGGTAGGGCTGATGTGTATTCCGCCCATTGATCAAGATCCGCGACCACACTTCAAAATGCTGGCCGATATTGCAAAGCGCAACCATTTGGCGCAACTTTCTATGGGCATGAGTTCAGACTATGAAATTGCCATTGCTGAAGGGGCCACCGTTGTGCGCATCGGATCAGCAATTTTTGGGTCACGTCAAATTACCAAATAGGTATGGCCACTACACCGCGCTAAAACATTGCCCAGATCACGTTCGGACAACGCAATGCAGCCTTCAGTGAAAGTTGCGCCAGCATTTATAACATGCAAAAAAATGGCACTGCCGCCACCCCGAATGCGGGGGCGCTGGTTATGGTCGGTGCTAATAACAATATCGTAGGCAGTGTCACTTCTCCATAATTTCTCGTGGCTCGCCTTGAATGGCAATTTTACCAAGCGATTATAGGCTCCACTTGTGGCGGCATCACACCACCCGTCATTTTGCTGCAAAGCACTGCTCTTTATCAAGGTGCGCGGCTTTAAACATTTATCGGCCCGGTAATAAAGTTGTTCAAGCTTCCAGCGTCCTATTGGGCTTGCCCCATCTCCTTCACGTTTTAAATTTTTCTTGCCAGAGCGCCCAAGGAGACACGGGAAGTAAGTGTGACCAAATTTAAGCACACCATGGCTTGAACACGCATTTCTCGCGTAAACGTGAAGATGTGTTATAGTTTTGCTCACGGTGAGTTGTGTTGCCTGATTGTGTCTGCGTGTTCTAACTTTTATCTCAAATTATTGCGAGAACTGACCCATATGTCCACCACGAAAAAAATACTGATCGTTGATGATGATGAAATTCTGCGTGAAACGCTGAAAGAGCAATTTAGTTTGCATGATGAATTTAATGTTGTTGATGCGGCCACGGCCACCGCCGGTGTAAAAGCCTTGAAAGCTGATCATGCTGATCTCGTCATACTTGATGTAAACCTGCCTGATATGGATGGCCGTGAAGCTTGCAAAATTATGCGGCGCAATGGATTTAAAGGCCCCATCGTTATGCTCACCGCCCAAGGTTCAGATCCGGATACGATTTTGGGTCTTGATTCTGGAGCAAATGATTATGTGACTAAACCTTTTCGGTTTGCGGTTTTGCTTGCCCGTATTCGCTCGCATTTGCGCCAACATGAACATAGCGAAGATGCTATTTTCCAAATTGGACCTTATTCATTTAAGCCTGCTTCTAAAATTTTAGTCCGTGACGATAATAAGAAAGTGCGGCTCACTGAAAAAGAAACATCGATTATCAAATTTCTTTATCGGTCGGGCGAGCAAGCGGTTTCTCGTGAAACTCTGCTGCAAGATGTGTGGGGTTACAATGCTGGTGTCTCGACCCACACTTTGGAAACTCATATTTATCGCTTGCGCCAAAAAATCGAACGCGATCCAGCCCATGCTGAAATCCTTGTGACTGAGGGTGGCGGCTATAAGCTGATCCCTTGATTCACACCTGTTTTCGCGGTCAAAGGGTTGCATGATTCGTTTTTTAACATGCGAAAAGTTTGAGCCTCACTGCGCCGGGAGTGGCTGCTGATGGGTGTTATGGCTGATGCTGAAACTTTACGAAAAATCGGAATTTTTCGGAATTGCGACAGCGTGCCATTGCAAGTTATGGCCTTTGCAGCCGATCGCCAAGAGTTCACCCTTGGCGAAGATATTATCAGTCAAGGCAAAAAAGCCCGTGCTGGATTTTTCATCCTTAATGGAATCGTGGCGCTGCGTGAACATGGTAAGGATGTTGGGGTGGCTGAACCCGGTGCATTTTTGGGTGAAACAGCGATGATTGGTTCTGGGCATTATTCGATTTCTGCAGTTGCCAGAGATATTGTTTCCACAGCCCGAATCAGCCATGAACTATTTTTAAAAGTGGCAAAAGAGTATCCAGATTTTGGAAAAACTGTTTTGCATAATTTGTCGGAAAAATTAGAAGCTTCGGTGCGTGAACTGGATGCGGTCCGCGTGCTGATGGGCAAATCTAGAAATTTTTCTGATCTTTAAACTAAGTCCACATCAAATTTCGCAATGACTGGCACATGGTCTGACGGTTGCGTCCAGCTGCGCACATGGCGCAAGACTTCAATGCTCGTGCATTTATCCGCCAATTTGTCTGTTGTCCAAATATGATCGAGTCGGCGGCCTTTGTCGGCTACGGACCAGTCTTTTGCACGGTAGCTCCACCATGTATAAAGTTTCTTAGGCGATGGAATGTGATTGCGCATCACATCAACCCAACCGCCTGCCGCTTGAATGCGGTTAAAGTTTTCAACCTCAATAGGCGTGTGACTTACAACTTTTACAAGTTCTCTGTGCGACCAAACATCGTGTTCGAGGGGTGCAATATTAAGGTCGCCTACGGCAATGGCTTCATAACCAGCTGGTGCTGCATGATCTTTGGACCATGTTTCCATTTCGCTTAAGAAATCTAATTTGTGGCCAAATTTCTCGTTAATGTCGCGGTCGGGTTCGTCGCCTCCAGCGGGCACATAAAGGTTATGCAGCGCAAATGGAATTGCGCCTTCGAAGCGAACACTCACATGACGGCAATCGCCTTTCAGGCAAAAATCGCGTGAATGTTGGGTGTTAAATGGAATGCGCGAAACAATGGCGACGCCGTGATAGCCTTTCTGGCCAAATTCAGCGATATGTTCATAACCAAGGGCCCTGAGTGGGCCCGATGGAAACTGACCTTGCGGGCATTTGGTTTCCTGCAAGCATAAAATATCCGGCGCGTTTTCTTTGAGGAGGCGTTCGATCAGCCCGATCCGTAGACGAACTGAATTTATATTCCATGTTGCAATTGAAAAACCCATGCAAAACACATTGCATGGGCTTTGGAGACGGGCAAGTAGATTTTGTTTGCTGTGGATGGCTATTTGGTAGCGGGGCGGTTGATTTTGCCTATGAACAATTTGGGATCAAATTTGCCACCCATTTCAATATCGGCAAATTGCACGGTGGTGCGGCGGCCCTTGCCGTCCACAATCACCCACTGTTGAAGCTGGTTGCGAGTTTCGTCGTAAACCAATGTAATAAAGCCACCCAATTTGTCTTTGCGATCAGCCAGTGAAACACTGGTCAAACCGTCAGTGCTTTCGAAGGCAATTACATCGGTCTCAGCCAGTAAATCAATTTTTGAAGAGACCACCAAGCGAAGGGGGGTTGCTGAAAGCGGAAACTGGTCACCTTTTTCACGCACTTTATCTTTAATAGTCAGCCATTTGCCATCTGATACAATGAGCAGTGGATTTGGAGCTGCGTATTCAAAGCGCAATTTACCAGGCTTGCTGATGAGCAAAATACCTTGAGTGGTCTGTCCGCGCGGGCTGATTTGGGTGAAATTGCTTTTTAAAGTCTGGAAGCTGTTGATATAATCATTGAGCTTGCGCACGGAACCCTGTTGTTCGACAGAAAGTGCAATGGGCACCACCTTTGCAGCAAAGGCTGCTGGTGCACTTGCAACACTCAGCGCAATTGCAAAACTTAAACAAAACTTTTTCAACGTTACATTCATGGCACTATCCCGAATCTCAATGGCTAATCATATAGCTCATTTAATGTTTACGCACTGCACTCACAAGCGGGCGGTTTTACGGCAAATTTTAGGCCCTTGCGCTGTCGCCGGGGACTAGAATTTCACGCTTTCCGGTGGCATTGGCCGCCGAAATCAAGCCTTCCTTTTCCATGCGTTCGATTAAACTTGCGGCTTTGTTATAACCCACTTGCAAACGCCGCTGCACATAACTGGTTGAAACCTTCTTGTCGCGCAAGACAACCGCCACTGCTTGATCATAAAGCTCATCACCAGAGCCACCTTCAGCGCCGGGAATTGGTCCGCCTTCGCCATAAGCATCTTCGTCCACTTCTTCTGTCACGGCTTCCACATATTCTGGGGCGCCTTGGGCCTTTAAATGATTGACGATATTTTCAACTTCAGTGTCAGTCACGAACGGCGCATGAAGGCGTGAAATTCTGCCGCCACCAGCCATATAAAGCATGTCGCCTTGGCCCAGCAATTGTTCAGCCCCTTGTTCACCCAAAATAGTGCGGCTGTCGATTTTTGAAGTCACTTGGAATGAGATGCGAGTTGGGAAGTTGGCTTTGATCGTCCCGGTGATTACATCCACAGACGGACGCTGCGTTGCCATCACCACATGAATACCAGCGGCACGGGCCATTTGTGCGAGGCGTTGCACCGCCCCTTCAATGTCTTTACCAGCCACCATCATCAGATCAGCCATTTCGTCGATGATCACGACGATATAGGGCATGGGTGCCAAGTCCATGTCTTCCTGCTCCATGATCGGTTTGCCTGTCTCAGGATCAAAACCAGTTTGCACAGTGCGGGTGAGCTTTTGGCCCTTGGCCATCATCTGTTCAATTTTGGCATTGTAACCATCAACATTTCGAACGCCAGTCTTGGACATTTTCTTGTAGCGATCTTCCATTTCGCGCACCGCCCATTTGAGGGCAACAACGGCTTTGCGCGGATCGGTTACGACGGGGGCCAGAAGATGTGGGATACCTTCGTAAACGGAAAGCTCCAGCATCTTCGGATCAATCATGATCAATTTGCATTTGTCGGGTGGCAGCCGGTAGAGCAGCGATAGGATCATGGTGTTGATGCCTACGGATTTGCCAGAGCCCGTGGTTCCTGCGATCAACAAATGCGGCATTCGCGCTAAGTCAGCAAAAATCGGTTCGCCACCAATGTTTTTGCCCAAGGCTAAAGACAGCGTGGTGTGGTTATTAATGAAGGCATCGCCTTGCATCAATTCGCGCAAGTAAACCGTTTCGCGTTTTGGATTTGGTAGCTCGATACCGATGGCGTTGCGGCCTGAGACCACGGCCACACGGGCCGAGATTGCGCTCATTGATCTTGCGATATCATCGGCCAAGCTGATCACACGTGATGATTTAATGCCGGGCGCTGGCTCTAATTCATAAAGGGTAACTACTGGGCCGGGGCGCACGTTGATGATTTGACCGCGCACACCAAAATCTTCAAGCACGCCTTCTAGACGACGTGCATTTTCGGCCAATAGTTCTGGGGCAAACTCAGGTTGGCGGCCCATTTTTTTGGGCTCGCTCAAAAGTTCTAAAGGAGGAAGTTCAAAGCTGGCTTTAGTCGGTTTGGCTTTATTGCGCGGTGTAATTTTAATTGGATTGTGTTTTGGTTCAATCTCAACTTCGTCTTCTTCGAATTCTGGTTCCTCTGGCTCATAATCCATCATAGGATCAGGGGCTGCATCTTCAAAATCTGCCGCTTCTGGCTGCGATTCATCAAAGCTTGGCTCAATGCGTTTTGAAGGCCTTTTTGTGAGGTTTACTGGAGCAAAGCGACTCAGAACATCACCCGGCGAACTTTGAATCGTTCGCGATTTTGGCTTGATCGTTTTGGGTTTGCGTTCAAACCACTGGCTCAGCGATCCCAACGCGGCCCAAATTGATTTTGTGAAGTTGCCAGATGATTTGGATGACTTAAGTTTTGTGGCTTTCTCAGAGTTCGTGGAAGTCCAAGCAGGAAATTCAAAAGATTGTAAGTTCATAGCGCGAAGGGTTGTCCACCACGTTGCAACCAAGGCTAGTCCGATGACTAAAATTTGGGCGATGAAACCCTTTATGCCGATCGTCAGAATGGAGAGTAGGCCTCCCCCTAAAACCTCACCGACATTACCACCTAAGCCACCTGCCAGTGCCCAACGACTTGGCGTTGGAAAAGCCCCAAGCAGGCAACTCAAAGCAAGTGTTGCACCAACCCAGCATAGGCTGACTTGTCTGGCATTGGCGGGGGCTTCATGGCTGAATAAATTTGAAACCCAGCTCAAAGGAATAACGAGGAAGGCCAAAACTCCGAAACCTAAAAATTGCATCAGTTGGTCGGCCACGTAAGCACCGGGATAACCCAACCAATTGAGTGGTTTATCGCCCGTGGCATGGTTGAGTGATGGGTCAGCCGGACTCCAAGATGCTAAAGCGAGACCTAATGCAACTACACAGGCTAAAATTAAAAGCCCACTCAGCTCAAAAGCGCGCCGTCGCAAAAAGCGCTTGAGCGCAGCAGGAATTGGGCTTTCGTCGGTTTCCACCGCGTGATGCACTGATCGATTTTGGGCCATAAAACTCTCCGAAACCTGCTCCCAAGGAAGCGTCTAATAAAAGGTTAACGGCAGTCTGAGGCGTTAGGGTTAAAGCGGGGTAAATTTGTCTTTGCTTATGCGCACAAAAAAACGCCACCCTTTTGAGGTGGCGTTCGAGTTTTGCTGGGAAGAGAAATTTAGTTGTATGCGCGTTCGCCGTGGCTGGTTACATCCAAGCCTTCGCGTTCCGATTGTTCGTCCACACGCAAACCAACAGTGTATTTGCAGATGAGCAGGGCCACGTAACTTACGACAGCCGAGAGTATGATGGCCGTAAGCACCGCAATGAACTGCGCATAAAGCTGAGTTGAGGCTGCATATTCAAACAGTGTTGTTGAAGTATCCACTGCCAAATAGTTTGTGACACCCGAACCACCCAATGCAGGATCAACGAACACACCTGTGAGCATAGCCCCTAAAATGCCGCCCACACCGTGAACGCCGAACACATCCAGAGCGTCATCATAACCAAGTTTGGATTTAAGCCAGATCACCGCAAAGAGGCAGATGATGCCTGCTGCAGCGCCAATGAAAATGGCACCCATTGGACCAACCCAACCGCAAGCTGGAGTAATGGCAACCAGGCCAGCAACCACGCCAGATGCGCCACCCAGCAAACTTGCATGGCCACGCACCAGTTTTTCACCAACAGTCCAGGCAATCATTGCTGCCGCCGCACCGAGAATGGAGTTGAGCAGAACAAGAGCCGTTAGGCCATTGGCTTCCAGATTCGAGCCGGCGTTAAAGCCGAACCAACCGAATAACAGAAGACCAGTGCCCATCAGCACCACAACAAGATTGTGAGGTGCCATTGGTTCTTTGCCAAGGCCAACGCGTTTTCCGAGCATCAATGCACAGACAAGACCGGCAACGCCTGCCAAAATGTGAACAACTGAGCCACCGGCAAAGTCGAGCGCACCTTTATTGAAGAGCCAACCGTTTGCGGCATTCACTGCATCATTGTAGCTGCTGAGGATCGCGGCTTTATCGGCATCAGTTGTTGCAGCAGTTAGTTTTGCAAGGAAGTCGGCAGCGGCTGAATCACCGACAGCGGCTTTTACAACGTCAATGTTTGCGGCGCTGAGAGTGTAAGCGTCTGGGCCTGCCCACCACCATACCATATGGGCCATTGGCAAATAGGCAAATGTGAACCAGAGGAAAAGGAACAGAACCACAGCCGAAAATTTCATGCGTTCAGCAAATGCGCCAACGATGAGAGCTGGGGTGATTGCAGCAAATGTAAGTTGGAAAATGATATAAACAAATTCGGGAAGGTAGGTTTCCTTCGAGAATGTTGCTGCGAGTGTGCTCGTGTTAACGCCCGCTAAGAACATTTTGGAGAAGCCGCCAAAATATCCGGCTGTAGCGCCAGAGCCATTGGTGAAGGCGACGGAATAACCATACATGACCCACAGAATTGAAATCATGCAAAAGCAAAATGTCACCTGCATCAAAACCGACAAAACGTTTTTAGAACGAACAAGACCGCCATAGAAAAGTGCAAGTCCGGGGATGGTCATCAATACAACCATTGCAGTTGCCATCAACATCCAAGCGGTATCGCCTTTGTTGACGGTTGCAGCAGCAAAGGCCTGGGTTGCTGGCAGAAGTGCCGCAAGCCCCAAGCCAGTTCCCAGCGCCATGAGGCGTTTTGGGAGATGGGCTAAGTTTATCATCATTTTTCCTTTCTTAATTATGTGAATTAGAGAGCTGCAGCGCCGGTTTCGCCGGTGCGAACGCGAACCACGCTTTCAAGCGGCAGGACAAATACTTTTCCGTCGCCAATCTGGCCGGTTTTGGCCGAGTCTTGGATGATTTGAACCACTTTCGCGGCGAGTTGTTCTTCGACAGCTACTTCAAGTTTGATTTTAGGCACGAAGCTCACGGCATATTCTGCTCCACGGTAGAATTCTGTGTGACCGCGCTGGCGGCCATGGCCTTTCACCTCAGTAACTGTGATGCCCTGCACGCCTAACGCTGCGAGCGCTTCCCGCACTTCTTCCAGTTTAAAGGGTTTAATGATCGCGATGATGTATTTCATAGGGGAGCCTTTCGTTGTTTGCTCCTGCCTATCAAGTCCTGTGCCAGTTTCGAACCATCAGTTAGCCTGTTGTATTCATTAAATTTATTTGATCTGACTGTTGGACGAAAAAGTCACCAATGCTTATAATTTAAGCAATAAAGACAGTTTGCCCAAAAAAACATCACAACTGCTTTAGTAGCATTTAATATGATCTTAGGCTAATGTGAACCACATGAAAAAAGTGGATGTTGTTGTTATAGGGGCTGGGCTCAATGGTCTAATTGCGGCCCTTGCTCTGGGTGGTAAGCAAGTGCTGCGACCCCTGACTGTTGCAATTATTGATCAATTTGATCCAAAGCGTTTTGCAACTGCTAGCTATGATTCACGCGCATCCGCTTTGACGCGGGCCACCCAAACGATGTTTGGCGTTTTGGGAATTTGGCCTGCTGTAAAAGATCACGCGCAGGACATGACAGATATTATTGTGACCGACGCTGACGGAAAAAACAGTAAATCATCCCTGTTAAATTTTGTGTCAGCTGAAATCGGCCAGCCTCCTGCCGCGATGGTGGAGAACCATCATCTGTTTGCAGCAGCGCTCGCAGCAATCGAAAAAAGTCCTCACATCGAACTCATGTCGGGGCAGTCATTGACCGATATTTCATTTGGTCCGGGCCTTGCACAAGTCACTCTGACTTCAGGTGAAACTGTAAAGGCGAGTTTGGTCGTTGGGGCTGATGGTCGCAATTCTTGGACGCGGGGAAAAGCCGGATTAAAATTAACGGGATGGGATTATCCACATTCGGCACTGACGCTTACGATTGGCCATGAGCTTGCTCATGGTGGGCAGGCAGAAGAGCATTTTACACCGAATGGTGTTTTTGCAGTGTTACCGCTCAAAGGCAATCGGTCGTCTTTGGTGTGGACTGAACCGCATGATGAGGCCAAGCGAATACACGGCTTAAGTGATGCTGAATTCATGACAGCACTACAACTGAAATTTGGCTCACATCGCGGCAAGCTGGAACTGTTGAGTGCGCGGCATGTTTATCCGCTTTCCATGAAACTTGCTGACGCCATGACCGGGCCTCGACTGGCTCTGCTGGGCGATGCTGCACACGTGATCCATCCTCTTGCAGGACTTGGCTTAAATCTTGGATTTAAAGATGCGGCAGCCCTGGCCGATTGTGTGCATGATGCTTTGACGAGCGGGCAAGATATTGGCGGAGATGCAAGTCTTGAACGTTACGCATCGTGGCGGCGCTTTGATACTGTTTCAACGGCCTATCTTCTCGATGGTTTGAACAAACTCTTCTCCAACGATAATTTGGCTTTGCGTGTTTTGCGTGATGCGGGTCTTAAGATGGTTGATATATCGCCGCCCCTCAAATCGTTTTTCATGAAGGAAGCAGCGGGGCAAAGCGGTGACTTGCCAAGCTTGATGCGCGGCCTAGTCGCGTGATTTTTTATCTGCTGAAAGCTTAGCCTCATAAGCTGGCCAAATTGTTTCGCGTTCGCGGCCCAGTTTTGCAAGATAACCCCACGTGAATAGACCCGTCGAATGACCATCACTAAAGATAAGCCGCACCGCATAAGTTCCGACAGGTTCAGCCTTTGAAATTGCTACGTTGCGTTTGCCATAAACCAGTTGTTCTTGCCCGGGGCCATGGCCCTTTACTTCAGCACTTGGGCTCTCAACACGAAGATATTCTGCACTCAGATCAAACTGTTCACCAGCTTCGAAACTCACATGCAAAATCTTACCATGATTTTTAATGCGCAACTCCGTGGGCCATAGGTCACTCACGGTTCAAGTCTCGCGCTTCACCTGCCAGCATTATGGGAATGCCGTCTCTGATTGGATAGGCAAGGCCTGCAACTTTTGAGATGAGTTCGTTACTGGCGGCAACATATTCCAGTCGGGTTTTGGTAATGGGGCACACTAAAATTTCAAGAAGCTTCGGGTCTGGCCTTCGTTGATCAATTGCCATCTATTGCATCCGTTGATTTTTATTTGAGCCTGACTTGGCGAGTGCAATTTCTGTTAAAGCCACCAACACGTCAGCCCGCGATTTCAAATCCGGGGCTTCAAGTAAAGCTTGTTTCTCGCGCGGTGGATAAGGGGCTAAAAGTGAAAGTGTGTTCACCAAAACTTCAGTTGAAATCGAGTTTACTTCATCCCAGTCCGCACTCATATTATTGGCTTCGAGATATTGTCTAAAGGCTGTGATCAACTGATCACGATCGACACTGCGCGCACCTGTCTCGTTCACGAAATCAATCGCATAGGGCGCATAAGCAACCGATACTTGGCGGTAGGGCGTCTTAACTTTGAGTTCTTTTTTAACTTCAAATCGGCAGATACCGGTAATTGTAATCACCAACCTGCCATCTTCAGTCTCAGAATAAGACGTGATGCGGCCCGCACAACCTACTTTTTCAAGCAGGGGATCATCAGTTTCATCGCCGCTTTGTGGTTGGATGATACCAATCACGCGTTCACCGGCCATCGCTTCTTCAATCATCATTAAATAACGCGGTTCGAAGATGCTCAAGGGCAAATCTGTGCGTGGCAAGAGCAAGGCTCCAGATAACGGAAAAACCGGAATGGATTTTGGCAGATCACTTGCCGATCGATATCTGTTCATCAAAGATGCCATGAAAAACCCTTATGCAAAAAGAACTGCCGACAATTTTCGGCGAGCAGATAAAGTCGCTTCATCCTTTGGTCCCCACGCTTCGAAAAATGAAACCAAATGTTTGCGTGCGCCATCCTCGTTCCACGTCCGATCTGATTTAATCACAAAAATCAGATGATCTGTCGCTTCATCCCGCCTGCCCAATCCATTCAAGATGTCTGCAATTTTTAAACGAGCTTCATAGTCTTTTGGATTTGTCGTTATAGCGGCCTCAAGCTTGCTGAGCGCTGATGTATCCACCGGATTCAAGGCCAAATCCAAAGCCGCCTTTGCACTCACAATATTCGCGTCGCTCAGTTTAGCTTCAGGAACAGCGGCTAAAGTCGCAGATGCTTGGTCAAGTAAACCCAACGCCATTTCAGCACGGGCTTTCAGTGCATAAGCTTCAGCGTGGCTGGGTTCAGCAGCAATAATTTGTCCGCAAATTTCAATCACAGCATCAAATTCGCCGAGTCCAAATGATTGAGTGGCCATGGCTAAGGCTTCAGCAATTTGTTCGGCTCTTCCGCCCATC
Source organism: Hyphomicrobiales bacterium (assembly GCA_031418535.1). Lineage (GTDB taxonomy): Bacteria > Pseudomonadota > Alphaproteobacteria > Rhizobiales > Aestuariivirgaceae > Aestuariivirga. The sequence continues at coordinate 28,675 of JANOXS010000034.1, read as the reverse complement.
TTACCAAGTCGATCAATAAACTGACGGATTTGTGACTCTGGCAGAGCACCCATGAAACCATCAACAGGTCTTCCGTCGACAAAGGCAAAAACCGCTGGGATTGATTGCACACGAAGTTGGCTGGCGATTTCTGGGTTTTGGTCAATATCAATTTTAACCAGCTTGATCTTGCCTTTGCCTTCACCCACCAGTTTTTCCAAAATTGGGCCTAAGGCTTTGCATGGGCCACACCAAGGAGCCCAGAAATCTACTAAAACAGGAACGGATTTAGATGCCTCAATGACATCCTGCTTAAAGTTCGCAGTTGAACTGTCTTTAATCAAATTGCCATTTTGGGGTGCTGAAATGAGTGTATCCATGGTTTGTCCTAAATGGGAGCTTTTTCAATTATAGCAAGGGTTCACTCACTGCCACAACACGTGGCGCATGGCCACATGCTTTGATGAAGGTTAGCAAATCAGCTGAGGAAATTGTGGTGGTGGCATCGTTTTTGAGTGGATGGAAATTCAATCGATCAAGCTGCATCATGGCGGCGTCTAAAATCACATTGGTTCTTACAGTGGTGTCATTGATTAAACTGAAAGGCGTTACGGACCCTGGTTCAATGCCGAGTACTTCCATTAGAAGTTCAGGTTTGCCAAAGGTCAAACGTTTGGAGCCAATTTTGTCTTTTGCTGCCTTCAAATCGATCTTTGCGTCTTCCAACGCAACAATCAGCCATAAGACCCCTTTTTCATCTTTGCAGAACAAATTTTTGCAATGGCCGCCAGCAATATCACCATGAACTTTCTGGGCCTGTTCAACCGTAAAAACCGGTTCGTGGTCAATGGTAATTGTTGAAATACCAAGTTTATCCAGAAATGACATAAGGTCGGCACGAGTTTTGGGCATGTTTAGACTTCGTTTATTGAGTTTGAGAGTTCAGCAACGTTGCTATTGCATTTGTCGCGGTCTTAGGCAATAACGCGACCGTTGTGGCATGAAGACCTTTCGCCACAAACGCTCAAGCGGGCGTAGCTCAGGGGTAGAGCACGACCTTGCCAAGGTCGGGGTCGAGGGTTCGAATCCCTTCGCCCGCTCCAGTTTTCCAAATTTGTTAGATTACTGGTTGCCGAATGGTTGGGCTATTTTAGATTTTCCAACTGTGGCGTGAATTCTAAGCCAGATACAATTGGTTTATCTGGCAACAAGTCTTGGTCTTGGTCGGACGTAAATTTGGTGTCCTCGCGGTCGAGTTCTTTGCCCGCATTGTCGAGCAACCTGATGGTGACGTTATATTCGCCGCCCTTTTTTAGGCCCGTGATGGCCCCACTCTGCAGTTTATAAGTGAGTTTACCTTCCATGGCGGGAAGACTCACAGTCTCTCTTTTGTTTTGCCCCGGCAGATCAAATTGGGCCTCAACACGGCTTCCGGCTGGGAAAGGATATTTCTGTTGGGCAATCACGGTCATTCCCGCTTGCGAATAGCGATAATTATAGGTGATGCCACCACCGGCAATTTTTAGATAATCTTTTGGTGCACCGTCATCACCACAGGCCACCAGCAATAAGAGACTAAAAAATATCAACGCGCTTTTCATAGGGCCTCGCTTTCACGCCGCGAATTTAGTCCGGCCAAACCTTCTGGTCGCACCAACAAAATGATCACAATAATTGAAAACACGCCCGCATCGCGGTAGGCTGTTGAAAATGTTCCAGACCATAAAACCTCCAGCAGCGCCAGAGAAATAGCCCCAAAAGCTGCACCCCAAACCGAACCGAAGCCACCAATGACGGCAGCAAACATGGCTTTGAATCCCAACATGAGTCCTGCCGAAGCATTGGTCCCGCCATAGGAAATGGCGGCAATCCATCCTGAAATCGCAGCAAGTCCTGCGCCCAGCATAAATGTTTGTCGGATTACGGCCGCGGTGTTCACACCGCAAAATTGTGCCAGTCTCATTTCCTGAGAACATGCACGCCAATTTCGTCCAAACTGCGAATACCGGATGAGCGCCGAAAGGCCCGCGAGTGCGACAAAATTCAAGGCCATCGAAAAAGCTGTAACCGACGATATTTGCAATGGAAAGGAACCACGCAAAAGCGGTATCGTCATCCCTTGAAATAGGGGTGGAATCCAAATGTCGCGACCTTGGGATTGCAATCGCATGAGCTCTTGAATGGCAATTGAAAAGCCAATCGCCGTGATCATAAATGCTTGCGAAGATTTGTGCATGACGGGCGAAAACACCAGTCTTGCCGATACGTAACCAAAGGCCCCAGCACAGGCCATGGCTGCGGCAAGCGAAATAAATGCCGATTGCAAATCATCAAAGCCATTTACCAAACTTGCAAAGCACACATAGACTGCACCGAACGAGCCAAACATGGCGACATCACCAAACGACAAAAACACTTTTCTGGTGATGGCCTGAATGAGAGCAAAGGCAACTGCCAGCGGCACATAAAAAGCGGAAAGCTGCGCTGCATTTAGAAGTTGTTGTAAAAGATAAGCAAGCTCTTTGGACATGCGTCCAAGTTAATCACAGGACTTGGCAGCACTCAATGCTTGAAGTGGCGAACCCCTGCAAACACCATGGCCAAACCTGCTGCATCTGCAGCTTTGATCACTTCATCATCTTTGAGCGAACCACCTGGCTGGATGATTGCCGTTGCTCCCGCTTCTGCTGCTGCTTCTATGCCATCAGCAAAGGGAAAGAATGCATCTGAGGCCAAGACTGATCCTTGAACACCAGCTGCATCGCCACTTTTGTGAACGGCGATCCGTGTTGAGTCAATGCGCGACATTTGCCCCGCGCCAATGCCAGTGGTGGCACCGCTTTTTGCGAATACGATGGCATTTGATTTAACATGTTTGGCCACGTTGAAAGCAAAACGAAGATCGCTCAATTCTTGAACAGAGGGCTGACGTTTGGAAACGCACCGTAATTCAAGTTCGCCAGTCACGTCGGCGCTTTGGACCAACAGGCCACCTGCAATAGATTTCACAATTGTTGCGGGGCCCTGCGGCAGATGCAAATTTTTAAGAATGAGCAGGCGGAGATTTTTCTTGGCGCCGACAATTCTCAAAGCCTCATCATCCGCGTCGGGTGCAATGATGACTTCGGTGAATAATTTTGAAATTTCGGTGGCGCTGGCGGCATCGAGTGTTCGGTTCACTGCGATAATTCCACCGAAAGCACTGGTTGTGTCACAGGCCAAGGCTTTCAGATATGCATTATGAATTGTATCTGCGATGGCCACACCGCAGGGGTTTGCATGTTTGACAATGACACAGGCTGGTTCTGAAAATTCACGAAGTGCTTCTAAGGCAGCATCGGCATCATTGATGTTATTATAGGAGAGTTCTTTACCTTGAATTTGTGTGGCATCGGCAATGCCCAAACGCTTGTCGCTGGTTTTATAAAGTGCAGCAGACTGATGGGGGTTTTCGCCATAGCGCAGTTTTTGCACACGCGGTCCGCCAATGCTGAAATAGTCTGGGGTTAGCTCGCCATTCTGGCTGTTGAACCAATTGGCGATTGCCGTGTCATAGGCCGCAGTTCGTGAAAAGGCTTTGGCTGCGAGAGCTTTACGGGTTCCTAAACTGGTTGCTCCAGTTGCAATAATTTCAGCGAAAACCATGGCATAGTCGGCGGGGTCAACAACGACTGTTACACTCTCGTGATTTTTTGCTGCGGCGCGGATCATGGCCGGGCCGCCCACGTCTATATTCTCAATCGTTTCATCCCAATCCGCATTCTTGGCAACAGTTGCTTCAAATGGATAAAGGTTGACCACCAACAGATCTATATCGTTTATGTCATTTTCCAATTTGGCATTTTGATGAAAAACGTTGCCACGCACATTTAACAATCCACCATGCACTTTAGGGTGAAGGGTTTTAACGCGACCATCCATGATTTCAGGAAAACCTGTGAAGTCTGATACATCTTTGACAGCAAGACCCGCGTGCTTGAGTGCAGCAGCCGTTCCACCAGTGGAAATCAGTTCAACATTTTGGCTGATCAAGGACTTTGCCAATTCCAACACTCCAGTTTTGTCAGAGACAGAAATCAACGCCCGACTGATTTTAGGATTGGACATGGCAAGCTCCGCAAAAGGTTAAAGCCTGCCATAGCGGATGGGCAGCGAAAACGAAACCAAATCTGATGATTTATACTCAGCTCAAAAGATCAGGGAGATCTTCTTGCCGGCGTGCCGCGTTTCTTGGTTTTACTTGTTTTTTAAGTGCCCAATTGATGCGACCTTGACCCGTGCTCAAGAGCCTTAAAATTAAGCCATTTTTCTCAATTCGCGCTTCAGCTCCGCGCAACGAGAGTTTCCAAACTTCGCGACCCGGCAAAACCAAAAGTAAATCATTGCTTTCACGCAAAGCAGTCAACTTTACATTTGGTTGCAGCTCAAAAACAATTTCAATTGCTTCTGCGTGCACATCTTCGACGCGTAGATCCAGACCACTTGAAGATAAAAAATAAGTGCGTGTGTGATCGGCTTGTCTGAGTTCGAGGATGAGGCCTGCCGAACATTCTGATGTATTTGCCAAACTGTTCTGCTGTGCGGTGCCAAGTGTGGCTGATTTGAACAAGGGTTGAATGCCATGCGAAAATTCAAAATTAAACCGGTTTGCTGTATCCGCAATCAAACAGGTCTTACCTTTTGCAAGCCGCGCAATTTGAGAATTTTCGGCCAACACATGTAAGTTCCGGACACCTTTTCCCATCGCATAAATTTTTTCAACGAGATTTGTGCGCTTTACTGACATGTCAACGAATGCCAGATTGCCGCCGCCCAAACGTAAATGTTCGACCATAGCTACCATCCGGTCAAATGCTCTGGAGGTGCGAATTGGAAAAATCTGCTGGTCCAGTTCCATGGCCAATTTTAAGGGCAGCAGCAGCGCCAGCACGTCAAGAATTGCCTCGGGCTTGGCAGATTGATGGCCTCCATCTGCCATCACAACTTGATCAATGTTTGCTTCCAAAAGTTCAAGTGCTGGCTTTCTTAAATTCTCCAAACCTTGAAAGGCCGTAGCCGCCGTGAGAAGGGTTGCACCTTTTTGAATGCATTGGGCTGGACTGCGCGTGGACCAATTGCGCAATATATCAGCTTGAGAAGATGCCAACTTTAAAAATTCACGTTGCAAATTTTGATCGCAGCCTCGGGCCAGTTCTGCCCCTTCGATGGCGAGGGCAAGTAACACTTTGCACGTCGTTTCAAAACTATCTTGCGGGTGGCGGGCTTTAGCCCAGCGGCTAAGCAGCCGGAGCGCAAAATGTGAATGAAGTTTCCGCTTACTGGCAGCAAAATGGTGCAGCCAATTCAGACTGTGCATTTCTGTTTGCCAAGATTTTGAGCCGGTATTGCGATTAAAAATAAACGGGGCCGTAGTTACCACAGTTTCATTGGCTGCTGTAAATTGACCCGCATACATGGCGAAAGCTTCTTGTTCGCAGCCCTCGTGAAGACCTGTGACACTTCGGCCAAAGCCCACTGCTTTGGATCTGGAATTGTTAGTGAAATTTGGAAAGGGCAGCTTGAGCAATGCTTGGCCCAGCCCTTGCAGCAAAGGCTTTTCTACAACGCGATAAATGCCACGATCAGCCATGAACAGCGTCGTCTTGCCTTTTAGGGTTCAATTGAAGACAATCAGTCTCGCCTTACTATGGTTAATGAAGTGCTAAAATATGGTGGAGATGTTATAAAATGCTGTGGAGAACGTAAGATGGACAAACATGAAATCCCTAATGCTGCAAAACGAGCTCTGGCTGAAGCTGAAGAGCGGCGGAAGTTGGCCGCAAAACCAGTGCTGCTGCCAGAATTAAATGGGGTTAAAGGCTTAGAGCCAACGCGGTATGGAGACTGGGAAAAAAAGGGCCTCACATCAGATTTTTAAGATGAAACGCTTGCAGTCGATTTCAGATCTTGAGCAAGGTACAGAAGTTTTATGTGGTATCGAGCCACGGTTTGGGCAAGTTCTTCAGCTTCATGGCCTTCCATCGCTTCGGGCTTCGCCACAAGGTTTAGAAGGTTTACTGATTATCGTCACCGAGCAGTTTCTTTCGCTATCAGCGGCGGCGGCGATTTGGGCGAGACTTAAATCCAGACTTGGCAGTTGCGCACCTGAAGCTGTTTTAGAGTGTTCACAGGCCGAGCTTGTGACTTTGGGATTATCAAACACCAAAGCCAAAGCCTTTCATGCGGCCGCGCGCGCTGATTTAAATTTTGACGGATTTGATGAGGCTGCAATTTCCAAAAAGCTCTGCGCTATTTACGGTGTTGGGCCGTGGACTGCTGATATTTACTTGCTCTCGGTTTTGGGCGCCGCAGATGCATGGCCAGTTGGGGATTTGGCTTTGCGGATTTCTGTGCAGGATTTTTTGAAGTTGGAGCGCAGGCCTGAAATTAGCCATATGACCGCTTTAGCAGAAAGCTGGCGGCCTTGGCGGGCTGTGGCGGCAAGGCTGCTCTGGAGCCATTATCGAGGTCTGAAACGCCTTCCACAGGCGTGACAGTCCGCCCCTTCACAGAACTGATATAGTGCTTATAGTATGTCTATCAGATTGGTTGAAAAGAGGTTTTCCTTGTATCACGCGCCGATCGCGCCGGAAGCTTGTCCTGCTTTGGTTCTCAATGCCGATTATCGGCCTTTGAGCTACTATCCCTTAAGCTTGTGGTCTTGGCAGGATGCAATCAAGGCTGTGTTTCTCGACCGCGTGAATATCGTGTCTGAATATGACCGTGTGGTGCATTCATCCTCATCCGAATTTAGATTGCCTTCGGTCGTTTCGCTCAAAACTTATGTTAAACCCTCGCGCAATCCGGCATTCACACGGTTCAACGTGTTTTTGCGTGATCGGTTTGAGTGCCAGTATTGTGGTGATGGCAATGACCTGACGTTCGACCACGTGATCCCGCGCTCAAAAGGCGGGCAGACGACGTGGGAAAATGTGGTGGCGGCGTGTTCTCCGTGTAATCTCAAGAAGGGTGGTTTTTTACCCAAGCAAGTCAATATGTTTCCAAAAAATTGGCCCATCATTCCATCGGTTGCCAAGTTACACACCAATGGCAGATTGTTTCCACCCAACTATTTGCACGAAAGTTGGATGGACTATCTTTATTGGGATGCCGAGCTTGATCCATAAGCTTTGCGGAACGCTAAGCTTGAAACTGCCGCCGATATAATTGCATTCCAGCCTGCTAGTGACAGTCCCAAGATGCGGATTGCGGGTTGATCACACATCACAGCTTTTTTGGTGAGATCAGGAAGACCGCCGGTTATGTTTCCGCCAGTGCAAGTTGTTGGACCTTGCCACCATTTCCATTCAACACCCGAATGATAAATGCCGAAAATCATGCTGCCCAGCATGATTGCGCCAATCACATATAAGCCACTGCGCTGCAAACTGGTTGGCAGTGATGCAAAAACTAAGCACAGTGAAATGGCAGCGTAATACGGTATTCGTTGCAGCAAACAAAGTTCGCAGGGGGCATAACCAAAATATTCAAAAATATAAGCACCCAAAATAACGGCAGAGGTTATGCCAAATATCGTCAAAAGTGTTTGGCGGTTGGTCAGTGTTGTTAACATGTAAGGGCACCTGAATTGCTGAGAAATTTTACGGCTAGATAAAGCGCAATTAAGATGGCCGCAACAAGGCCTGCTATTAGGCCCAAACGCTTTTCAATGAAATGCTTGATCTTGTCGCCATAGGTTTTCAATGCCCATGCGAGCGCAAAGAAACGCGCACCACGCGCAATGATGCAGGACAGCACAAAGAAACTGAAACTGATCTGGGCTACTCCTGCTAGAATTGTCACGATTTTAATGGGTGGCAAATGGGCAAGGCCAGAGGTTGTGAGCAACACCAACAGGGTTTGATCGCTTGTGCAGGTTTTGAGATGCTCAAACTCAGCAAGCTTTCCATAAAATTGTAAAATGGGTTTGGCCACAGTTTCATAGGCAAAATAGCCCAGCATATAACCCGCAATTCCGCCAGCGGTTGAGGCCACTGTGGCCACCAAAGCATAACGATAAGTTTTGTTCGGTTTGGCTAGCGCCATGGGTAAAAACAACACGTCTGCCGGAACCAGAAATATTGAACTTTCCACAAAGGCAATAACGGCCAACCACAGTTCGGCAGATTTGCGCGAGGCAAGCGATAATGTCCAGTCATAGAGTTTAGCAAGCATGAGTTTAGTCCAGATCAGGTTTGGAGCGGCGCAAAACTTTGGTCTGCCCACGTTTCACTTTGGTATAAAGGCGCTTCAAGGTTGAGGAATACGTAGGTTTGGTTTTGTGCCTGGCTTTTGGCCGGATTAAACTTTTCTGCAAGAGGGCCACCAGTTTATCCTGGGCCAAACAGCGGTTGCGTTCTTGCGAGCGAAACTCTTGCGCTTGGATTACCAAGATATTGTCTTGGGTCAATTGGCGACCCGCTAAAATAACCAATCTGGCCATGGCATCTTCAGAAAGTCCGGCAAGCGTCACATCATAGCGCAACTCAACTGCGGTTGCGACTTTGTTCACATTCTGGCCTCCGGGGCCGGACGCGCGCATGAAAGTTTCGCTTAGGTCACGCTCATCTATGAAGAACGAATCGGAAATCCTGATCATTTGGCGATTTAAAGCGCCTTTCTGGTTGACGGCGCAAGCCTCATGGCATTAGAGAGAGCAAATTATGCCCTTGTGGTGGAATGGTAGACGCGACGGACTCAAAATCCGTTTCCGAGAGGAGTGGGGGTTCAAGTCCCTCCAAGGGCACCATCACCTTATACACTATAACGAGTTTTTGCGGTTGCCGTTGTTCTGCCGCAAACTTAGTTGATTGGCGGCGTGTGATCGGCTAGGTCCGCAGTTAAACAAAAGTCTCAGGCAGGATTTTCGTGACGTTATTGATACGCTTAACATTGGTGATTTTGGTGTGTTTTGGTTTGGCGACTGCGCAAGCAGAAACCAAAACCGGGCCAACACTCTTATTTGACGCGCATACTGGCGAAGTGTTTAGCCAAGACCGAGCAGGCGAACCCTGGTATCCGGCATCGCTTACAAAAATGATGACGGCCTATGTGATTTTCCAAAAAATCAAACAAGGCCAAATGCGCTTAGATCAAGAAATTTCAGTTTCAGAATTGGCTCATTCGCAACCGGCTAGCAAGTTAGGGTTGCCCGTTGGAAAACGGGTGACCGTTGATTTCGCTTTGCAAGCCATGTTGGTATATTCCGCCAACGACATGGCCTATGTTTTAGCTGAAGCTGCTGGTGGCAGCGTTGCAGGTTTTGCCCGTGATATGAATAGTGTGGCCAAAGACATGGGATTGAGTGCCACGCATTTTGTAAATCCCAACGGGCTGTTTGATCCGAGGCAAATTACCAGTGCGCGCGATATTGGAATTATTGCCGCCTTGTTGGTCACGCAATTCCCAGAGCATGCCCATTACTTTGATCAAGAATATGTGATTGTTGGCAAACGTAAACTGTCCAATCATAACAGCCTCATTCGCTTGATGCCTGAAGCCGTGGGGATGAAGACTGGATTTATTTGCTCCTCTGGTTATAATTTGGTGGGGTCAGCTGTGAAGAATGGTCGCCAGCTCATCTCAGTTGTTCTGGGCGCGCGCAACGGTGGGCAACGTGCCGCACTTTCGAAAAAACTTTTGGACGATGGTTTTAACCGTCAGCCTGATCCGAGCCAAGGCAAAGTTGCTGAAATTGTTGATCAGTCTTATGGCGCAATTGTTCCTGCCGATATGGCAGCAGCTGTGTGCAAAGGCAGGCCACCGCAATCGCAAGTCAGTGCAGGCGCAATGGCGGGATGGGCAATTTCATTTGGAACCTATGACACGCTGGTGAAAGCCGATATGGCACTGCGCGGCCGGATGATCGCGCCTGCTGGGATTGACGCTACTGGTGAACATGGTGTTGTTAAAATGCCAGGCGGTGCTGGTTATGCTGCAATGCTGTGGAACTTAGATCAGCCGCGCAGCCTGCTTCTTTGCAGTCAATACCGTGCTGATGGTGCACCCTGCGATGTTTTGCCAGATGAACTTGTCGTGCAAATTGCGGCAACGGCTCCCATCGAAAAACCGCTCCCGGAAATGACCACGGATGAAGGTTCGGATTCGGAGCGTCCACCTCCACCACCGCCCAAACGGCAAAAGCGTTCGAAAAAGTGACGGTTGCGCCTATCGAGGTGCCGCTGTTTTGGGTGCAAGTGGTTTTGAAAAGCGAAATGATGCTGTATGATTGATCGCACTCCACTTCCCGTTGCTATACTGACTGGATTTCTTGGTTCAGGTAAAACGTCTCTCCTCAACTCGATGTTGAAAGAGGACATGCTGGCTAATGCTTGCGTTATCATCAATGAGTTTGGTGAGATTGGTATCGATCATCTGCTGGTTGAAAAATCGGACGATAATATCGTGGAGCTTTCTTCGGGCTGTCTGTGCTGCACCATTCGCGGCGATTTGATTGTAACAATTGCCGATCTGTTGTCGCGGCGCGACGCAGGCACTGTCAAAGCTTTTGACCGTATTGTAATTGAAACCACTGGGCTTGCTGATCCAGCCCCTGTGCTTCACGCTTTGATGCGCGATGATCTTTTGCTGCAGCGGTTAAGGCTTGAAGGGGTGATCACGTGTGTTGACGGCGTGAATGGCTGGGCCACTTTAGACGCGCACCCTGAAGCTGTGAAACAAGTGGCCGTGGCTGACCGCATTGTTCTTACGAAGTTAGATTTGCTAAACGGGCTTTCCGGCGAAGAAAAAATGTTCGCAATTATTGGCCGCTTGCGCAAACTCAATCCATCCGCCCGCCTTCTCACCACCCATCGTGGCGAGGCTACAGCAGCGCGATTATTTACGATGGGATTGTTTGATCCTGCAACCAAGAGCGTGAACGTTCAAGGCTGGCTCGCCGATGAAGCCGTGCATAAACATGAACATCACCATCACGATAAATCACGCCATGATGCCCACATCAGATCTTTTGCATTTTCCAATGAACGCGCCATCAGCCCACAAGGTTTGGAATTATTTTTTGAACTTCTGGCTTCGTATCATGGGGCCAATATGTTGCGCATGAAGGGGCTTATCAAAACCTCTGATGATCCATCGCGGCCCTTGGCCGTACATGGCGTGCAGCATGTGTTTCATCCTCCAGTGCGTTTGAAGAACTGGCCGGATGGACGCGCTGAAACGCGGCTGGTGTTTATTGTGAAAGATATTGAGAAGGCTGAAATTGAAGGTCTGTTCAAAGCTTTCACCGATCAGATTTCAGGTGGTGCCGATGCGTTTACAGACAAGACACTCTCTTTGAACAGGTGATACATGGCTTTAAAAGCTTACGGACTGAACAAATGCTCGACCTGCCAGAATGCATTGGCTTATTTGGCTGATAAAAAAGTCGCTATCGATTTTTCGGATTACTCGGTTGAAAAACCAACCAAAGAGCAAGTGGCAAAGTGGATGAAAGCCGTTGGCGGCTGGGAAAAACTCTTAAACCGTGCCAGCTACACATGGCGCGGACTGTCTGACGAAGATAAAACCGACGTGACCGAAGCCAAGGCTCTTAAATTAGCGCTGGCCCACACGACCCTGATCCGCAGACCATTAATTGAACATGCCGATGGCACAGTGACGGTTGGATTTACCACCAAAACCAAAGAACGGTTTTAAGCCCGCATCACTAAGCGCGAACGAGGGGCCTCGTCATGCAGGTGGGGCCACCTTCGCCTTTGCGGCATATGTCATAACCTTCGATCACGTCAACCTTCACGCCGGCGTCGCGCATTCGCTGTTCAGTCACCGGGTTTCCGGCCACCATCATGGCGTGGCGCGGGCCTAAGGCTAAAACATTGCAGCCCATGGTTTCGAATTCTGCATCAGGCACATCAACAAATTTAATGCCGCGTGATTCCAAAAACTCCAAAAGCCTGCCTGCCATAAGCGGCTGATAGACAACTGCTAAATCTTGATCGAGTGGGCTGAGGCAGCTCATCAAATGGAACACGTCGGACTTGCCCTTATAATGTGGCATATCAAACCACATCACTTTCACATCTGATCCACAGATGGCCTGGAGCTGGCGAACGCCTTCTTGATTGGTGCGGTAACCCACACCAGCGAGCAACGTGTTGCGATCAATCCATACCAAATCACCCCCTTCAATTTTACCTTCGCCGGTAATTTCACCGGCAATTGGAAAACCCAGCTTTTCCAGCACGGCACCATTCACCGCTGCTTCCTTGCGGCGCTGCGGCTTGCCCATGCGCGGGCGCACAAGGCCTTTGGGCGTGATGATTAAGGCATCGTGGGTGTAGAGGCTGTCCAAGGTCAGGCCATCACCAACACCTAAATCGATGACTTCAGCGCCTGTCGATTTCAGGGCTTTCTCAACGACCGCGTATTCCTTCAGTGCATTTTCGAGATTGGGGCGCGAATGAAAATTCAAATCTTTCCACTCTGCATCAATCTTGGCATCAGACACAAAAGCCGATGCAACAGAACGCACCGCTACTTTTTTAAGTGTGCCCCAATTGTTGAATGCGCCGAAATCATAAGTCATTTGCGTTTAATCCTGAATGTTAAAATCTCGCCACTTTTTATCTGCGACAAAAGTTCGTGGCCTTGTTCGTTACAAAAGTGCGGCATATCTATCGCAGCCATGGGATCGGTGGCTAGGACCACAAGTTCTGAACCACTGGTCATGGCTTCCAGTTTTTTGCGTGCTTTCAAAACGGGAAGCGGGCAAAGCAGGCCTGAAAGATCAAGGGTCGTTTCCGGGTAGCGATTATTCATGGGCTTGCTTATAGTGAAATTTGCAGCAGGAGAACAAGCGGTGTCGGTGGTTACAAAATTAAAATTTTTCGGCCGTGTTGAGCAACTTTTATCAACTGTGAACCGTGACGATGGTTTTGAAAAACAATCGCGTGAACACTTGAATTTGTTGCTCTCTGGTCCGGAAGGTGATTGCCACACGGGCCTCACACGGCTTTCTGATGTGCGCACCTTGCAAACTTACAGGCGCAATACGGTCATTCGCAATGTGCGGCAGATGACGCTCATATCAGCGGAAGAGATGGCAGAAGTTACCGCTGCAATGAATTTGCCGGAAATGAACGCTTCTTGGTTGGGCGCGAATATGGTGACATCAGGCATTCCTGATCTTACCTTTTTGCCGCCTTCTTCACGGCTGCAATTCCCATCCGGCGCAACTCTGGTGATCGACACCGAAAATTTGCCCTGTCGTCAAGTTGCCGATGTCATTGCAAAAACGTATCCTGAAAAAGCTTCGCTGTTTGTGAAAGCCGCCACACATAAGCGCGGACTTACGGCTTGGGTTGAATGCGAAGGTGCGGTCTCAGTGGGTGATGAGATCAAAATATTTATCCCACCCCAAAGGATTTACAGCCACAGATGAATATACTCGGTGCAATAATCTCCGGCGGCAAGTCAACGCGCATGGGCACAGAAAAAGCCTTGGCTAAACTTGGCTCAAAGTCCCTCATTGTACGTGTGATTGATCGGCTCATTCCGCAAGTTGAAGATATTGTCATCAATGCCAATGGCGACACCAAGCGCTTTGAATTTTTGGAATTTGATATCATTCCCGATATTGAAACCGAGATTGATACGCCTCTTGCTGGCATTCATTCGGCCCTCACTTATGCCCAAGAGGAGGGTTATGATGCCGTCGTCACTGTGCCCTCCGATGGGCCATTTATTCCACATGATTTGGTGCGAAAACTGGCTGGCACAAAACCCGCTTTTGCCAATTCCAAAGGCCAAGATCACTACCTCACTGGGTTTTGGCCAGTGGCACTTTTGCCTCATCTCACACATGAAATACACGCCTCGAACCGCGTGCAAGATTGGGTTTTTAAAATCAATGCTACAAAAGTAAATTGGCGGGCCGATGACTATGATCCATTCATGAACATCAATACGCCGGCCGACATGACGGCGGCGCTGAAAATATTGCCCAAGGTTCGTTGAATGCAAAAAATAATCGGCGTTTGTGGGTTTAAAAATTCCGGCAAAACCACGTTGGTGGAAAAGCTGGTGCGCCATCTCACGGGGCTTGGGTTTAAAATTTCGACTGTGAAACACGCGCATCATGATTTTGATATTGACCATGAAGGCCGCGATAGTTTCAGGCACCGTAAGGCTGGAGCCACTGAGGTTGCGGTGGTTTCGCAAAACCGTTTCGCCATCATGAATGAATTGCGCGGAGCCGAGCCACCTTCGCTTGATGAGATTTTGGCAAAACTCTCGCCTTGTGATCTGGTGATTGTGGAAGGCTACAAGCGCGATTCCCACGACAAGATTGAAGTGCGGAATTTAGAATTGGCGCACCCTGACTTGGCCGACAATGACTCCACCATCGTTGCAATCGCCGCCAATGGAAACATAAATTCGACTGTACCAGTTTTCGACCGCGATGATGTCTCCGCGTTAGCGCAATTTATATTGCAGCATTGTCAACTCAATGCAGTGAAATCTCTTATTAGACGCGCACGAAAGGCTGATACTGCGGCCGTTCGTCGATTAACCCGCGACGTTTATGCAAAATGGATTCCCATCATCGGTCGTGAACCAATGCCTATGGGCGCCGACTATGAAAAGGCCGTTGAAGAACATTGGATCGATTTACTCGAGCATGATGGGAAGCTTGTGGCTCTTGTGGAAATGATTCCACTGGCAACACATCTGTTCATTGAAAACTTGGCCGTAGCAGAAATTGAACAAGGCAAAGGCCTGGCAAGCCAGCTTTTGAAACATGCCGAGCAGATTGCCCGCTCAGCAGGGTTACCCGAAATGCAATTGGCCACCAACCAAGCCTTTGCGGATAATTTGGCATTCTATCAAAAGCGTGGCTATGAAATATACGAAACAAAACCGTTTGCGCGCGGGGGAATCGGGGTTCGTTTCAGAAAGTCGCTGTCGTAATCTGCTTTGTTGCTGTCGCTCTGTTCTCACCTCTGTTGAATTTTGCTCACTAATGATAAGAGAAGCAAAAAAGGTGTTTCCATGAAAAGCAAAGCAAAAGTCGTTGTCATTGGCGGTGGTGTGGTAGGTGTGTCAACACTTTATCATCTGGCCAAAAAGGGCTGGAGCGATGTAGTTTTGGTGGAGCGCAAGGAACTCACGTCGGGTTCCACATGGCACGCCGCTGGTTTGTTGCCGCTGTTTAATATGTCTTATTCGGTGGGCCAGATTCACAAATACTCAGTGAAACTTTACGGCGAGTTGGAAGCCGAGACGGGCCAAAATGTGGGCTTTAAAAAAGTATCGAACATTCGCATCGCTCGCACCAAGGATCGCTGGGACGAGTTTATGTATTACGCTGGAATCGCCGAAACGCTAGGCATTAAAGTGAACATGCTGACACCCGCGCAGCTGAAAGAAATTTGGCCTTTGTGCGAGACCGACGGCATTCTGGGTGCCATTCAACATCCTGATGATGGCTATATTCAGCCAGCAGATCTCACCCAAGCTTTTGCCAAGGGTGCGCGTTCGCGTGGTGCAGAAATTTATCGCAACACCACAGTGACCGCGATTGAGCAATTGTCGTCTGGCGAATGGTTGGTGAAGACTGACCAAGGCGACATTACCTGTGAGCACGTGGTTTCTTGTTCTGGTAACTTTGCACGTAAAACTGGAGCGATGGTGGGCCTTGATATTCCGGTTATTCCGGTTGAGCACCAATATATCGTCACGGAACCGCACCCGCTGATTAAAGAACGCCAAGCCAAGGGCCTGCCTGAAATGGGCGTTTTGCGCGAGGCAGATTCCAGTTGGTATATGCGCGAAGAAAATGGTGGGCTGTTACTTGGGCCATATGAAAAAGGTGCGCCCGTTTGTTATGTTGATGCGCCTTCAGACCAATCTGAATATGAATTGTTCCAAGAAGATTTGGATCGCTTGGGCCCCTATATTGAAACCGCCATCACCCGCGTTCCAGCCTTTGGCGAAGTGGGCATCAAGAAAGTTTATAATGGTGCCATCGCCTATACGCCCGATGGTTCGCCGATCATTGGACCTGCTTGGGATAAAAAGAATTTCTGGCTCAATGAGGGCCACTCTTTCGGAATTACGGCGGCCGGTGGTGCAGGTTGGCAATTGGCCGAGTGGATTGTTGATGGTGAACCCACCATTGATATGATGGGTGTGGACCCGCGCAGGTTCGGCCCCTACGCCACCTTGGGCTACCTAAAAGAAAAAAACGAAGAAGCCTATGCCAATGTGTTCACGCCGCATTTCCCCGAAGAAGAGCGTGTTGCTGCGCGGCCATTGAAGCGCACACCAGTTTACGACCGGATGAAAGATCTGGGCGCAGTGTTTGGTTCTGTTTATGGCTGGGAACGTCCGGGTTGGTTTGCGCCAAAAGGCTATGCGCTTTCAGACGCTGAATTGAACAAGCAAGATACACTCACCAATCATAACCATGCGCCCGCCACAGATGATGGCCGCATTGTTGAAAAATGGTCATTCCGCCGTTCAAACTCGTTCCGTTTTGTCGGCGAGGAATGCCGCAATGTGATGGACAATGTGGCGCTGCAAGACATGAGCGCCTTTGCCAAGATGGAAGTGTCAGGCCCCGGTGCACGCCAATGGCTTGAAGCAATTTTGGCGAACAAGATTCCAAAGAAGCAAGGCCGCATCGCTTTGACCCATTTGCTCACGCCATCAGGTGGCGTGCGCGCTGAGTTCACGGTTTATGAATGGGCACCGGGAAGTTTCTATCTCGTCTCGGCTGGGGCTTATGAGCGCCATGACCATGACTGCCTGCGCAAGTTGTTACCGACAGATGGTTCAGTGCGATTGAACCCCCTCACCACGCGTTTAGGGGTGTTAGTGTTGGCGGGTCCAAACTCACGCAAGGTTTTGCAGAAATTAACTGGCGCTGATTTGTCGAACGAGGCTTTCCCTTGGTTATCCGGCAAAGAGATTGCGGTGGGCACAGCTTCAGCGCATGTGCTGCGTGTGAACTTTGTAGGCGAGTTGGGTTATGAATTCCATTCTCCTGTCGAAAGCCAAATTGCTTTGTTCGATCAACTGATGGAAGCGGGCAAGGAATTCGGCATTAAGCCTTACGGCATTAAGGCCATGTCTTCGCTCTCGATCGAGAAATCTTATCGTCTCATTCCGCGCGAACTTTCCATCGAGTATTCTGCCTACGAGTCGGGTCTAGATCGTTTTGTGCATCCTGCTAAAGGCCCGTTCATTGGGCGTGATGCACTGGTTGCTGCAAAAGAAAAAGGCCTCAACTGGAATTTCGTCACCATGGAAGTTCACGGCATTACGGATGATCATTCCGATGCGAGAGGCTCTGAGCCAATTTATGCAAATGGCACATTGATTGGCCGGGCTACCAATGGTGGCTTTGGCTGGCGGGTGAATAAGTCTTTGGCGCTTGCCATGGTCAAGCCTGACTATTCAGCATTGGACACAGAACTTGAGATTAAAATTCTCGATAAAATATTCAAAACAACGGTGATTGCTGAAAGTCCTTATGACGGGGATAATATAAAACTTCGGGGATAACAGTTTTATTCAATCACTGATTGTAATGTAACTCGCCTTCCCTTGCGGCGACTATTTCTTTCGCTAAAGTCGTTTCGATTCGGGGATGAAATGGTGCCGTCAAAACAGGGATTTCAAACAGGAGTAGGTTATGTGCTCCTCGCCAATTTAGGATGGAGCCTGTCCGGGATTTTTGTTCGATTAATGCCAGAGCTCAATTTTTGGCAAATCAATGCTTGGCGTGGGTATTGGTCGGCAATTGCTCTGCTGGTCTATTTGTATTTGGCTTATGGAAAAAATTCCTTACGGAAATTTGCTGAATTGCCAAAAGTAGCCCTTATTTCATCAGCACTTTTTTTCGCATTCGGGACAACTTTTTATGTTTTGGCTTTAACCAAAGTGAGCACTGCCACAGTCGCTGTCATTGGGGCCACATCACCTTTGTTTACAGGTTTGCTCAGCCCATGGCTGACTGGTGAGCGGCCCAAGATTTTTGCGTGGTTTGCGGCTGTGTTAGCGTTGGCTGGAATGACTGTGATTGTTTATGGCGGATTGGAGCGTGGGGTTTTCATTTGGCAACTCTTCTGCCTCGCAGTGCCATTGGTTTTTGCTTTGCAAACATTGATGCTGCGGCGCTACCGCAGATATGATGTCATGCCCGCAATCTGTGTGGGTGGAATTCTTACTTTTTTAAGCTGCAGTTTAATTAGTGTTTTGATTAATCCAAGTTTCAATGCTCTGACCGTTGATTTTCACAATATGCTGTTGCTGCTGGCTATGGGCCCAGTGCAACTCGCCATTCCGCTGATATTTTATGGCATGGGTGCTAAAACTGTTTCAGCCATCACACTTTCGCTTCTGGCGATGATGGATGCCATTATCAATCCATTTTGGTCATGGTTGTTTGTGGGTGAAGTGCCGGAGCAACTCGCTTTTATAGGCGGCGGAATTATTTTGCTGGCAGTTATTATCAGCACTGTGGGCGAAAATTACTCTTCAAAGCCACTCACCTGAGAATGACGCGGTTGCAGGCAACGGCTGTTGGTTTTTCAGCCATACTTATGTGGGCGTTCCTCGCTTTATTGTCGACAGCAGCTGGCGCAATTCCGCCCTTTCAATTGACTGCCATGTGTTTTTTCATCGGTGCAATAACTGGCATGATCAGATGGTTCTGGCGACCATCGGCACTGCAATCACTGCGGCAGTCTTGGCGTGTGTGGTTGGTTGGCACGTTTGGCCTTTGTGTTTATCACTGCTTGTATTTCTTTGCGATCCAGAATGCACCACCAGTTGAAGCGAGTTTGATCGCTTATCTTTGGCCATTGCTGATTGTATTGTTTGCAGCCTTGCTGCCGGGTGAAAAATTGCATTTGCATCACGTCTTGGGAGCTGTGCTTGGTTTGGCTGGTGCAGTTGTGATTATCACCAAAGGCTTCACTGTCGGGCTTTCAGATGGACTTAAACTAGGACATATTCTTGCGTTGGCCTGTGCCTTTATTTGGTCGGGCTATTCGGTGTTGTCCCGCCGATTTGGCGATGTGCCGACGGATATTGTCACAGGCTATTGCTTGATCACGGCAGTTGTCGCCTTGAGTTTGCATTTTGCCCTAGAGCAAACAGTGTGGCCGCAAGCATCACTACAATGGGCAGCAATTGTGTTACTTGGACTGTTGCCTTTGGGTCTTGGGTTTTATGCTTGGGATATTGGCATCAAGAAAGGTGACATTATGGTTTTGGGTGCATCGTCTTACGCTGCCCCGCTGTTGTCGACATTGGTTTTAATTGCTGGCGGATATGCCAGTTTTAATTGGACCATTGTTTTGGCCTGCGTGTTAATCACTCTCGGCGCACTTATTGCTGCCAAGAATTTGATTTTCGTCCAGCCTATCTGAAATTATTCTTGCGGGTGCGAATTTCCGCGAATACTTCGGCATCGCTTGCTGTTTCCATACCCAGAACAGCCCGAATTTCGGGGCTATCACAGCGCATGTAAGGATTGGTTTGCAATTCCTCGCCAATGGTTGTGGGGCAGGTCATTTCACCGCGGGCGCGTTTGGCTGCCACTTGATGAAACCGATTTTGCAGATGTTTATTGCCGGGTTCCAAGGTGAGCGCGAATTTGCAATTGGCCTCAGTATATTCGTGGCCGCAATACACATAGGTGCTTGGTGACAATGTTTTGAACTGGTTCACTGAGGTATACATTTCGGCAAGTGTGCCTTCAATTACGCGGCCGCAGCCCATGGCAAAAACTGTGTCGCCGGCAAACAATGAAAATTCAGATGGAATTGAAAACGCAATGTGACCGCTGGTGTGGCCAGGACAGGCATGCACAAATACTTCGCGGTTGGACCACATAAACATCTCCCCGCCAGACACCGCAATATCTAAACCCGGAATCTGATCGGCTTCAGCTTTTGGGCCAATAATTTTGCAGCCGAAAAGTTCTTTCAACTGCAAATTTCCCTGCACATGATCAGCATGGTGGTGCGTGGTGAAAATATGGGTGAGTTGGCGGCCAAACTTTCGCAGTTGCTTTTCAACTTCGTCCGCATCGGGTGCATCAATGGCGGCTGTTGCTCCGGTCACACTGTCATGAATAATCAGACCGTAATTGTCTTCAAGGCACATGAATTGACGCATATCGATATGGGACATAATTTACCTTGCTTTCGGGGTGACCGCCCGCGCAAATCGCGCTATGAGCTTTCACCATGGATGTTGTTGATTTACAGAACTTCTATGCCAGTCCACTGGGAAAAGCTACCCACCGCACGGTGGCCGCCGCTTTAAAGCCAAGTTTTGTGCAATCGCCTGAAGCAAGAGTGATGGGTCTTGGTTTTGTTACACCCTATCTTGCGCCAGAATTGGGTCATCTGGCATTTATGATGGCGCGGCGTGGGGTCATACATTGGCCTCAGGTTGGTCCGGTTCAATCGGTTTTGGTCGATGAATATGATCTGCCGCTTGCTGATAATTCGGTCGACCTTGCCATTGTGGTGCATGGTCTTGAATTCACTGACGAGCCCATCGACATGTTGCAAGAAATTTGGCGGGCGTTGACCCCGCAGGGGCAATTGCTATTGGTGGTGCCCAATCGCCATGGTCTTTGGTCGCTTTCGGATTCGTCGCCTTTTGGTTTTGGTCAACCTTTTTCACGGATGCAGTTGCAACGCCACTTAAGAGATGCTCAGTTTTCCCTCACTAAATTAGACAGTGCCTTGTTCATGCCACCTTGGGGTAAAGGTGCTGCACTTAATTTTTCGGCTGGATTGGAAAAGTTTGGCGCTGCTGCCCTTGGCCAATTTTCAGGCGTGCTTGTGGCTCAAGCCACAAAACAGGTTTATGCTTATGCCACGGGTCGAAAAAGCCTGCGGGTGCCGCTCAGGTTCAAGCCTGCCTTATTGGGCAGACCGCAACCTTCCCATGTTCAGGGACACAAAGCTTAGGTCTTTGCAATTTCAGTGAGATATCCTTAAGAGGGTGCTGTGGCGGCACGGCATTGATCATCGTGTTTGGATTGTGAAATGAACTCTGAAGAAACTGGAAATATCGTCAATCAATCCTTGGATGATGTACGACGTCAAATTGATGCCATTGATGATCATGTTCTAGATTTGATCAAACAGCGATTTGCAATTTCTGCAAAAGTTCTCGCTTTGAAAAAGCACGAACCGCAAGCCTATGCGCTGCCCCTGCGGCCGACCCGTGAAACTACCATCTTGCGCCGTCTGCTGGCCCGCAATGGTGGGGCCGTTGCGCCAGAATTTCTGGTGCGTCTTTGGCGTGCCATTTTGAATGAATCAAGCCGCAAACAATCAGCCATCACGCTGCATGTGAGCAAACATCTCAATTCAAATTTGGCCCACCGACTAAGATTGCGCGATCATTTCGGGCCGTTGCCCGTAGAAGTTTACCGGGATGAGACCCAAGCGTTGCAGCAACTTGATACAGCACCCGGTGATATTTGCATTGTTGAAACAGAACAATTCTGGACGGAAGCTTTCATGGCAGGCAAGGCCGGGGCTGCCCAAGTGATTGCAGCTTTGCCTGTTTTGAAAGACCAAACACAACCAAAACTTTTAGTGATCGGCCATGCGCCCGTAGATGTTTCGGGTGCTGATGAAACGTTAGTGGTAAGTTTGGGGAAACTGCCGCGCGATTTTTCACCGCAGCCTTTGTGGCAAGTTAAAATTGGGAAGCACACACTTTCAAGTTTGCCAGGTTATGTGCATGAACACGAAGGCCCTTTGGTGGGGTTGAAGCGCTCCAACACGACACTCGATCTCAAAATTGTGGGGCACATAAATAGCGCTCTTGAGGAAATCTGATGATTGATCTTTCTAAGGCTGGCCCACAAGCAAAGCCAGGCATCGACACTATCCATGCTTATGTGCCCGGAAAATCTGGCGCAAAATCCGGCAAAATTCACAAGCTGTCGTCGAACGAATCGCCCTTTGGTCCAAGCTTGCATGCGATTGCCGCTTACTCTCAACAGGCAAATTCGTCGTTGGCCCTTTATCCTGATGGAACGAGCAACGTGCTTAAGGAAGCGATTGCGACTCGTTATAATTTGAAGGCCGCACAGATTGTTTGTGGTTCTGGGTCTGACGAATTGTTGCAACTCTTAGCCCATGCCTATTTGGGTGTGGGTGATGAAGCCATTTACAGCCAATTTGGGTTTTTGGTTTATCCCATAGCAATTGCCACCAATGGGGCCACTGCTGTGGTTGCACCTGAACATGATTACGTGGCCGATGTGGGCGAGATTTTGTCACGCGTAACGGCGCACACAAAAATTGTGTTTCTAGCCAATCCGAATAATCCTACAGGCACATATTTATCTGCCCATGAGGTCAAGCGTTTGCATCAGGGGCTGCCAGCGCATGTGCTGCTGATTTTAGATGGGGCATATGCTGAATATGTTTTGGCTGAAGATTATGAGAGCGGAATTGCGTTGGTTGAAAGTTCGACCAATGTGGTGATGACGCGCACATTTTCTAAGATTTATGGTCTGGCTGGATTGCGATTGGGCTGGGCTTATTGCCCGCCTCAGATTGCTGATGTTCTTAACCGCATCAGAGGACCATTCAATGTGAGTGCGCCTGCGATTGCTGCGGGGGCTGCTGCTATGAAAGATGATAACTTCATCCAGCAAGCGGCCCTTCACAATGCAAAATGGTTGGCGTGGGTAACCGCTGAAATTGAAGCCTTGGGATTGAAGGTGACGCAAAGTGTTGGCAATTTTGTATTGGTGCATTTTGCTGCTGCGGAAAAAGCTGCGGCGGCTGATGTGTTTCTGGTGGCTCGCGGAATCATTATCCGTAAAGTTGACGCTTATGGTTTGCCTCAGGCTTTGCGAATTAGCATTGGTTCGGAAGACGCAAATCGTGCTGTCATAAAAGCGCTTTCGGAATTTATGATATGAGCGTGATGTTTGAAAAAATTGCTGTCTTAGGGCTTGGTCTTATCGGGTCGTCGCTGTGTCATGCCATTCGCGCCAATAATTTGGCGACTGAAGTTTCAGGCTATGCCAAGAGCGCTGAAACGCGCGCAATCGCCACAGAAATTGCATTGGTTGATCGGATTTGCGAATCTGCTGCCGAGGCTGTGGTGGGTGCTGATTTGGTCATCATGTGCGTGCCTGTGGGTGTTTGTGCAGATTTAGTTGCCGGCATTAAATCCTCTTTGAAGCAGGGAGCCATTCTCACCGATGTGGGATCAGTGAAAGGTGCCATCGTGCGGGACTGCTCGCCCCACGTGCCGGAAGGGGTTCATTTTATTCCGGGCCATCCTATTGCTGGAACTGAACAATCTGGCCCGCGCTCGGGCTTTGCGTCGTTGTTTGAAGGGCGCTGGTGTATTCTGACACCGCTTGCTGGTGGCGATGTTGCAATGACTTCCAAACTTGAGGCTTTTTGGAAGGCGTGCGGGTCTAATGTTGAAGTGATGGATGCCGAACACCATGATCTCGTTTTGGCCATCACCAGTCACTTGCCGCATTTGATTGCTTATACCACCGTCGCCACAGCTGCTGATTTGGAAAGTGTGACTGATTCTGAAGTGATTAAATACTCAGCCAGCGGGTTCAGAGATTTCACACGCATTGCAGCATCAGACCCGACTATGTGGCGGGATATTTTCTTGAACAACAAAGATGCAGTGTTGGAAATGTTGGGGCGCTTCTCCGAAGAGTTATCGGTGCTGCAACGTGCTGTGCGCTGGGGTGATGGCGAAACGTTATTCAAACTTTTCACGCGTGCGCGCGAAGCCAGACGCAGTATTATTGCAGCAGGGCAAGACACGGCAGCACCTGACTTTGGACGTGTGGTCAAAAAGGATTGAGGCGTTGAGCGACTATAATCCCCAAGCAGAAGAATGTAGGTGGATTTTTGCTTATGGCTCATTGATGTGGCGGCCGGGTTTTGAATTTCAAAAGGCTTTGCCTGCCAGGCTTTCGGGTTATCACCGTCGCCTTAGTGTTTACTCAAATCACTACCGGGGAACGACAGAAAAACCGGGTTTAGTTCTTGGGCTGGACCGGGGTGGATCTTGCGCGGGGCTTGCATACGAGATTGCTGAACATGACTGGCAGCAGGTTCTCACCTATGTCCGAAAGCGCGAAATGATCGGTGGTGTGTACCGCGAAATTGTCAAACGGGTCTTTGTGCAAGGCCAATCAGAACCCGTCGCTGCAGTCACCTATGTAGTTCGTCGTGGCCACGAGCAATGTGCACCACCACAATCCATCGCTGACACCATGGCATATATAGAACAAGGCTGGGGACAATCTGGCAGTTGTGTTGAGTATGTTAAAAATACGCTCACTCATCTTCGCAGCATGGGGATTTATGATTCCGGTTTAGAAAAACTAGAACCTTATCTTCGTCAGGCGGATGCATAATTCCAAGCAGGTGTAGGTTCGCAAAACCCCACATGAATGGGCGCATCGCCCAAGGCCGCACTCAAATCACTTTTTATAAGATCAGCGACTTCAGGACTGTGGGCCAACAGGTGCACATGCACTTCATCCACGCCTAAGGCCTCGAGACGATTCAAATCATCATGCCCGATCGTGTTGTCCCAGAAGGGTGCAAAGCGACCGACAGCCATGGCAATGCTCATGTGGCCACTGCGTTTGACCGCTACATAAATTGCACCCGGCAGGGGCGGACATGCATCCAGTTCATACACTGAATGAATGTATTTGCGCCCGGACGCACCTTGCCAATAAAAGAACCTGTCTCTCATATCGGCGTCTTGCGGCGCATTTAACGTGATGGGGGAACTTTGAATAAGCATGAGAACAAAAATAGAACAGATATTTGAATCTGTCAAGTGGTAATTATCCGCAAAGTGCAAAGCCACATGACAAACACGACTTGCAGCCTTCATGATGGATCAAACCACCAGCCCCGCACGCGGGGCACAATTCTTCGTCTGCTTTACGTGCAGAAAGAATTGAGCCCGTAATTGCATTGGGCCGGAATGTGGTACAGCCTTTTAGTCCTTGGGCATAGGCTTGCTCATAGACCGACGCAAAGTCATCAAAATTTAAGTTTTCTGCTACGTTGATGGTTTTCGAAATCGAACTATCGACGAAAGGTTGAACGGCCGCCTGCATCGCCAGATGTTCTGAAGGCAGCAAGTCATCAACAGTCACCACGTGCGGCGGCAAGCCCTTGCCATGTTGGGAGCGCCACAGCTTTACGGCGTAGTCTTCCAAGGTTTCGGTGGTCTCACCGCCTCCACCGCGAATGCGGCGCTCATAGCTTGCATTAAAAATTGGCTCAATGCCGCTGGACACGTTTCCAGCCAGCAGCGAAATTGTGCCTGTTGGCGCTATTGATGTGAGTAGGCCATTGCGCAAACCTTGTTTTGCAATCATGTCGCGCTGGTCGGAATTCAGCCTTTCGCCGTAAGTTGTGCTCAAATAGGCAGTCGCATCAAAGAGTGGGAATGAACCCTTCTCAACAGCAAGTGCTGAACTGGCCTCCAAACTTGCTGTGTGGATAATCTTAGCCCAACCCCCAGCCGACCGTGCAGCCTCTTCAGAACCATAGCGTTGGCCACACATGAGGAGCGCGTCGGCCAAACCTGTCATGCCGAGTCCCAAGCGCCGCTTGTTCACGGCCTCCTGCTTTTGTTGGGTCAAAGGATAATTTGAAACATCAATCACGTTGTCGAGAAACCGAATTGCGGTCTTGGATGTTTTTGCCAAGCTGGCCAGATCAAGCTCGGCGTTTTCAGTGAAAGCATTTTTGACGAACCGCGTGAGATTCAAGGAGCCCAGTAGGCAAGCTCCATAAGGCGGCAAAGGTTGTTCACCGCATGGGTTTGTTGAATGAATTGTCTCGCAATAATTAAGTGGATTGAGCGCATTGATGCGATCGATAAAAATGACACCGGGTTCAGCGTAATCATAAGTTGCGCGCATAATTTTTTGCCATAAATCTCGCGCAGGCACCGTGTTATAGGTTCGCCCGGCAAAAACCAAAGGCCATGCAGCATCAGATTTCACGGCGCTCATAAAAGCATCGGTCACTAAAACTGACAAATTGAAATTACGCAGGCGCGACGCATCGCGCTTTGCTGAAATGAATGTTTCGATGTCAGGATGATCGCAGCGCAGTGTGGCCATCATTGCGCCGCGTCTTGCACCTGCCGACATGATGGTGCGGCACATGGCATCCCACACATCCATAAAACTTAAGGGGCCAGATGCATCCGCACCTACACCCAGTACCGGCGCACCCAAGGGTCGCAGAGTCGAAAAGTCATGACCTATGCCGCCACCTTGTTGCAAGGTTTGTGCTGCTTCATTTAAATTTTCAAAAATCTCAGGAATTGAATCGCCAATGCGGTTCATCACGAAACAATTAAATAAGGTAACTGCGCGGTTGGTCCCAGCGCCCGCCAAGATTCGGCCTGCAGGCAAGAACCGAAAATCAGCCATCGCTTCATAAAAGTATTTTTCGTGAAGCGGCCTTGAGACCGCAGGTTCCGCCACTGCCACGGCTTTAGCAACGCGGGCAAAGCTTTCCTCAATTGTTGCTTCGTTGCCAAAACGATATTTCATTGCCCATATTTGCTGGGCAATATCGGCTGAGGGCTTTGGTTGATAACTTGACATAAAAGAAACATAACATGAACAAATCTAAGAGTCGAGAACGTTCAGTTTGAAATTTGTCTGGCCTCGGCAATCAGGCGGCGCGAGCTTGCTTCAATTTCAGACTCCAATTTCTGTTGAAATTCCTTACGTGGTAAACCAGCCGCGATAGCTGGACAAAACTCAACAACAATAGTGCCGGGATAACGCAAAAATTTTCGGCGCGGCCAAAATAAACCAGCGTTCAATCCAAAGGGCACACATGGCACATTGAGCTGCCCATAAAGTGCTGCAACACCAGGTTTATAGTCCGGCGCATCATCGGGACTTCGCCTTGTGCCTTCTGGCATGATGATAATCTGACGTGGCCTTGCCACTTCAATTTTTGCCTTGGCGATAAGATCACGCAAAGCCGAACTGCCAGCCCCTCGGTCCAATGCAATCATCTTAAACTTAATGCTGAACCATCCAAACAACGGGATATAGGTCAACTGCTTTTTGAGCACAAAACAAGGATCGTCGAATAAAGGAAGAATAGCGAAAGTTTCCCAAAGTGACTGATGTTTGCCCGCAATGAGAGCTGGCCCAACTGGAATGTGCTCGCGCCCGCGCACTTCCATCTTGATGTTACAAACAATGCGGAGCAGCCACACCGAAGTTGTGGCCCAAGCTTGCAAAGCCCTGATTGACCATTTGCGTGGTGTTAAAAAAAAGCCAGCACCCAAAACCAAAAACAAAATCAGGTTCACATAAAATGCGATATT
The DNA here is from genome assembly GCA_031418535.1 of Hyphomicrobiales bacterium. Lineage (GTDB taxonomy): Bacteria > Pseudomonadota > Alphaproteobacteria > Rhizobiales > Aestuariivirgaceae > Aestuariivirga. The sequence goes on along the minus strand of JANOXS010000034.1, from coordinate 1,276 downwards.
AAAAATCAATGAGCGCAGTGCAATCATGGCTCCGACTTTAACATACTCAACAAGGTAAGTTTAGCACTGATCAATGCGATGGCTGTTGCCGCCAATGGCACACAAAGCAGCGCAGCATAGGTCCATGGGCTTGTTGTGCTGGGTGCAAAGAGCAGGCTTCGGCTGGCAGCGGCCACGCCCAGCTCAGCTGTGTTGCCATGCAGGCTCAGCATGAAGAATGTGAGCACAGCGAGGGCCACTCCTGAAAAGCCGGCCACTAATCCAGTTGCTAAAAAGCGTCGATCAATTTGACGAGATATAAATGAATCTTCTGCACCAACCAAATGCAAAACATCCACCACTTCGCGGTTTGCAGCCAGCACAACGCGCGCCGCAAACACCACCATGGCAAAAGCAGACGCACCGATCAGACCCAGTATGAGCAGTGATAACATCGACAGTGTATTGCCCATGCGGGCCAGCTCCACTTGCCAGCGCCTGTGTGTATCAAGGCTTGCGCCCTTAACATTATATTGAAGCGACTTGTTCAACGCCTCAAAATCAGGCGGAGCTTTTTCGTCTATGGTAACCCGGATCAATCTGGGCACAGGTAAATCTTCGAGCTTGGTTTGGCCCAACCATGGTTCGAGCAATTTAAGTCCTGCGTCACGGTCCAACGTTTTTGCAGCAACAACACCTTTGGATTTTTCAAGAATGGTAATGGCCTTGGCCAATTCCTGTTCGATGTCAAATTTTTGCAGCACGCGCAATTGCACGGTGACTTCACTAGACAGGCCTTTCGTCCACCCGTCCACGGCATGATTGATGAGAATAAGTGCAGCGATGGCAAGACTTGCCAAATAACACATGACTGTCATCGTCACAGTCAAGTTTCGCAGCGGTGCCGCTTCGGGTGGAATAATTGGGCCGGGCCTTAAATTCTCCATGGTCATTACGCGCCCTTCAAAACACCGGCTTCCAGATGCAAAACCGGCTTCTTTGATTGCTTCACCAATGCTTCGTCATGGGTGGCAATTAACACCGTGGTTCCCAAGCGGTTGAGCTCTAAAAATAAGTGCAGTAATCTCTTCGCCAAGACCGGGTCCACGTTTCCTGTCGGTTCATCGGCTAAGAGTAATTCTGGTTTTGAAATCACGGCTCTGGCGATAGCGGCACGTTGTTTTTCGCCGCCTGACAAGACATCTGGAAATACATGGGCCTGATCTTTAAGGCCCACCCATTCGAGCAAGTCCAAAACATCTTGCGCGTAATCTTCGATCTTTTGTCCCATGACCCG
>JANOXS010000033.1:0-11310 GCA_031418535.1 Hyphomicrobiales bacterium | reverse complement strand
CAACACTACAAGTGCTGGCACTTTATCGGGTTTTGCTAAAACAGGCGATGCTTCCAATTTTGTTACTGGGCAAGTGAAATATGTGAATAAAAATGCCCCTGGCACCAACAATGGCAATACTTGGGCAAATGCTTTTAATGATTTGCAATCTGCCTTATTTCCCAATACTTGTAATGATTTGTTTGAAGTATATGTAGCCTCAGGCACTTACAGACCAGCCATTTTTTCCACATGATTGCGTGCTAAGCGCACAACAAGCTACGGAGTGATTTTCATGGGTTTGTTTGGCGGCGGTAAGAAAAAATCCGCAGCGCGCAAAAATCGGCGGGAGCCTGAATTGTTCCCAGATCGAAAAGCCCGGGCCCAACGTGATGCGGCACCGCCGCGCAAGCGCCGCTCTCTCACGGCCTGGTTCTTCAAATTCTTTGTGGCTCTTGGTTTTTGGGCGGCAGTGGCTGGGGCCTGTGGCTTTGTGTTTATCTGGTTCACCCTTGCCCAAAAAGGCGTTTTCCAAATTCCTGCCCGTGAAGCTGGCATTATGATTCTTGCTGACGATGGCACTGAACTGGCGCAGCGCGGTGCCTTCAATGGTGATGCGGTGTTAATTGAGGCGCTGCCGCCGCATGTGCCCAATGCCATTATCGCCATCGAAGATCGGCGTTTTTACAGTCACTATGGCATTGACCCGTGGGGCCTTGCCCGCGCCATGATTGGCAATGTGATGCGCGGCCGCATGACCCAAGGTGGCTCAACCCTGACCCAACAATTGGCCAAGAATTTATTTCTCTCACCTGAACGCACCATTTCGCGCAAAGCTCAGGAAATGGTTTTGGCGGTTTGGCTGGAAATGAGTTTCTCCAAAGATGAAATTCTGCAACTTTATATGAACCGGGTTTATTTCGGGGGCGGGGCCAATGGCATCGATAAGGCATCGCGGGTGTTTTATAATAAATCACCCGAAGAATTATCATTAATGGAAGCGGCCACTTTGGCTGGCGTTCTTAAAGCCCCAACAACCTATAACCCGGCCAAGCGCCCTGATGAAGCCCGCGCCCGGGCTGAACTGGTGCTCGCTGCTATGCAGCGCGAAGGCTATGTCACCGCTGATGATCGGGCAGAAGCAATGGCGGCAAAATCCAACACTATCACCACAGACTATGTGCCAGCCACGCAATATGCGGTGGATTGGATCAGGGATCAGTTGCCACTGCTCACCAAAAGTGACGAGCAATCACTGATCATCGAAACCACCATCGATACGGTGATGCAATTGAAAGCCGAAGCAGCTTTACGAAAGCGCCTCAGTGATAATGCCAAAAAACTGAACGTCACCCAAGGTGCTGTTGTGACATTGGATGCAAGAGGTGCGGTGAAGGCGCTGGTGGGTGGAAGATCATACTCGCGCAGTCAATTTAATCGTGCCACGAAAGCCAAGCGCCAGCCTGGTTCCGCCTTTAAACCCTTCGTCTATTTGGCCGCTATTGAAGCGGGCTATCAACCAGATTCAATTGAAATTGACGAACCCATTCGCATCGGCAATTGGAGCCCGGAAAATTATAAGCGCAAGTATTTAGGGGCTGTGACCTTGGAGCAGGCCTTTGCCTTGTCACTCAACACTGTTGCGGCAAAATTGGGCCAGGCAACTTCTGCCAAAACGGTGGGTGATGTGGCGCATCGTTTGGGCATCACCTCCGAGCTGACGCGTGACGCAACCATTGCCTTGGGCACCTCAGAGGTGACCCTGCTGGAACTTACCAAAGCTTTTACACCCTTTGCCAATGGCGGCTTTGCGGTTGAACCTTATGTGGTGAAGCGCATTCTGACGCGCGAAGGCAAAGTGCTTTATAAACGCAGCGGCGATGGTTTGGGCCAAGTCGTTGATGATCGTGATCTGGGGGCGATGAACGCCATGTTCCGCGCTGTGGTGAAAAGTGGCACTGGCACCAAAGCGCAATTTGGCCGATATGATATTGGTGGCAAAACCGGCACCAGCCAAGATTACCGCGATGCGTGGTTTGTGGGCTTCACACCTTACATGGTGACAGGAGTTTGGATGGGCAATGATGATAATTCACCCACCAAAAAAGTAACGGGCGGTTCCCTCCCAACATTGGTGTGGCGCGATGTGATGGAGCCTGCCCACCAAGGGCTTATTCCTGCGGTGCTGCCGGGTTATGTGGAACCAGAAGCTGTGCAGCAAGAGACAGACATGCTTGCAGCTTCAGATGTTGAACAAGATGTTGCTACCCCAGAACAAGACGAAATTATTGTCGCTCCGCCGCCCAAGAAAAAGAAGAAAAAATATCTCTTTGATTTTCTGTTCGGAAAAAATTAGCTGGCGTGTGAGCCGTAGCGGTGCAGTTCTTTGCCGTGGGTGCGGAGCCAGTTTCGCGCTTGCTTGGCACCCGTACAATGGCTGATGACCAAGCGCCAAAAGCGCGGGCCGTGGTTCATTTCTTTGAGATGTGCAACTTCGTGGGCGGCCACATAATCTAACACATCTGGCGGCGCTAAAATTAGCCGCCATGAATAAGACAATTCGCCAGTGGCCGAGCACGAACCCCAGCGGCTCTTTTGATCTCTTATGGTGAGCTTCTGAAATTTAGTTTGCATGGCGGTGGCATAGATTTGCGAGATCTCCTGCAATTTCGCTTTAGCTTGGATTTTCAACCAATCACCCAAGCGGCGCGGCAGGTGGGCCACCTCACCCGGCACATAAATTATCGACTCTTCAGGTGAATACGTGACAAGGCCGCGCCTGCCGCCTGTGGCTTTGATCGTACAAACTTGGCCTTGAAATAAAATCTGGTTGCCATCAGCAAATGTCACCATTGGTGAACGCTTGGCCATGGTTTGCGCAATCCACGGTTTTGACGTTTCGGCAAATCTTAGGGCTTCTGCTACGCTGGTGCGCGGCGACAGCGTCATCACGACGCCTGCGCCATCCGGGGTCAAGCGCAGCACCATGCGTTTGCAGCGGGTGTTGCGCTTAAATGTCAGTGGCACAGCAATGCCATCCACCACCAAAGTCTTCGGCTCGGGCCTGGGAGCTTTGCGAAAATGGGCGAGGCTGCCGAGCAGACTGATCATTAGCCTTGCGCGTTAAGGAACGACACAATGAGGGGGGCCACATCGGAGCGAAATTTCTTTCCTGAAAACACCCCGTAATGTCCCACGCCCATTTGCAAATGATGCTTCTTCATGGCGTCTGGAATGTTGGGGCACAAATCATGAGCGGCTTCGCTTTGGCCAAGACCGGAAATATCATCGCGCTCGCCTTCAATGGTCAGCAAAGCGGTTTTGGTAATGGCTGCTGGCTTCACAAGTTGGTCACGGTGCATGTAGGTGCCGTTGGGTAAATCATGGTGGATGAAAACCCGGTCGACAGTTTGCAGATAAAACTCTGCTGTCAAATCCATGACGGCCATATATTCATCATAAAAAATCCGGTGCTTTTCGGCATCATGTTCATCGCCATCCACCAAGTCGCGGTAGAGATCGCGGTGCGCCTTTAAATGGCGGTCCATGTTCATCGACAGAAAACCACCCAACTGCATGAAGCCTGCATAAACGTCGCGGCCAGCACCTTTATGTGGACCCGCCACTTTCATGGTCATATTATTGCGGAAATAGGCAGAGCCTTTTTCTTCCGCAAGTTTGTTTACGGCTGTCGGGCTGCGGCGGGTATCTACGGGGCCACCCATCAGAACCATCGACAATGGCGCAAGTTCATCTTCTGCTTCACCCATCAAAGCAACTGCAGCCAGAACTGGAACGGAAGGCTGGCAAACTGCCATCACATGCGCTCTGGTTTTTAAATGGTGCAGCATGGTGATCACGGTGTCGGTGTAATCATCAAGATCAAACAACCCAGCCTCGACAGGCACATCGCGTGCATCCATCCAGTCAGTCACATAGACGTCGTAATGCGGCAACATTTCTTCAATGGTGCCGCGAAGCAAAGTAGCAAAATGGCCCGACATGGGAGCCACCATGAGCAATTTGGTCTGCGATTTTTTGAATCCATCTTTGGAAAAATTGATCAGATTGCAAAAAGGTGATTGCCAAACCGTTTTCTCAGTGATGGCAAATTCTTTGCCGTCAACTTTGGTTTGTGAAATTTCAAAACTTGGCTTCTCATAGCGCCTCGTGGCGCGTTCCAACATTGTGAGCGATGCACATGCAGCAAGGCCAAGCTTGGTGCCCGCAAATGGATTGGCTTCATGCTGCCAGAAAGCCAGCGACGCAGTGGTCATGAAACGCATAGGTTGTAAAGCGACGTGATTCATTTCGTAGAGGGGATAAAGCATGTTTTGAATCGGGTTCCCGTTGAATTTGATCAAGGTTGTAGCACTTTTCTCAAGTCTTCACCTAAAGCTTTTGCATCAGTGGTATATGGGAAGTGCTTTATGAACTTTCCATCTGGCCCCATAAGATACAAAATCGAACTGTGGTCCATTTCATAATCTGCCGGATCTTTAGGGTTTGGCACCTTTTGATAAAAAATGTGATAAGTTTTGGCAAAAGCTGCAACTTGTTCTGGTGTGCCTGTGAGGCCTTGCAAACGCGGATGGAAGTTTTTGACATAACTTGCCATAACCGGCGGCGTGTCGCGCTCAGGATCAACACTCACAAAAATTGGCGTAATGTTCTCTGAAGCTGGGCCCAACTGGTCAAAAGCCGCAGCCATGACTTGAAGTTCAGCCGGGCACACATCGCCGCAATTGGTAAAGCCGAAGAACAGCAGCATGTAATGTCCCGCATAAGTTTTTTCGGTTACAACTTCACCTGCCTGATTGACCATTGAAAAGGGTCCGCCGATGAGGGCTGTGCCTGAACTTTGAGAGGTGTTTTGTCGTGTGGCCAACGCGAGCGCTGCGAGGAGAAGTGCTAGCAAGATCATAATGGCTGCGATGATCAGTCGTGGTCTGGACGGGAGAAGTTTCGTGTCTTGCGTCATAGCTTTGAGTATAGTGCGTTGCGGGACAAGTCAAACTGAGACAAAATGACCAATATTGAAAACTTCAAAATAGCTACGGATTCCCATCAAGTGGGCATGTTGCGACTGCGCACTTTGGTTCGATTGCGCTGGTTGGCTGTGATTGGGCAATCCATTGCGGTGTTTGGCGTGCAATATGTTTTAGGGTTTCGTGTGCCCTTGGGGCCCTGTCTTGCGCTGATTGCACTTTCGGCATGGCTTAACATCTTTTTAACTTTGCGCTGGCGCGGCGGACAAAGACTGGCTTCGCGTCCGGCTGGCCTCTTGCTTGGTTATGATGTTTTGCAACTGGCCGGATTGCTGTTTCTCACAGGAGGCCTCGAAAACCCATTTGCGTTTTTGTTCCTGGTGCCCGTCACCGTTTCTGCCACGTCATTACCCTATACATGGACATGGGCTCTGGCGGGACTGGCTTTCAGTTGTTCAACTCTGCTGGCATTTTTTCATAGACCGCTGCCGTGGACCGCTTCTGAGGCCCTTCAGCTGCCTCCCACCTATATTGCAGGAATGTGGGCTGCATTGGTATGCGGCACTGTATTTTCCAGCATTTACGCGCGGCGCATCGCCGAGGAAGCGCGGCTCATGTCGACAGCACTTTCTGCCACTGAAATGATCTTGGCGCGTGAGCAACGCCTGTCAGCCTTGGACGGCTTGGCGGCGGCCGCCGCTCATGAGCTTGGAACACCGCTGGCAACAATTGCACTGGTTGCAAAAGAACTGAAACGAGAATTTCCCAAAGTTTCGCCACACACCGAAGACATTGATTTGCTCATCAGCCAAGCCGCAAGGTGCCGAGAAATTTTAAAGCGCCTTGCTGTGCCCGAACAAATCTCGGATGACGTTTATCAGCAAGTGAGTCTTCATGCGATGATTGAAGATTTAGTGGCCCCGCTGAGGGGATCAGAAATTCAGATCAACATTGATGCCGCCCAGACTGATGATAAAAAACCAAGTGCCGAACCCATTTTTTTACGCAACCCAGCGATCACCTATGGCTTGGGCAATTTACTTGAAAACGCGTTTGACTTTGCCAAGACTGCCGTAGCCGTAAAAGCCCGCTGGTCTGCAAATCAAGTGGTGTTGACTGTGGCTGATGATGGTCCCGGTTTTGACCAATCTATTTTTGATCAGTTGGGTGATCCGTTTGTGACCACAAGGCCCGGTTACGGCGCTGATGCGCAGAATGAACCTGGTCAACATGAGGGCATGGGACTCGGATTATTTATCGCGAAAACATTATTGGGCCGAACTGGCGCCGTTGTTACACTTGCCAACCAGAAATCACCTGCCGCAGGAGCTATGATTACAGTTGCATGGCCGCGCAGTATTATTGATGTGGGTCCGCGCAATTGAGATGGTGGACCCTGCACTCTAACTTGTGTAAACCACATTGACTTCAAACACGTAGAGTATGCATGACCCAAATATCTGACAAAACACTTCTCTTAGTTGATGATGATAAGCCATTTTTGACCCGCCTCGGGCGCGCAATGGAAACGCGTGGCTTTGTGGTGCGCATGGCTGACACTGTGGCTGAAGGTATTGCCGAAGTGAAAAAAGAGCCCCCCGCATTTGCAGTTGTTGATCTCCGCTTGGTTGATGGCAATGGCCTTGACGTGATCGAAGCTTTGCACGCAACAAGGGCTGATGCTCGCGTTGTGGTGCTCACTGGCTATGGCAACATTGCCACCGCAGTGACTGCTGTCAAATTAGGTGCGATTGATTATCTGGCAAAACCGGCTGACGCTGATGCGGTTTATGGTGCGTTGGTGGGCAATACGGAAAACCGCAATGCTTTGCCGGAAAACCCAATGTCGGCCGACCGGGTGCGCTGGGAACATATTCAACGGGTGTTCGAATTGTGCAGCCGCAATGTTTCTGAAACGGCTCGCAGGTTGAATATGCACCGCAGAACTTTGCAGCGGATTTTAGCTAAACGCGCCCCTAAATAATTTAAGGATCCCACAAGCCATGTAACCGCGTGGCCCCCGTTTGGGCAAAGGCGATTAACACTGCTCGCCTTCGCGACGCGTGCAACGGATGATTGGAGGCTTGGCGCATTATTTCTGCGCCCCACTGATCGGCAACAATTAATCCTGCTTCTTCAGGAATGAGGTTTGCATTCATGGTTTGTGGAATGGCAAATGAAAACCTGTCGCAATAGTCACGGTATTCTGGCCATTTGTTGTCGGCTCTAAAATCTTCGGGCGAAGACTTTATTTCGATAATCCAGAGTGTGCCATCTGGAGATAATCCTATCACGTCGGCGCGACGCCCAGAGGCCAAGGTAAACTCGGTTAAAATTGAAAAATTATGTGCGCGAAGCAAGCGGCCCACACCACGCTGAATGGCGGAGGCAGTTTCAGATTGTCTGCCATCTGGTTTAAGGGCAGAGGGTGGAATCTCGAGAACCATTTAACTGATTACTCTTCGTCAAATTTTGCAGCGACTAAAGTTTCAAGTGCGTTGATTGCAGGTTCGGCTTGTGGGCCAGAAGCTTCGACAGTGACCGAAGTGCCAATGCTTGCGGCCAGCATCATCAAGCCCATGATTGATGTTCCTGGAACAGTTTGACCATCACGGCTGACAGTGATGTTAGCGTCGAATCCTTCAGCACACTTTACAAATTTTGCAGAAGCTCTGGCGTGCAGACCACGCTGATTAATGATAGCAAATTCGCGGACGAGGGTGGGCATCAATCCCCCAGAACTTGGCTGGCGATGTTGATATATTTCCGCCCGGCATCTTGCGCTGCGGCGGCGGCTTTGTGCAGATTGCAATCCTTACGGATGCGTGCAAGCTTAACCAGCATCGGCAAATTGAGCCCGGCTACCACTTCAACTTTGCCATCTTCAAGCAATGAAATTGCCAAGTTCGATGGAGTGCCACCAAACATGTCGGTGAGCACGATCACCCCTTCACCGGAATTAACTTGCTCAACTGCTGCTGCAATATCAGCGCGGCGCAAATCCATGCGGTCATCAGGACCGATGCTGATGGCTGCACAATTTTCCTGCTTGCCCACCACATGTTCTAATGCATGGATGAATTCTTCAGCAAGGCGACCATGCGTGACTAACACCAAACCAATCATATATCGCCGACCTTAAGCTGCATCACTTTTGAGTTCCACCATACTGGGACCGCTTCATTAGCGTGTTTTGGCCTTATTGGAAAAGGATTTTGCAAGGGTTTCCTGTAAATAACTGCGAAGCCTTGCTGGTGCTGACGGGGAGCCTGACCAAAGTTTCAAACAAGGTAGATTTGTGCCGTTTATCGTGGTTTCAAGATCATGAGACTGCGGCAATCTTTCAATGTCTGACAAGGGCACAAGATCAACCACGCAAACAAGTTTGACTTTGCTGGTGCAGGCTACCTCAACAATGCCGTGGCCTCGAATTTCGAGTTTGCCTTGCAACGCAGCTGGAGCACTGGCGATCAAACCTCCCTTCTCAAGGTGCAAGATCACTTGGTCGTCGGCCACTAATTTTGCGCGCAAAAGTTTATTGCCAATTCCAAAACCTTGCGAATCCAACAGCCGCAAAACTAAATCAGACTTTCCTGAGCCTGAAGGCCCTCTGATGAGCACGCCATATTTGCCGTAAGCCACACAACTGGCATGAATAGAGGGAATGATCATTTCGATTTGTCTGGTGCCCAGCCAGGAGCAAGGGCAGGAATGCGCACCACAAACCGTGCTCCCAATACAGGTCGCTCGGCATCAGGTGCGGCGGCTTTGCCTAAACGATTTTCTGCAATAATTGACCCGTTATGCGCTTCAACCACTTGACGGGAAATGGCCAAACCCAGTCCAGAGTTACGACCAAAATGCTGGGCGGGACGGTCAGTATAAAATCGCTCAAAGACCCGCTCTAGGTTTTCCACAGGAATTCCGGGGCCATGGTCTTCGACCCTGATTTCCACATCACTGCCCAGACGCCGCACCCGCACATGTACTTTGGTTCCCTGGGCAGTGAATGATTTTGCATTGTCGATCAAGTTACGGAAAACTTGGCCAAGCCGCGAGTCATTTCCAAGCACGGTATATTTTGGTGTCGTCTGATTTTTTTCCGTGATGGGTTGCACAACCAATAAAATTTCAGCGGCACCTTCTTTGCCAGTTTCATTTGAAAGCGTGACAATGCTGCCCAACAGTTTTGCAATATCAACGGGCCTAATTTCATTGCGGGCTAATTCTGCATCAAGACGCGACGCATCGGAAATATCTGTGATCAAGCGGTCCATGCGCTTTACATCATCAACAACTATTTCAATGAGGCGTTTACGTTGCTCATCAGTTTTGACGAAAGCCAAAGTTTCAACGGCGCTGCGCAATGATGTAAGGGGATTCTTTAATTCATGGCTCACGTCTGCGGCAAAAGCTTCAATGGCTTCGATGCGATTATATAGGGCTTCGGTCATATCGCGGATGGAGCCTGAAAGTTGACCGATCTCATCGCTCCTTCCGGTGAAGTCTGGAATCTCAACGCGCCTGTTAATGCCCCTGCGCACGCGGTCTGCTGCTGCCGAAAGCTTGCGAATGGGGGAGGCAATTGTTGCCGCCAAAAGGGCCGAGAGTAGCAAAGCGACCAATGCTGCAAAACCAAACGTGAGCAATACAATGCGCCGTTCAGCGCGCAGCACAGCATCAATTTCACCGCCTTGGGTTGATAGCACCAAGGCGCCCAGCACTGCTCTAAAACGTTGCACAGGCACTGACACCAGAACAATAATTTCGCGGTTATCATTGAGACGAACAACGCTGACAGAAGCCCCATTAAGTGCCGCTTTAACTTCAGGAACTTCGTTATTACTATCCAATCCATACTCAATATGGGTGGGGTAATCAGATGAAAAGAACCAATCCAACACGCGGTTAACCCAACGGATTACAATGTTTGGTTGGGCCGTCGTTGGGCTTCCTAAATTTGTTTGAACAATTTCACTGCCGCCATAGAGAAAATTTGAATCGAGCAGCATGTTGCCACCCGTGTCGATAATCTGACCGCGAATGGTGGTGTTGGCCAACAAGCGTTTGAGGACTGGACCTGCCGTTTCAGGACTGATCGGAAAATCAAGACTGCTTTGATCAGAGTTACCTGAACTGTCTGACGGAGCATCAAGCGAGTCTGGGTTGATAACAATGGAGCTGGTGTCGGCTGTGGCTGAACCTGCAATTGCCGCAGCAATAATTTGCCCTTGCACGAGTAAACTTTGCACCCGGGCATTGATGAGGCCTTGGCGGAATTGATTAAAATATAAAATGCCAATGGCCAAAACCACGAGGCCCAAGATATTGATCAAAGCTATGCGGGCGGTCAGGCTGGAAGGTGCCAGCCTGTTGAGAATGCCGCGCGTGGGTTTTGACTGCGAAACTATCGACGGCTCTTCACTGTCGTGAAAATCATCGCCGTCTTGGCGTTCCACCGCATTTTTCAGGCTGTCAGGCATCGCAATGCGGCGCCTTTCGCGGTTGCATTATTGCTCTTTAAAACGGTAGCCCACGCCATAGAGCGTTTCAATTCCGTCAAATGCTTCGTCGACCTGGTTGAACTTTTTGCGCAGGCGCTTGATGTGGCTGTCGATGGTGCGGTCATCAACATAGACTTGATCAACATAGGCGGCATCCATCAAAGCATCGCGGCTTTTTACAATGCCGGGGCGAAGAGCCAGAGCTTGCAGAATGAGAAACTCGGTTACGGTGAGGGTCACATTCTGACCAACCCAAGTGCAGGCATGACGGTCTGAATCCATGACCAATTTGCCACGCTCAATAATCTTAGTGGAGTCGGTTACAATTGGGGTGCCATCACGCGGAGCGGCACGGCGCATCACGGCTTTTACACGTTCCACTAACAACCGTTGCGAGAAGGGCTTCTTGATAAAATCATCGGCACCCATTTTGAGGCCGAAGAGTTCATCAATTTCATCATCCTTTGAAGTGAGGAAGATCACCGGCAAATCCGTTTTTTGACGAATGCGGCGAAGCAATTCCATGCCGTCCATACGGGGCATTTTGATGTCGAAAATAGCCATGTCGGGAGGGTTATCTTGCAAGCCCTGAAGGGCTGCAGCACCGTCATTATACTTCTGCACGGTATAACCTTCGGCCTCAAGCACCATGCCTACTGAAGTTAAAATGTTGCGATCATCATCTACTAAAGCCACTGTTGGCATATACGTCATCCCTGTTATTGTCGTCACAGTTCGATAGGTATGAAACTGGAACAAATTGTGGCAGACACATTAGAACCGAAAGCTGGAAAATGAAAGAGACGGCCAAAGCGGTTTTATTGCGCGCAAAAACCGGG
>JANOXS010000032.1:0-78179 GCA_031418535.1 Hyphomicrobiales bacterium | reverse complement strand
CTGTTGGTGGGCACCCAATGTGCTGGTCCCTTGGTTAAAACATAGTCACTGGAAAACCCCATGGTCTGAATCACAGCACCCCCATCATCCATTGACCATTTCAAAATATTGTCCGCAACTTGCCGTCCGTATAATTCGCTCCGTTCAGCAACATCTTTGGCAACACCGATTGCCGCATCAAGTCGCGCTTTCTTGGCAAATGCCGCAATGGCGCGTTGTCCGGTTGGGCCAGTGTTTGAAAAAAGATTTTCGACCATCGTGGCCAGTGTGGCCTGCATGATGAGGGCTTCATCATAGGTCATGCCCTTTTCGCGCAGGGGCGCACTTGGCATGGATTGCAGTTGGCCAGCCAGAGATTGTAGTGAGCTATGACCAGAAGCAGTCGCCTCAAAAGCTGCAATACTGAGATAGGCAAAAGATCGACTTGCCACAGGTGGTGTGTAAGTTGCGGTGTGTCGAACCAATTCTAATGTGAGCTTGTACCAATTTCTGAAAATTTCAGTTGGCTGCGCACCGGCGACAGCTGCGGTTGCAATGAGTCCAAAAGTTAAAATGGTGACACAAACTTGTTTTAAAAATTTCATAGTAAACTTTCCACTTGAAGTTTCATTGGGCCATTGGAAAAAACAGTCGAATCCAAATAGCGCAATGTTGCAGCAATCGTGCCCGTGACGATCATATCAGTGTTAATGGGTGCTGTTTCGATTTTAACTTGAGCGCGTAATGCTTCTACAACACCTTCCTCAATGGCAGCTCGCAGCGCAGGCTCGATCAAATCCAAGGCTCTGGTGCCGGGGCCAGCGAGCACAATGCGGTCCGGATTCAAAAGTGCAATCATGCGCGCCAAACCAAAACCGATGGCACGCCCTGCCTTGGCATAGGCCGCGGCCGCATCGATGTCGCCGCCACGTGCCGCATTTTCCAACGCAAGCATAACCGCCGGATCAACCGCTGAAGATGGTGGTGGAGATTGATCAGAGCGGTTTTCAGCACTGCGCAAAATTCCATAGTCGGACGCATAAGCTTCGAGGCAGCCAGCCCGGCTGCACCGGCATGAAGCTCCATTTGGAATATGATTCATGTGACCAAATTCAGCAGCAGCCCCCGTGGCACCATGATAAACCTTTCCGTCAATGACCAGACCCATGCCCACGCCATAGCCCATGAACACAACAGCCGCCGTGCCGTCATAACTATAGCCATCTGCCGCCATGACGCCTTCGGCAATCATATTGGCGTCATTGGCAATGGTACACCTTACGCCAAATTTCTGTTCAATAGGACCAACGACTGGAATGTTGCGCTGCTTAAAAGCAGGGCTCCAAGCAATAGTGCCCAAAACAGAATCGGTAACACCTTGTGCGGCCACCCCAATATGGGCGACATCTTCGGCCTCTAATTTATTCTCATCTAAGAATGTCTGAATGATGTGGAGTGTGTGACGGTTAAACTCGTCAGCGCCCATTTCATAGGTGGCCAGAGAAACCTTTTTGCGCGTTATAATTTCACCGCTGAAATCAACCAGAACCAATTCAAGACCGCTAATTGAAATTTTAAGGGCAATGATCCGCGCGGCAAATGGATTGAGATTAACTCTGGTTGTGGGGCGTCCACGACGGCTTGGATCACTGCGATCAGGCGCCTCATCCAGCTCTAACATAACTTTTTCACCAATCAGCTGGGTCGTTATAGTGGTGATCGAAGCAGGCGAAAGGCCGGTCATTTTACCAAGATCAACTCGCGCCATGGGCCCATAGGACCGCAAGGCTTCTAGCACAATGTGCCGGTTCTGCCGCCTTACCAAATCACTGTCTGCTTTGCCGCGCATCTGTCCTTTCGCACGTGCAATATTGATATTGCACTGCACAATCAATTATTTACGAATTCAATCTTGACTCACCACTGGGCTTGATGCAACATTATTTTAGACGTCAAATTAAATTATTTCGACACCTAAAATATCCACGATCGACAGCTGACGTCTGGCAGGGTGTGTTTGGTGTTCAAGGGAGAATGGGAATGAAGAAGACAATTTTGGCCATGATGACCGCGGGCTTGATGCTCGGCGCTGCATCAACAACAGTAATGGCCGCTGGAAAAACCATCGCCGTATCTTGGAAGACTTTCCAAGAAGAGCGTTGGAAGACCGACGAAGCTGCAATTAAGACCGCTGTAGAAGCTGCTGGTAACAAGTATGTTTCAACAGATGCTCAGAACTCTGCTCAAAAACAAGCTGCAGACATTGAAGGCCTGATCTCACAAAAAGTGGACGTGGTTTTGGTTGTTGCTTTCGACAGCGATGCCATCCTCCCCTCGATCAAAGCAATCAGCGATGCTGGCATCAAGTCAATTGCCTATGACGTGCAATTCGAAGATCCAAATGCACTTTACATCACGTTTGATAACGTGGGCGTAGGCCGCATTATCGCTAAGGAAGTTCAAGCTGCCAAGCCAGAAGGCAACTATGCCTTCATCAAGGGCGACAAGGGCGATCCGAACGCAACCTTCTTGTTCCAAGGTATGATGGAAGTTCTGAAAGAAGGCCTCGATTCAGGCAAGATCAAGAATGTTTGCGAAACATTCACCGATGGTTGGAAGCCAGACAATGCTCAGAAGAACATGGAGCAATGCTTGACTTCAACAGGCAACAAAGTTGACGCTGTATTGTCTGAAAATGACGGCATGGCTTCAGGCGTCGTAGCTGCTCTCACGGCACAAGGCATGGCTGGCATTCCAGTTGGCGGCCAAGACGGTGACCTCGCAGCGATCAACCGTGTTGCTCTCGGCACACAAACTGTTTCAGTTTGGAAGAACGCATCTGACCTTGGCAAAGTAGCCGGTGAAGCTGCAAACGCTCTTGCTGATGGCACAGCCATGGACAAGATCGCCGGTGTTGCAAAGTTCAACGGCGGTAAGAACAAGGTTGAAATGAATTCAATCCTTCTTGCTCCAACAGCAATCACCAAAGCGAACATCAATGTAGCCATTGATGCTGGCCACATTACCAAAGATCAAGCCTGTGCTGGCGTAACTGCCGGTGCAGTACCAGGTTGCTAATTTTTAGCATCTGACACTATGTTGAGCCGTGGCACTTGCAAAAGTTCCACGGTTTTTCTTTAAGTAGAAGCGGGAATAGGGGAACGGCAATGACAAACACCACAAGCACCAGTAATAATCCTGCGTTGCAAACCGAAGGGCCCGTGAAAAGCTTCTTTCGTGCGACTGAAATTGATGCACGCATGCTCGGCATGCTTGCGGCGCTAATTTTGATCTGGTGTATTTTTGACGTTGCCAGCGGCGTTTTGCGCGGCAATTTTGGTGGCTGGCTCGGTGGCTCGTTTCTGACACCGCGCAACCTCTGGACTCTGCTGGTTCAAACCTCCTCAATCGCGGTCATGTCGACAGGCATGGTGTTGCTAATTGTGATGCGCCAACTTGATCTATCTGTAGGTTCCATGTTGTCCATGGTCGCAGTGGCGGGTGCTGTTACGCAAGTCTTCAAACTCGCGCCAATGCTCGGCGTGGGCCATCCCGCAATTTGGATTCTCGGTGTTCTGGTTTGTATTCTGCTAGGTGCCGCATTTGGTGCTTTCAACGGTTATCTCACGGCTTACGCAAAAATCCCTGCCTTCATCGTAACACTCGGCGGCCTGCTCGCCTATAGTGGTGTCGCCTTCTATATGGCCAAAGGCGAAACTGTTGCGCCCATGGACAAGACCTTTGAAGTCTTCGGTGGCGGTATTCCAGCAAGCTGGCTCGGGCCATTCTGGAGTTGGGCTATTGCCCTTGTTGCGTGTGCTGCCATCACCTTTGGCGTCGTCAACGGCCGCAAACAGCGGCAGCGCTTTAACTTTCCATTGCGCCCAGTTTGGGCGGAAGTATTTCTCGCCGCAGTTGGCAGCGCCGTCGTCCTCGGCGTCACCCATGTGATGAACTCCTATCCTTGGCCGTTCAAGCTGATTGAAAATTACGCTAAGGCTAATGGTGTCACTATTCCGCCGGGAATAGAAAACAAGGACGGAACAGCCGTCTGCTTGGCCAATGATTTAGTCGTGCGCTGCACAGATGGTTTGATTTACTATACTGGATATTCCTTGCCAGTGATCGTGGCCTTGTTGGTTGGTTTATTGATGACCTTCCTTGCCACGCGGACTCAGTTTGGCCGCTATATCTATGCCATCGGCGGAAACCCCGAAGCAGCTGAACTCGCCGGCATCAACACCAAATGGATGATCGTTAAAGTGTTCGCGTTGATGGGTGCTTTGGTCGGTATTTCTGCGGTAATTTCATCGGCCCGCCTCAATGCCGCAACCAATGCCCTTGGCCTCACCAACGAACTTTACGTAATCGCAGCCACCGTAATTGGCGGCACGTCACTGGCGGGTGGTGTGGGTACCATTTACGGCGCCATGATCGGCGCCTTGATGATGCAATCAATCATCTCCGGCATGTCGCTGCTCAACTTGCCAGCAGCGTTTCAAAACGTGGTCGTCGGTGCTGTGCTCGTGCTCGCGGTCTATCTCGACCAACTTTATTCCCGTCGTGTGAAGTAAGGGTAAGATCATGGCAAAAGCTGCACAGAAAAAAACACCTGCTCGCAAATCGATCGTGAAGAAGCCTGCGAAGATTTTGGAGACCCACGAATTACCTGCAGCTGTAAAAGGCGCGGAGCACTTTCAAAACCGTGGCACACCTTTGATTGAAATGCGTGATATTTCGATTGCCTTTGGCGGTATCAAAGCTGTCGATCACGCATCAATTGATTTACACCCCGGCGAAGTTGTGGGCCTGCTTGGTCACAATGGCGCTGGTAAATCGACGCTGATCAAATGTCTTTCCGGTGCCTACAAACGTGATGCAGGCAGTATTGTGATTGAAGGAGCTGAGGTGGTAGTTAATAACCCACGCGACGCCAAGGCGCTGGGCATTGAAACGATTTATCAAACTTTGGCTCTTGCCGACAATGTAGATGCAGCGGCCAATCTCTATTTGGGCCGAGAGCTAAAAACTAAAATGGGCACACTCGATGACGTGGCCATGGAAGCCGAAACCCGCAAAGTGATGCATCGTCTTAATCCAAACTTTCGCCGCTTCAAAGAACCTGTATCGAAACTCTCAGGAGGTCAGCGCCAGTCAGTTGCTATTGCGCGGGCCATTCACTTCAATGCCCGCATTCTGATTATGGATGAGCCGACTGCTGCTTTGGGCCCACAAGAAACCGCGCAAGTGGGCGAGCTCATCAAGCAACTGAAAGCTGATGGCATTGGCATATTCTTGATCAGCCACGATTTGCATGACGTGTTTGATTTGGCTGATCGTTTGGTGGTAATGAAGAACGGCAAAGTGGTGGGTACAGCGCATGTGAAAGATGTGACTCAAGATGAAGTGCTGGGCATGATCATTGCAGGCAAATGTCCGAAGGGCGCCATACCCGGTCCCGGTGCTTTACGTGACGCCGCTTAAGCGCTGATCTGACCTGCTTCCCATCCTAAAATTGCGCGCTTGCGGGTGAGTCCCCAATGATAACCCGTAAGTGCGCCGGACTTGCCAATGACGCGGTGACACGGCACCACGAAGGAAATAGGGTTGCGCCCCACAGCAGCACCCACAGCGCGCGCAGCTTTTGGCTTATCAATCGAATGGGCAATGTCACCATAAGTCACGGCCCGGCCCATTGGTATTTTAAGCAAGGTTTCCCAAACCCGAATTTCAAAATCACTGCCAATGAGTGTAACGCGCAAAGGCCTGCCATCACGCCATTTTTCAGGAGCAAAAATCTGAGCGGCATAAGGCGCAGTTTTTGTAACATCTTCCGTATACTGAGCATTGGGCCAGCGCCGCTTCATATCAGCAAATGAGGCTTCCGTGCCATGTGCATCCGAAAAGCCAAGCCCGCACAAACCATAATCTGTAACCATCACCAAAGCCAATCCAAACGGCGATGGGTGAAACCCATAGGAAATCGCAATGCCAGCGCCTTTTGTTTTATAAGCGCCCGGCGACATGCCTTCGTGGGTTACAAATAAATCATGTAACCGCGATGGGCCTGAAAGCCCAACTTCCAAAGCAGTTTCCAAAATACTTGCCGAATCCTTCAGCATGACCCGAGCATGATCCAAAGTTAAAGCTTGCAAAAATGCTTTGGGTGTAAGCCCAGCCCATCTTGTAAAAAGCCGTTGCAACTGTGCGGCATCTATCCCAAGCGGGGCGGCCAGGTCTTCTAACGATGGTTGGTCCCGCCAATTTTCAGTCAGATTGGCCAACACACTTTGAACGCGTTCATAGTCTGCAAGATTTGAATTCTGTTCCATGCCCGAAAATTAGGACATTGCGGCATTGAGCGCCACCCGTTTCCTAGCGTTACTTCAAATCTTTGGGCTGGCGATGGCGGCTTTCAAAGCCTGCGCTAACGACTCACGCTCCTCGGCCCCCAAAAACGATGCAATCTCGATCATCTTGCCGCGCGATACCAAAAACAAGCGTCCCACCATTTCGCGGGCCTCATCATATTCAAGCTTCACCCGCAGCCAACGCCGGTTAAATACTGTTTCCACGGGTGCCTCGTCTCGCAATCGAGAAAGCAGCTTCACCGCGTCACCTTCAATAATAATATGCTCCGAACGTTCGGCCGCCCGGGTGTTCACTTTGAAGGCCAACCACAACAGTAAAACATCCAACCCAAGAAACGGAAAGACCAGCCACGCGCCCAGTTTGAAAAACAAAGCCGCAATGGCCAAGTTCAAAAACACCACAACACCCATCAAAATCTTAAAGGCTGGACCCTCCAGCGAGCGGTGCGGCGTTAATGTCACGGACCATGTTTTTAAAGTGTCTGAATTCATAATTTCACACTACGATAGCAAAACCTTATTAGACCAGCGACAGAGTGAACCATGCCACCCCGCCTTAAAGCCGCAGCGATTGAAGAAATGTTCAGGCGTTTTCAAAGTGAAAACCCAGAACCCAAAGGCGAATTGCATGCCGTCAATGCCTTTACCTTTTTAGTCGCTGTGGTGTTATCCGCCCAAGCCACCGACGAAGGCGTGAACCGCGCCACCATACCCCTCTTTGCGCAAGCTGATACGCCGGAAAAAATTGTAGGCCTTGGCGAGATTAACTTACGTGAAGCTATAAAATCCATCGGCTTGTTTCGCACCAAGGCCAAAAATGTTTATGCCCTCTCGCAACTTCTGATCGCCAAACACAATTCCCAAGTGCCCAGCAGTCGCGAAGACTTAGAGGCGCTTCCAGGCGTGGGTCGCAAGACTGCTAACGTGGTCCTGAATATCGTTTTTGGCGAGCCTACGATTGCAGTTGACACCCATTTGTTTCGCCTTGGGAACCGATTAGGACTGGCCCCCGGCAAAACACCTATTGAAGTTGAAACCAAACTTTTGAAAGTAATTCCAAAGCCATATTTGCTCCACGCCCATCATTGGTTGATCTTGCATGGCCGCTATATATGCAAAGCCCGAAAGCCGGACTGCTGGTGTTGCACGATCAATGATCTGTGCCCGTTCAAGGAGAAGAGCGTTGCACCGATTTAAAAATATGCACGAAGTAAGACGTAGAAAATACTGGCACCGCCAAATTGATAAACGGGATCATCGCTAGTGCGGCGGGAACTAAACCGGCCGTATAAATCTTTAGAAAATTTTTCTTGCGCAAAGTGCTTGCTGCAGCAGGCGACATAAAACGGCTGGCGGCCATTTCAAAATACTCGCGGCTTAATAAATAAGCGTTGCTGAGCAATATCAACACCAGTCCAAAACCTGCAAAAAACACTAGCGGAAATACGATGATATTGACCAGAAGCGCGATGCCCGCAAATTTGAGACCAAAGAAAAACGCACTAAAACTCGAAAGGGCCGACCCTTTCATGTCTCGAGGATAGTGTCGTTCTTCAACGCGAGATGCAATCCAATCTAAAAACAGTCCGGCAAATACGGCAGTGACCGGAGCCATTAAAAAGAAAAATGCGGCAATTAACCCGATGCCCGTGCCCAACGCGATCACCGTTTGTAACCATGGCAACGGCACCAGCGTTAAAAACGAAAGCAGCGTTTCAACACCTACCAAGACGGCCACGAACAAGGCTAGTGTCAGGCCAATGGATTTCCACAATACGCCACGAAATTCAGGCGAAGTTACATCATTGAAAGCTTTGAAGGCGGCGCTGAACATAAAAGCATAGCTAAGAGCTAGCGCTTGTTTCTGCAAGGGTTCCGCGCTAGGGCAGGGAAAATATGAGGGTTTCAATGACACACAATAAATATGACGTTCTTACCATTGGCAATGCCATCGTGGACGTGATTGCCCAAGTGGGCGAAGATTTTGTGTCCCGCGAAAATTTGGTCAAAGGTTCTATGAACCTGATTGATGAACCAAGGGCCGAACAGCTTTATGCCGCCATGAGCAATGCCATAGAAATTTCTGGTGGCTCAGCCGGAAACACCGCTGCAGGTGTTGCTTCATTTGGTGGCAAGTCAGCCTATTTTGGCAAAGTAAAAGATGACCAACTGGGTGCAATTTATCGCCATGATATGCGCTCGCTCGGTGTTACATTTGATAGCGTGGCGGCAACAGATGGCCCAGCAACCGCCCGGTCTTTCATCTTGGTAACACCCGACGCTGAGCGCACCATGAATACTTATTTGGGCGCATGTGTGAATTTGTCTACAAGTGATGTTGATGCTGAGATCGTGAAGCAAGCAAGTGTCACTTACATGGAAGGTTATCTCTGGGATAAACCAGAAGCCAAAGAGGCGTTTCGCCTGGCCGCAAAAATCGCCCGCAGCGCTGGCCAATTGACCTCCATCACATTGTCGGATTCATTTTGCGTGGAGCGCCACAGAGACAGTTTTCTTGAGTTGATCAAGGAGAGCATCGACATTGTGTTTGCCAATGAAAGTGAAATTAAATCGCTCTATAAAACCCAGAATTTTGATGGTGCTGTTGCTGCCATCAGAAAAGATTGCTCCATGGCAGCCCTCACGCGCTCTGAAAAAGGCTCGTTGATTGTAACTGCTGATCACATCATCGAAGCCACTGCGCACCCTGTCAGCAAAGTTATTGATGTGACCGGAGCTGGCGATCTTTATGCGGCTGGCTTTTTGTTTGGCCATACCAAAGGCTTTGATTTAAAACGCTGTGCCGAACTTGGAAGTCTGGCTGCCGCCGAAGTTATTTCACACACAGGTGCAAGACCCAATGTGAACTTGAAAGATCATGCCACGGCCGTCGGTCTAATCTAAGGGTCTCATCTAAAACCTAGCTTTCCAATTGTTCGGCAGTGTCGGGCGCTGGCTTCACATGAATGCGGACGCGCTTCACGCGGCGGGGATCTGATTCTAAAATTTCAAATTCCAAACCAGATGCGTGGCGAATAATTTCACCGCGTGTCGGCACACGGCCTGCCATTTCAAAAATAAGACCGCCCAATGTATCGGCTTCATCTTCTTGGTCTTCAGGCAGCAAATCAACTTTGAACATTTCGTCCAAAGACAAAATGCTAATCAAAGCACTCGCGGTATAGGTGTTTTCGTCTTGCTTGCGGATCATGCCTTCTTCGGCATCTGTGTCGTGTTCGTCAGCAATATCGCCGATAATTTCTTCAACCAAGTCTTCTAGCGAAATCAAACCATCAGTGCCGCCATATTCATCCACCACGACGGCCAAGTGAATATGGGAGGCCTTCATTTTAATCAGAAGATCAGGGGCGGGCATCGAGGGCGGCACAAACAATACTTCACGGATCATGCTGGGGTGTTGTTTAATTGTCGACGAAAGTTCAGATGCAGCAAGCGCAATTCCAGCTTCCACGGCCTTCTTGGTTTTCTTTTTCGAACCCTTAATAGCCATCCAGCGCAGATAATCCTTCACATGAATCATACCAACAATATCATCAAGTGATTCACGGTAAATCGGCAGACGCGAGTGATTGGCTTCAACAAATTGCGCCAGCAAGTCTCGCATATTGGACGTTTCTTCAGCGGCTTCAATGTTGGCACGCGGCACCATCACATCATCCACGCGCAAATCAGCAAAGCCTAAAAGATTTTGCATCATTGAGCGGGCATCATCAGGCTGGGTCGAAGGACCTTCTTGCTCAACGTGGCTGGCAATCACGCCTGCCAAGCTTTCGCGCAAATCTAATTTATCGCGGGAAAGTCTGCGGCGAATTTTTGAGAGGAAACCGGGGCGTTGTGGCGTGTTCATAAACCGCTGTTTACTCGGTAAGGGTCAGCAATGCCAAGTTTTTTCAAAATCCGAATTTCGCGGGCTTCCATAAGTTCAGCTTCGGCATCGTTGATGTGATCAAAACCTAAAAGGTGCAAAATGCCATGTACGATCAAATGGGTGGTGTGATCCTTTAAAGTTTTCTCCGCCGCTTCAGCCTCTCGCAACACCGTTTCAAAAGCCAATGCAATATCTCCCAAAGGCTTTGCTTCTCCGCGCGGAATTTTCAAATCTGGCGAGGCCGGAAATGACAACACATTAGTTGGTTTATTTTTTCCGCGCCAATCCTTGTTAAGTGATTTTAGCGTTGCATCGTCAGCCAACAGCAACGTCACAGTTTTCTTGCGCTGAACCGCCGTCAAACTTGCCGTGTAAGCTTTTACCGCAATCGCTTTTAAGCCGCGAACCCGCGACCAGTCTTTATTCTCAATGGCAATGACCAGAGGCATTATTAAGCCCGCGTTTTGCGCGAAGCTGCGCTGCCCTTTTTGTCATAAGCAGCCACAATGCGACCTACCATGGCATGGCGCACAATATCTGCCGTTTGAAATGCTGTAACGCCAATGCCGGAAACGCCATCCAAAACTGAAAGCGCGTCATCAAGACCCGAAACCACCCCATACGGCAAATCAACTTGAGTAGGATCGCCGGTGATCACCATACGGCTGCCTTCGCCAAGGCGCGTTAAAAACATTTTCATTTGCTGCGGCGTGGTGTTTTGCGCTTCGTCTAAAATAATAAAAGCAGAAGCCAAAGTGCGACCGCGCATAAAGGCCAGTGGCGCAATTTCAATTTGGTTTTCGGCCATGGCTTTAGCCACCAAGCTTTGTGGCATCATGTCATAAAGCGCATCATAAAGTGGACGCAAATAAGGATCGACTTTCTCTTTCATGTCGCCCGGCAAAAAGCCCAAGCGTTCGCCAGCTTCGACAGCGGGGCGAGAGAGAATAATTCGGTCAACTTCACCGTTCATCAAAGCTTCAGCAGCACAAGCCACTGCCAGATAAGTTTTGCCGGTGCCCGCTGGCCCCACGCCAAACACCAATTCGTTTTTGCGGATTTGTTCAATATAAATTTGTTGGTTTGCGGTGCGCGCTGAAACAGTTTTACGCCGTGTGCGCACGCCGCCAGAAGCCACCTCTTTTTCTTCAGCCACTTTCACCATGCGAATAGCGCCGTCTATTTCACCGCGGTTGATCTCGTCGCCTCTCGCTGCCTTGGTGTAAAGGTGCAACAGCACCGAGCGGGCCAATTCAGAGGTGGTGCGATCGCCGCGAATGGATAGTCTGTTGCCGCGCGGAGTGATTGCAACCCCTAAGCGCTGTTCGATCACAGCAAGGTGGGCATCATGTTCGCCCATAAGCAATGCGAGGACGCGGTTATCATCAAAGGCAAGAGACAGAACACCCTCTTCAGTGTCTTGTTGTTTCAAAGCATTGGCAGATGGGCTCAAACGCGGTGACCTCCAGTTGGACTCATGTCAACATATTGCCCCGAAAGCGAGTTGGGGCCAACAGCTAATATATGGGCATCCACAAATGATCCTAAAAGGCTTGTGGGTGCGTCTAAATGCACCGATTGCAAATAAGGCGAGCGGCCAATGAGTTGCCCCTTCTGGCGGCCTGGCTTTTCTAAAAGCACAGTCAGTGTCTGGCCAACGCATGATTGGTTGAAGGCAGCTTGCTGGCTGGTCACTAAACTTTGAAGCCGTGCCAGCCGTTCATTCTTCAGGTCTTCAGGCACTTGGTCTTCGCGCGTTGCAGCAGGCGTTCCCGGGCGGGGCGAGTATTTAAATGAAAATGCACCTGCATAATTAACATCACGGACCAGCTGCATCGTCTCTTCAAATTCTCGATCAGTCTCGCCGGGAAAACCAACAATAAAATCAGAGGTCATGGCAATGCGCGGTTGCGCCGCACGAATGCGCTCGATCAACTTAAGATATTTTGCCGTTGTGTGGCCCCTGTTCATGGTTTTGAGAACGCGGTCTGAACCAGATTGAATGGGCAAATGCAAATAGGGCATCAGTTTGGGGTTGGTCCCATGAGCTTCAATCAGATCATCAGTCATATCGCGCGGGTGGCTGGTCATGTATCTGATACGCTGAATACCACTGATCTGTGACAGTTCGGTGATGAGGCTGGCGAGTGTCGCAGTCCCGCTGTGATAAGCATTCACATTCTGACCCAGCAAAGTGAGTTCGCGAACCCCTTGGTCCGCTAGCTTTTTAGCCTCTTCAACAATTTGCGCAGGGGCGCGGGAAAACTCAGCGCCGCGTGTATAAGGCACCACACAGAAGGTACAAAACTTATCGCACCCTTCCTGAATAGTTAGAAACGCCGTCACACTGCGCGAAGTGGGGTTGCGCACTTGTTCTTGGGCCAAGCCTTTGAATTTATCATCAACTGCAAATTCGGTTTCAACCACGGCACGTCCAGTGGTTTCGCGAAGCTTCAAAAGTTCAGGCAAACGGTGATAGGTTTGTGGTCCAAACACCAGATCAACTGATTTCATCCGCCGCGTAATTTCTTCGCCTTCGGCTTGGCCCACACAGCCTGCAACAGCAATAATCATATTGCCGCCGCGGGTAATTTTCATATCTCGGTAACGACCAAGTTCCGAATAAACTTTCTCAACTGCTTTTTCACGAATGTGGCAGGTGTTAAGAATTACCAAATCCGCATCCTCTGCCGTTTCGGCTTGCGCATAGCCCAAAGGTGCCAGCACGTCCTGCATCCGCTGACTGTCATAAACATTCATCTGGCAGCCATAGGTTTTAACAAATACAGATTTACTCATGAGGCTTCCCTACCCGAATTTAGGACTTTATCCAAGCTGCTGCGAATACGGACCTCAGCTTCCCTCGCCATGGTTTTACGGTCTGACTTTGGTAGTGCCTCGTGAAATTCGATTTGCACGTTGATCGGCCCGGATTTGATCACCGCCCAAAGATGGGGAGCCAAATCCATATCGCCATACCAAGCATAAAAGGTAGGCCGACGAAGGTAAGTGAGTGTGATAGGAACGACTGCTATATCTAATCTTTCGACAGCACCAAAATAAGAAGATTTAAAGTGCAAAACTTGGGTGCCATCACTTGAGGTGCCTTCAGGAAACAGCACTAAGCTGTCACCATTTTGAAGCCGCGCGGCAATTTCATTACGTTTGGTGCCCGTGGCGTGGCGGCGGTCGCGATCAATAAAAACAGTTCGTTGCAATTTCGCCATCCACCCAAACAGCGGCCAAGCGCTCACTTCATGTTTGGCAATGAACGAGAGTGGCAAAACTGAGCTGAGCACAGGAATATCAAGCCATGATATATGATTGGCCACCAGTAGTGCGGGGTTTGGTGGTAGGGCCCCTTTGATGATGATGGTCATACCCAACAATTTGCACAGAATGCGGTGATAGACCCATGGCAAACGGCGTGAGCGCGTGATCAACTGAACGGGCATTAAGGGCAGTGTGAGCGCCAGAAAACCGAGTAGAATGAGGATTGCTCTCAGACGGCCCATTTGAGGATCAATGCGTCATCGCCAGTGGTTGCATAATAGGCTTTGCGCAATCCCACCTGTTTAAAACCTGCTTTGGTATAAAGATGAAGGGCATCTTCGTTGCGGGCAGCAACCTCCAAAAACACGGAAGGGATGTTGAGCGCGAGAAAATTTGCCAACAAAAACGCACCCGCACCGCGCCTGCGTAAATGAGGATCAACCCCAATCGTCAGAATTTCTGCTTCATCGCCCACAACACGGTACATGAGCAGCCCTACCGGCCCTTCGGCACTTTGCGCAATTAACGCCCCAATGCCGGGGCTTGCCATCAGGCTGGCAAGTGCGGCCTCGTCCCAAGCTTCTTCGAAACAAGCTGCATGAAGTTTGGCGAGAGGAGGTATGGCCGTGCTGTCGGCCACAAGCACCTGAAGATCAGGCAAACCCCGCAGTGCCGCAGCTTGCGGTTTGGCATCGGCTTCACGCAGGTAAACCGGTTCCGGCATTCCCGCAGGATCGGGTTGAGCCGCTGCAAAAGCCGCAAAGCCAGAAGCCTTTGGCAGATCATATTCAGGCAGCCGTTCAAGGTCAGTTCGCCAGCTTGACGCTACAATTTCATCGGCAGCCGTACCAATAATAAGAGCCGGGCCCTCAGGAAGCACCACTGATTTCAAGATTTCAATATTATTAGAAACGTTTAAATTTAGAAAATAGAAAAAGTCGCTATTGCCTGCTTTATGCGCCACTAGAATTGGGAATTTTGGCTGAATTACAGCAACTTGCGTGGCAATCAACGAGTTTAATCCCAGTACCTTA
Organism: Hyphomicrobiales bacterium; assembly: GCA_031418535.1. Taxonomy (GTDB): domain Bacteria; phylum Pseudomonadota; class Alphaproteobacteria; order Rhizobiales; family Aestuariivirgaceae; genus Aestuariivirga. The sequence goes on along the minus strand of JANOXS010000032.1, from coordinate 63,633 downwards.
ATGTTGAGCGCCAACCCCAAAGCACGGGCAAAACTCAACCCCACCCGAATCCCCGTGAAGGTTCCGGGACCGATGGTAACAGCAATCCGGGTCAGATCAGCATAGTCCAGTCCCGAAGCCGCCATCACGCGCGCAACCATAGGCGGCAGTGCCTCGGCGTGGCCACGCTCCATCAGCTCGCACTCTTCGCTGAGGATTTTGGTGTTGGTTGAATCGTAAACACAGGCCGAACAGCTGGCCAGCGCGGTATCAATGGCAAGCAGGATCATCGGGCGTAAGCCCTACTCAATTCTCGTCCATTTTCAGGGCCGCAATAAAGGCTTCCTGCGGAATTTCGACCTTGCCGAATTGGCGCATCTTCTTTTTGCCTTCCTTCTGCTTATCGAGAAGTTTGCGTTTACGTGAAATATCGCCGCCATAACATTTGGCAGTCACGTCTTTTCGCATAGCGGACAAGGTTTCGCGCGCCACCACTTTGCCGCCTATGGAAGCTTGGATAGGAATTTTGAACATGTGGCGCGGGATCAAGTCTTTCAGCTTTTCACACATCACACGGCCACGTTGTTCTGCCCGCGTTCTGTGAACTACCATCGATAAAGCGTCAACCGCTTCTTCGTTGACCAAAATAGAAAGCTTCACCAGATCAGCCGCAATATATTCGGTCATTTTATAGTCGAACGAAGCGTAGCCTTTGGACACTGACTTCAAACGATCATAAAAATCGAACACCACTTCATTGAGCGGCAACTCATAAACCACCATTGCACGCGAACCTGCATAAGTGAGCTGCTTCTGGCGACCACGGCGATCTTCACAAAGTTTAAGCACCGAACCCAAATATTCATCCGGCACCAAAATCGTGGCTTCAATCCAGGGTTCATTCATCGCAACAATGGTAGACACATCCGGCATGTCAGCCGGGTTATGCATATCAACATGAGAACCGTCACGTAAATCGATCTTATAAATAACCGAAGGTGCCGTGGTAATGATTTCAACATTGAACTCGCGTTCAATGCGTTCCCGCACGATTTCGAGATGCAAGAGGCCCAAGAAGCCACAGCGAAAACCGAAACCCAAAGCGGCCGAGGTTTCCATCTCATATGAGAAGCTGGCATCATTCAAACGCAGCTTGCCCATGGCATCGCGCAAGTCTTCAAATTCCGATGCATCGACAGGGAAGAATCCAGCAAAAACCACGCTTTGCGCTTCTTTAAAGTCCGGCAATGCTTTTGCCGTTGGGTTTTTATCTTCGGTCACCGTATCGCCAACCCGCGTATCGGCCACTTCCTTAATTGCGCCCGTAAAGAAGCCAATTTCACCTGGCCCAAGCTCATCGACCACCACTTTTTTAGGCCGCGACACACCCACGCGTTCGACCGGGTAAAGCCCCCCCGTGCCCATCATGCGCACGCGCATTCCTTTTTTGAGCACGCCATCAATAATGCGCACCAAAACCACAACACCCAGATAAGCGTCATACCAGCTATCAACCAGCAGAGCTTTAAGGGGCGCATCACGGTCGCCCTTTGGGGCGGGCAGGCGCTTTACAATTGCTTCGAGAACATCAGGCACACCAAGACCCGTCTTAGCTGAAATCATCACCGCTTCAGATGCATCAATGCCAATCACATCTTCAATTTGTTGTTGAATGCGCTCAGGTTCAGCAGCGGGCAAATCTACTTTATTGAGAACCGGAATAATTTCGTGATTGTTATTGATGGCCTGATAGACATTGGCCAACGTTTGCGCTTCAACACCTTGTGAGGCGTCAACCACCAAAAGCGAGCCCTCGCAGGCCGCCAGCGAGCGCGACACTTCATAAGCAAAATCCACATGGCCCGGCGTGTCGATTAAATTGAGCACATAGTCCTTGCCGTCCTTGGCTTTATAATCAAGGCGCACGGTGTTGGCCTTAATGGTAATGCCACGTTCGCGCTCAATATCCATCGAGTCGAGAATTTGGTCGACCATCTCCCGGTCGGATACAGCACCGCACAGCTGGATCAAGCGATCCGCCAGAGTGGATTTGCCATGATCAATGTGGGCGATAATAGAGAAATTGCGGATTTGTGATGTTTCGGTCATTTGGCGCGGTGTTTGGCATTGTCCGCAAGTTTGGTCAAGCAAAAGGGCTGCAAGCCAATAGCCGCAGCCCTCATAAATTTTAGCCAGCGTAGCCGTTCATTTTTGCATTGTTCTTGCAGCCTGAAGGCGACGAAAAACCTTCCGAAGCCCGGCCCACTTGCTTGCCATTGGCTTTAGAAAAACAGCGCCAGCGGCTTTCGCCACGCTTGTCTTTATAAAATTCCCATTTGTCGCCCGCCGTATCGCGGTTGGCGTTGGATTCGCAATCCTTCTTGGCCTTATAGCTTTCTGAAGATGCCCCAACAATTTCGCCATTGGAAGCCGTGCGCCGCCAGCGAAATTCGCCGCGTTTGTCTTTATAAATTTCGAGTGAATAGTCCGCCATCTGTCTCTCCCTATTCGATCCATCTCATCGTGGATTCGATTAGGGAAAATGCAGCGAATTAATTAAATTGTCTAGAGGGTCAACCTTCGGCCTTTGAGACACCAACCATGGCGGGGCGCAAGCAACGCTCGCCTACGGAATATCCTGCCTGCATCTCCTGCATCACGATACCAGGTGGCTTCTCAGAGGTTGGCACTTCATAAATGGCCTGATGATAATTGGGGTCAAACTTATGACCCACCGTGTTAACCCGCTTAATGCCATGGCGTTGGAACACTTGTTGAAGTTCCTTTTCAGTAACTTCAACACCGAAAATCAAATTCTTTTCAATCTCGCCAGCATGTTCACGTTCTTCAGCGGGCAGGGCCTGCAAAGCACGGCCTAAATTGTCAGCAACCGTTAATAAATCACGAGCAAAATTAGTCGCCGCATAAAGTGTGGCCTCGGCCTTTTCGCGCTCAGTGCGTTTGCGCAAATTTTCCATGTCAGCGGCAAGGCGAAGCAGGCGATCTTTAGAAGCTGCCACTTCGTCTTTGAGCGCCGCAATTTCGGCATCCCGCGGATCAGCTTCAGCTTTCAGGGCTTCATTCAAAGCATCGGCTGCCAAAATTTCGTCGGCGCCTGCTTCAGCCTTGTCATGTTCATCAGTCATAGGATATCCGTTTCACTGCGGTTTGAAGCTAGCATATCGGGGCAAACGCCACAAAAATCAAGAGAGCAATCTACCTACCATTTTTGCGGTATAATCCACCATCGGAATAATGCGCGCATAGTTCAGGCGTGTGGGGCCGATAATACCAAGTACACCCACAATTTTATCTTCATCATTGCGAAACGGTGCGGCGATCAAAGAGGAACCAGACATAGAGAAAAGTTTATTTTCCGAGCCAATAAAAATCCGAACCCCTTCGGCTTTTTCTGCAAGCCCCAACAAATCAACCAGTTCGCGCTTATTTTCAATGTCCTCAAAAAGTTTGCGCATGCGGTCTAAGTCGGCTGTGGCTGTCGTGTTTTCCAACAAGTTGGCTTGACCCTTCACAATCAATGAGCGCTGATCAAACTCAACACCGCCCGCCCACACCGCAAGCCCAGTTTCAATCAACCGTGCTGAAACTTCATCAAGTTCACTGCGCAACTTTAGCATTTCGCCTGCGATAAGTTTTTGTACTTCGTCGATCGTTTTTCCTTGCGCGGCTGCTGAGAGATAATTTGTGGCGCGCATAAAGATCGAAGCTGGGAGGCCAGCGGGCACATCAATCACGCGGTTTTCAACGGAGCCATCTTCACCCACTAAAATGACCAAGGCGCGGCCCGGCGACAAATTCACAAACTCAATATGCTTGAGACGGATTGAAATTTTAGGGGACATCACAACGCCCGCACACTGTGAAAGACCTGATAACATCATGGAAGCTTCACCCAGCACATCTTCAAAACGGCGAGGGTGATTTCCAGCTCTAATCTGCGCATCAATAACGCTGCGCTCATTGTCAGTGACCGAACCGACTTCAAGCAAAGAATCGACGAAAAAGCGCAAACCAACTTCAGTGGGCATTCGCCCAGCAGACGTGTGCGGCGAATAAATCAATCCAGAGTCTTCCAAATCCATCATCACATTGCGAATGGACGCAGGCGACAAGCCAGACGGCAAAGATTTGGAAATGGAGCGCGAACCCACAGGTTCTCCGGTTTCCAAATATGTATCAACGAGTCGCCTAAAAATCTCGCGGCTGCGCTGGTCTAAGCCAGCAACGCCAGACAGCTTTTCGTCAATAAAGAGTTTAGACGGAATGATACTCATTCAGACAATATAGAGATTTTCTTCGGCGATGTAATAGGCTAGGATTTGACGGCAGTTACAGGGGAGTGAATCTTATGACGAAGGATTTACAAGGACTTTATGTGACCGGCACGGCTGCATCTGCTGCAGCGCTTGATGTCGCCATTTCAGATTATTTTGCATGGAAGGGAGATCCCGTCGCAGCTCTGCAAGGAGCAGCGGTTCTGGATCCCACCTTCATGCTGGGCCATGCCGCTACGGCCTCACTTTTTCTGTTGAGCGGATTTCGCGGCGATAATCTGGCGGTCGTTGCAGCACTGCAGGCTGCCAAAGCGGCCGAACACTTAGCAACCTCACGAGAAAAACGCCATTTAGCGGCAGCCCAAGCTTGGGCCAGTGGCGAGATTGTCCAGGCTACAAATATTTGGGAAGATATTTTATTGGATCACCCAACTGACGCTTTGGCTCTGCGCTTTGCCCATGACACTTATTTTTATTTAGGACATTCGTTCAGCATCCGAGATTCAATTGCCAGAGTGTTGCCAGCTTGGGGAGAAGGTCGCCCACACCATGGTTATATTCTAGGGCAATATGCATTCGGGTTGGAGGAATCAGGCGAATTGCGCAAAGCTGAAGACATCGGTTTTAAAGCTATTGCAATAAATCCCGAAGATGGTTGGGCCGTTCACGCTGTGGCCCATGTCTATGAAACTGACAGCCGTCAGAAACTGGGCATTGATTTTCTTAAACGCTCACAACCCAATTGGAGCAAAGCCCAAGCTTTGGCGGTGCATAATGGTTGGCACTTGGCGCTTTATCTCATTGAAGAAGGTGAGTTTGCCAGTGTTCTTGCAGATTTTGATAAATTTATCGCACCCAAATTAAAATCAGATTCGATTCTCGATCTTGTTGATGCCGCTGCTTTGTTATGGCGACTTGAACTTGCAGGGGCCGATGTTGGTAATCGTTGGCATCCTGTGGCCGAACAGTGGTTAACCCATGTTGATGACCATGTTCTAGCCTTCAACGATCTACATATTGCACTGGCAATTTCACGAAGTGGCAGTGCTGAAATAAGTGAACGCTTCCTCACTTCGATGGATCGCTATGTGGCTGAAGGAGATGGCGATAATCGCGCATTCACGCGCGATGTTGGTCGAACACTTGTTGATGCCGTTTTTGCCTTTGCCGCAGGGGACTATCGCCGCGCAATTACCTTGATTATGCCAATCCGTTATAAAATCATCCGCATTGGTGGCAGCCATGCCCAGCGTGATTTAGTGACTCAAACTCTAATTGTTGCAGCAGAGCGGGCGGGCGATTGGCGTTTGGCGCAAGCCCTGCTCAGCGAACGTCTCGCCATCCGTCACACTCCTCGTGTACAGCAAAGCTTCAGCCACGCGCGAAAGATGTCTCAAAATCATTGATTTATTTATTCCTCCTGCCGCAAATCCAGTCTAGAACGCCCTTTCAATTTGAAAGGTTTTTCCCATGCGCCCATCTGGCCGTAAAAATGATGAACTTCGTGCTGTCAGCTTTGAGCGTGGTGTGTCCATCCATGCTGAGGGCTCGTGCCTTGTGAAGTTTGGCAACACCCATGTGCTGTGCACAGCGTCGCTCGAAGAACGCGTACCGCCATGGTTAAAAGGCGGCGGCAAGGGTTGGGTGACTGCTGAATATGGCATGTTGCCCCGCGCCACAGGCGAGCGCATGAGACGCGAAGCAGCCCAAGGCAAGCAATCTGGTCGCACGCAGGAAATCCAACGCCTCATAGGCCGCTCACTGCGTGCCGTGGTCGATTTGCGGGGCTTGGGCGAACGTCAGATCAGCTTGGATTGCGATGTCATCCAAGCAGACGGCGGCACCAGAACTGCGGCCATCACGGGAAGCTTCATCGCTTTACAAGATTGCATCACCTGGATGATGGCGCGCGATATGTTTAAAGTTTCGCCGATTAAAGATCATGTGGCGGCAATTTCTTGCGGTATTCACGGCGACGAAGCGGTTTTGGATTTAGACTATGCCGAAGACTCAACTGCTGGCACTGACGCCAATTTTGTCATGACTGGATCAGGCGGCATCATTGAAGTGCAAGGCACTGCTGAAGGCGATCCTTTTTCGCAAGACATGTTGCTCAAACTTTTGGGTCTTGCCAATGGTGGCATTCAAACTTTGGTTGAGATGCAAAAGGCAGCATTGAAGTGATCCGCAAACTTACCAACGAAAAAATTGTGATCGCCACTCACAATAAAGGCAAGCTCGAAGAATTTGCTGAATTGTTAAAACCCCATGGCGTGACAACGTTTTCAGCAGGCGGTCTTGGCCTCACGGAGCCTGAAGAAACTGAAGATAACTTTCGGGGCAACGCGAGAGTAAAAGCTCTCTTTGCCATGACCCATTCTGGTTTGATTTCAATCTCAGATGATTCAGGCCTGTGCGTGGATGCCTTGAACGGCGATCCCGGTGTTTATACCGCCGATTGGGCTGGCCCCACCCGCGACTGGAACATGGCCATGCGTGTGGTGGAAGAAAAACTGCAAGCTGCAGGTGCTTCCAAACCAGAACAACGCCAAGGCCAATTTAAATGCACGCTCTGTGTCATGTGGCCAGACGGCGTTGAGCGCTATTATGAAGGTGTGGCCCCGGGAACTTTGGTGTGGCCACCGCGTGGCGAACTTGGTCATGGCTATGATCCGGTTTTTGTGCCCGATGGTCAGGATAAAACATTTGCTGAAATGACTCATGAGGCGAAAAATAAATTCTCGCACCGTGCGCGCGCCTTGGAACTTTTGCTCCGTGACCTCTTCTGATTTCGGTATTTATATTCATTGGCCTTTCTGCAAGGCCAAATGCCCCTATTGCGATTTCAACAGCCACGTGCGCCATGAAGCAGTGGACCACATGAGTTATGCGACTGCTTTGGTTCAGGAGCTGAAATGGCTTGAACAGAAATCATCAGGCAAGAAAGTCACGAGCATTTTCTTTGGAGGGGGTACACCGTCGCTCATGCCGCCTGAAGCTGTGGCCCATGTGCTTGACAATATTGCACAGCTCTGGCCAGTGGCACCTGATGCAGAAATTACGCTCGAGGCCAACCCGACAAGTGTAGAAGCCGAGAATTTTCGCGGTTACCGCACAGCGGGCGTCAACCGTGTGTCAGTGGGTGTGCAATCCTTAGATGAAGCTGATCTCAAAGCCTTGGGTCGCCAGCACACGCCGGAAGAGGCGCTGCGAGCCTTTCGCTTGGCCGCAAAAATATTCCCACGGGTGAGCTTTGATTTAATTTACGCAAGACCGGGCCAAAGCCAAGCGCAGTGGCGCGATGAATTGACGAGAGCCCTTGGCGAACAGCAAGGCCACATGTCGCTCTATCAACTCACCATTGAACCTGAAACGCGGTATCAAGATTTATTCGATGCTGGAAAGCTGGTGATCCCAGATGATGATGAAGCCGCCAATCTTTATGAAATCACGCAGGAACTGACGGCCAAACATGGGCTTGGCGCTTATGAAATTTCCAATCACGCCAGTGCGGGCCACGAAAGCAAACATAACCTCACCTATTGGCGCTATGGCGAATATGCCGGTGCTGGTCCCGGCGCCCACAGCCGCCTGAGTGCAGGTGAGAATCGCCTTGCACTGGTCAGTGAAAAACATCCGGAAACGTGGCGGCAATTTGTGGTTGATAGAGGTCATGGTGTAATCGAGGAGACAGTCTTAACTCCTGCCGATCAGGCGCCTGAATATCTTTTAATGGGACTGCGCATCAAAGAAGGCATTGACGTAAAGCGCCATGCAGAATTATCAGGTGCAGCAATTGCCCAATCAAAAATCGAAGCGCTTGAAAATCTCGGAATGGTGCGGCTCAAAGGTTCACGTCTCATGGCCACGCCGCGCGGACGACCCATTCTCAATGCCATCATCCGTGAACTGAATGACTGAGCGCTGCTACCATATTGGCCCGCACCGCTATGATGCGCAGAGCATTGACGCTGGCCTGCATGTGATTGCAACACCCATAGGCAATTTGGGCGATATAACCATTCGCGCCCTCAATGTTTTGGCCGCTGCCGATTATATCCTGTGTGAAGACACGCGCATCACGTCGCGGCTGCTGGAGCGCTATGGCATCCGTAACATCCTGAAGCCCTATCACGAGCACAATGCTGAAAAAGTGCGCCCTGCAATTATTGCGGCTTTGCAAGAAGGCAAGTCCTTCGCTTTGGTTAGCGATGCTGGCGTGCCGCTGGTGTCTGATCCGGGGTATCGTCTGGTGCAATCTTGCATCGCTGAAGGGCTAGTTGTCACAGGCGTGCCCGGGGCATCGGCCACGCTGACAGCTCTTGCACTGTCAGGTCTGCCTACAGATTGTTTTACCTTCATCGGCTTTCTGCCGCAAAAATCCAAAGCGCGGGTTGATCTGCTATTGAGCTTTAAAAAACTTCCCTCAACTTTGATCGCCTTTGAAAGCCCACACCGCATTCTTGATGCGCTGGCCGATGTGACAACCGCATTGGGTGAACGTCCCGTTGCCATGGCCCGCGAGTTGACCAAGCTGCATGAAGAGGTGTTGCGTGGGACTGCTAACGAAGTGCGCGAGATTTTGGCTGCGCGTGAGTCCGTGAAAGGTGAAATCGTTTTAGTGATTGCCCCGCCGCAGCATGAAGCTGTGGTGGTGGATGATGATGAGGTTGAAGCGGCAATTACACTGGCCCTCAAAGATAATGCTGCCAGCAAAGCGGCCAACATTGTGGCGAAAAATTTCAATCTCAAAAAAGAAGATATTTATGCCCGCATCTTAAAACGCAAGAGTGAAGCGTGAAACGTCAGCTTGCCGAAAAGCGCGGCCATCGTGCTGAAACAGTCGCTGTGTTCATGTTACGCATGAAAGGTTACCGCCTACTTGCTCGCCGTTTTAAAACCAACCAGGGCGAAATTGATCTCATTATGCGGCGCGGCAAAACCACGGCTTTCATCGAAGTGAAAGCCCGCCCCAGCCACGATGACGCAATAATTTCAGTATCGCCAACCCAAGCCAAACGCATTGCAAATGCTGCAAGCATGTGGCTGGCCAAAGATAATTTTGCAGCGCAAAACTTTTGCCGCTTTGATATTGTCACTGTGAATGCTTATCTGTGGCCCAAACATATCAAAAATGCGTTTTCTGGAGATCACTAAATATGCCGCTCAAAATTGCCGTGCAATCAGACCCGATTGAACTTTACAACATTGAGGGCGATTCAACCTTTGCTATGATGCTGGCGGCTCAAGGCCGCGGCCACAGCTTGTTCATCTATCATGTAAAATCGCTGGCTTACGAAGGTGGCACTCTTTCAGCTGAAGGCCATGACGTGACAGTGCAGGATGTGAAAGGGGCGCATTGCAAGTTTGGTCCACTGAAGCGCGTTGACCTTTCAACACAAGATTCGATTTTCATGCGCCAAGATCCACCCTTTGATATGGGATATATTACTGCAACACATCTGCTCGATATCATTCACCCTAAAACTTTAGTGGTGAATGACCCCACCGAAGTGCGCAACGCGCCTGAAAAATTATTCATTCTCAAATTCCCCGACCTCATGCCGCCAACACTGATCACACGCGACGTGAAGGAGATCGAAAAGTTCCGTCAATCCTATGACGACGTGATTTTGAAGCCGCTGTTTGGAAACGGTGGCTCCGGTGTTTACCGCACCCATGGCAAAGACCAGAATTTTTCGTCCGTGCTTGAGATGTTTGCTGAGCTTTATGGCACCGAGCCCTTCATCGCCCAGCAATATCTGCCTGATGTTCGCAAAGGCGATAAGCGCATTATTTTGGTGGATGGCAAAGTGGCAGGTGCCATCAACCGCATTCCCGCTGAAAATGATAACCGCTCAAACATGCATGCAGGCGGTGTTGCAGCCCCCACGACGCTGACCAAACGCGAGCATGAAATTTGTGAGGCCATCGGCCCAGACCTTAATAAACGTGGGCTTATTTTTACAGGCATTGATGTGATCGGTGATTACATGACCGAAATAAACGTGACTTCGCCAACTGGTATCCGCCAAGTGAAGCGCTTTGGCGGAGCTGATATTGCTGAACTGATCATGGATGCCATTGAAGCAAAGCGATGAGTACACTCACGACCATCGCTTTTGATGCAGATGACACACTGTGGCACAATGAGCGCCATTTCAAATTTACCCAAAATATGTTTGTGGAGCTTCTGGGCAATCACGCCGAACCAGATCATATCCACAAAAAACTGCAAGCCGCCGAACGCAAGAACTTAAAATTCTATGGCTTCGGCATTAAAGGTTTCACACTTTCGATGATTGAGACTGCCATTGAAATAACTGGCGGCAAAGTGGAAGCATCAGCCATTGCTCAATTGTTGGAGCAAGGCCGCGAAATGTTGCAACATCCTGTAGAGCTATTACCCCACGCGCGTGAAACCTTAGAGGCACTTCACCGCGATTTTAAACTGTTGCTCATCACCAAAGGCGATCTCTTTGACCAAGAGCGCAAGGTAGCGGCATCAGGCCTCGGAGATTATTTTCAAGGTGTCGAAATCGTTTCAGACAAAACACCGGAAATTTACAGCCGAATTTTCAAACGTCATGGCACAGTCGCTGAACACGGCTTGATGGCGGGAAATAGCTTAAAATCAGATGTGATCCCCATGCTGAACGCGGGAGGATATGGCGTTTATGTGCCCCATGAATTGACATGGGAATATGAAAAAGAAGTGGTGCCGAATGGTCATGCACGGTTTCATGAAATTCAGGGCTTGAACGGGCTGGCGAAGTTAGTCGAAAACCTTACTTCGCTCTAAACGCCTTCGACCAATAAAATGTTTGGAACGCCAGCAGCCTCGCGCAAAGACTTTGCATGTTGATATTCCGGTGAGTTGTAGCAATCTTTGGCTTGCTGCAAGCTCGCAAACTCAATCACGACATTGCGTGCATGACCTGCGCCTTCCAACTGCTCAAAAGCCCCGCCGCGCGCCAGCATAACTGCACCATATTTCACAAACGCAACGCGCGAAGCCTCAACATATTTTTGATACTGCGTTGGGTCCGTTACGGTAACATGCGCGATCCAATAACCTTTTGCCATATTATCCCCCAAACGCATCCCAGAACGCTTTGGCTTTGGCGAAGAAACCTTCGGATTCGGGGGAATTGTTACGCGCTTCTTTGTCGAACTCGGCTAAAATTTCTTTCTGGCGGCGGCTCAAATTCACCGGCGTTTCAACACTCACTTGAATATACATGTCGCCGGCCTGTGAAGAACGCAGCACGGGCATGCCCTTAGATTTCAAGCGGAACTGCTTGCCGTTTTGTGCACCATCCGGAATGGTCACGCGGGCTTTTTTGCCGTCAATGGTGGGCACTTCGATTTCGCCACCAAGAGCGGCAGTGGCCATGGAGATGGGAACTTTGCAGAATAAATCTGCGCCATCTCTCTGGAAAAATTCATGGGGCTTAACTGACATGAAAATATAAAGGTCGCCTGTTGGTCCGCCGCGAAGTCCTGCTTCGCCTTCGCCAGTCAGGCGAATGCGGGTGCCATCTTCAACGCCCGCCGGAATAGTCACTTGCAAATTACGTTCTTTGGTAACCCGGCCTTGGCCGCCACATGAACTGCAAGGGTCACTAATCACTTGACCGCGCCCTGCACACGTTGGGCATGCGCGTTCCACTGTGAAGAAACCAGATTGCGAGCGCACAGCACCAGCCCCACCACAAGTTGCACAGGTTTTGGGTTGGGTGCCGGGCTTGGCACCAGAGCCTTTGCACGGCTCGCAGGTGACGGATGAAGGCACGCGGACCGTCGCAGTTTTTCCGGTGAAAGCTTCTGTGAGATTGATCTCTAAGTTAAACCGCAGATCATTGCCGCGTTGGGCTGAAGCACCAGCCCGGCCGCCGCGCGCGCGTTGCCCGCCACCAGCGGCACCGCGTTGCCCGCCCATAAAATCGCCAAATAAATCTTCAAAAATATCAGACATCGAAGAATTGAACTCCGGCCCAAATCCAGCGCCGCCCGGCCGTTGCCCACCACCGTTTTCAAAAGCAGCATGGCCAAACCGATCATAGGCCGCTTTCTTTTGCGGGTCTTTCAAGATGTCATAGGCCTCATTCAATTCCTTGAACTTAGCATCGGTTTCTTTGCTGCCATGATTGGCATCAGGGTGCAGCTTTTTAGCGAGGTTGCGATAGGCAGTTTTCAGGGCTTTTTCGTCAGCACCCTTCTGCACTCCCAGAATTTCATAAAAATCGCGCTTGGCCATAATTCACGTCTCTACAGGAAAAAGCCCCCGCCCGAAAGCGGACGAGGGCAATTGAGGTTCAATTAGCGCGGATCACGACTTTTTCTTGTCGTCAACTTCTTCAAACTCGGCGTCCATAATGTCGTCGAGTTCGTCACGTTCTACTTTGTCATCATCTTCGTCGTGGTCATTGTCGGCTGCACCCGTTGCTGCTTCGCCAGCTCCACCGCCCTTATACATGGCTTCGCCCATTTTCATGGAAAGCTGCATGAGAGCAGTTGTTTTAGCTTGCATATCATCAGCATCGCCGGCTTCAATTGAAGCTTTAAGATCAGCAATAGCGGCTTCAATGGCAGTTTTGTCAGATTCTGGAACCTTGTCGCCAGCATCCTTCAAAGTGCGTTGTGTCGAGTGAATCAAGCCTTCGGCTTGGTTCTTGGCTTCAACCAAACCAACACGCTTTTTATCTTCAGCTGCATTGGCTTCTGCATCTTTCACCATCTTTTCAATCTCAGCATCGCTGAGACCGCCAGAAGCTTGAATGCGGATCTGCTGTTCTTTGTTGGTGGCTTTATCTTTTGCCGAAACATTCACAATGCCGTTGGCATCGATATCAAATGTCACTTCAATTTGTGGCACACCACGTGGCGCTGACGGAATGCCCATCAGATCAAACTGACCGAGCGACTTGTTATCAGCGGCCATCTCGCGTTCGCCTTGGAACACGCGGATGGTGACGGCTGTTTGGTTGTCATCAGCTGTCGAAAACACTTGGCCCTTCTTGGTTGGAATGGTGGTGTTGCGATCAATCAACCGTGTGAACACGCCGCCCAAAGTTTCAATACCGAGCGACAATGGTGTAACGTCCAAGAGCAGAACGTCTTTGACTTCGCCCTTCAGAACGCCGCCCTGAATAGCAGCACCAATGGCCACCACTTCATCGGGGTTCACACCCTTATGGGGTTCCTTGCCGAAGAACTGCTTTACGATTTCGATGACTTTCGGCATGCGGGTCATACCGCCGACGAGAACAACTTCATCGATCTGCGCAGCCGTAACACCAGCATCTTTCAATGCTTGACGGCATGGCTCAACTGTCTTCTGAATAAGATCATCCACCAAAGCTTCAAGCTTGGAGCGTGACAACTTCACAGCCAAATGCTTTGGGCCAGAGGCGTCAGCGGTAATGAATGGAAGGTTGATTTCGGTCTGCATCGCAGATGAAAGTTCAACCTTGGCCTTTTCAGCTGCTTCACGCAGGCGCTGCAAAGCAAGCTTGTCTTTGCGCAAATCAATCGATTGCTCCTTTTTGAACTCGTCTGCAAGATAATCAACAATGCGCATGTCGAAATCTTCACCGCCGAGGAATGTGTCGCCGTTGGTGGATTTCACTTCAAACACGCCATCGCCAATTTCGAGCACTGACACGTCGAATGTGCCGCCGCCCAAATCGTAAACAGCAATCGTGCCAGCTTCGCGCTTGTCGAGGCCGTAAGCCAAAGCAGCAGCCGTTGGCTCGTTGATGATGCGAAGCACTTCAAGACCAGCAATGCGGCCAGCATCTTTGGTGGCTTGGCGTTGGCTGTCATTGAAATAAGCTGGAACCGTGATCACAGCTTGTGTCACTGCTTCGCCCAAATAGCGCTCGGCAGTTTCCTTCATCTTGGTCAAAGTAAAAGCTGAAATTTGTGATGGGGCATATTTTGTGCCGCGTGAATCAACCCATGCATCGCCATTGTCGGCTTTGACAATGTTGTAAGGCACAAGCTTCTTGTCTTTGGCAACCATCGGGTCTTCCATGCGGCGGCCAATCAGGCGCTTAATCGCAAAGAATGTATTTTCTGGATTGGTTACACCTTGGCGCTTGGCTGGCTGGCCAACCAAAGTTTCGCCCTCAGCATTAAACGCTACGATTGAAGGCGTGGTGCGCGCACCTTCGGCGTTTTCAATAACTTTAGGCGTTTTGCCTTCCATGACGGCCACGCAAGAGTTGGTGGTGCCAAGATCAATACCAATAACTTTACCCATAGTGTCTTCTCCTCTGGCGAGCGCATTTCCCAGCCCCCAATCAGGCACTGGAAGGCCGCGGCCCCCGCATTAAAAATCTTTGCCTTATCAGAAGTCTGATTTGGCGTTCTGGCGGTATATAGGGGTGCAAATTGCAGCTATCAAGGTTTGTTAAGAGGGATTTGATGATTCAAGGCATGAAACACTTTGCAGGGATGCTAGACAGGGCCGAACAAGAGGCTTTAGTGGCTAACTTACGCGAATGTGTACTTGCGGCTCCGCTGTTTGTGCCCCTGATGCCCAGAACAGGCAGGCCATTCTCGGTGCGCATGACCAATATGGGAAGTTTGGGCTGGGTTTCAGACCGCAACGGCTATCGCTATCAAGCGCAACACCCCGACCTTGGAACGCCATGGCCCGCCATGCCGCAAGCTATTGTGGATATTTGGAACAAGGTTGCAGACTACGCGCATCCGCCTGAAGCCTGCTTGGTGAACTTTTATCAAGGGGGGGCCAAAATGGGTTTGCACCAAGATAAGGATGAAGAGGATTTCTCAGCGCCGGTGGTTTCGATTTCTTTGGGAGATACAGCGGTGTTCCGATTTGGCGGCACGGAGCGTGGCGGCAAAACTCAAACCTTGAAATTGTCATCTGGCGATGTGCTGGTCATGGGCGGAGACTCCCGGCTCTGCTTCCACGGCATCGACCGCGTAAATGTCGGAACTTCGACCTTGTTGAAAGAGGGTGGGCGGATTAATTTGACGCTTCGCCGCGTTACTAAACCGAAATAGGAAATTCATGACCCTCACTCTCGCCATCGCCCAAACCATCATCATCAAAACTTTAGACCACGCGAAGTCCTCAAACTTCAAAGCCCTCGGCGTTGTTGTGCTTGACGCACGGGGCTCTGTTGTTGCCGCAGCAATTCAGGATGGCTCTTCACTGGCCCGTTTTGATGTGGCGAAGGCCAAGGCCAATGGCGCGATTTCATTTAACATGGGATCACGCGGCATTGAGAAGCTGGCCAAAGATCGTCCGCATTTTCTGGCGGGCGCTTTGGGCGTGATTGATGGCATCATTCCCGTGCCCGGTGGCGTGTTGATTAAATCAAGTGACGGAAATATCTTGGGCGCTGTGGGTGTGTCCGGTGATACATCTGACAATGATGAAGCAGCAGCGATAGCCGGAATTCAAGCGGCTGGGTTGGTGGGCGATGGCGGCCAAGGCTGAAGCTGGATATTCTGGCACCCCGCTTTGGAAAAAGCTGGGGTTCAAAACGGCCATGAAAGTGTTGGTGCTCAACGTGCCAACACACTACGCGTCACTCTTTGCAGACAGCGCCAATGATTGGCTGCTCGTTAAAAAAGATGCTGATGCTATTCATCTTTTTATCACGGAAATTTTTCAACTCAGTGAAATTGAAAGGCTTTCCAAGCTTATGCCGCCCGCCATCATGCTCTGGGTGTCGTGGCCGAAGAAAACTTCGCCACTTTCAAAGGGTCTCAGCGAAGATCATATTCGTAACGCTGCTCTCGCGTGCGGGCTGGTAGATATAAAAGTTTGTGCCGTCGACAAAGATTGGTCCGGCCTCAAACTAACACGGCGCCGATCAGCGAAGTGATTTCAAATGGGCCAATTGCCCGGCAGTTGAACTGTCCAAACCCTCCCCTGCAACTTTTCCTTCCACAACGGGCTGCAACGCTGTGGCCAATTCCTTGCCCAGCTCTACGCCCCATTGATCAAATGAATTCAAACCCCAGATCACACCCTCCACAAACACGCGGTGTTCATAGAGTGCGATGAGCCTTCCCAGCGTATGTGGATCAAGCTTTTTATAGGCCAACGTGATTGATGGACGATTGCCCGCAAAAACTTTATGCGGAGCAAGCGCTTTAATTTCAGGCGCTGATTTCCCCATGGCCTTCAATTGCGCTTCTGCTTCTTTCAACGTGCGGCCCTT
Organism: Hyphomicrobiales bacterium; assembly: GCA_031418535.1. Lineage (GTDB taxonomy): Bacteria > Pseudomonadota > Alphaproteobacteria > Rhizobiales > Aestuariivirgaceae > Aestuariivirga. Next base: position 47,153 of record JANOXS010000032.1, on the reverse strand, counting down.
CATCAAGGCTTGGCTTTGCGCCAAACAATTTGAAACGAGCAATGCGTGATGTTCAGCCATCCCTACTTCATGCGGTTCAGCAGCGATTAAAAACTCCACTGGAATAATGTCGGTGCCCTGATGCAGCAGCTGGAAAAACGCGTGCTGACCATTGGTGCCGGGCTCGCCCCACACGATTGGCCCGGAGGAATTTTTAAGTGGTTTGCCATCTTTGCCCACGCGCTTGCCATTGGATTCCATATCGAGCTGCTGAAGGTAAGCGGCAAAGCGCGACAGGCGTTGATCATAAGGTATGACAGCGCGGCTTGCATGATTACAAATGTTCCTGTGCCAAACACCCAAAAGCCCCATCAGCATGGGCAAGTTTTCCGCAGGTTTGGCTTTCGAGAAATGCGTATCCATGGCGTGACCGCCAGCCAAAAAATCCATAAAGTTTTTAGGCCCAATGGCAATCATCACAGGCAGACCAATGGCCGACCAGATGGAATAGCGTCCGCCCACCCAATCCCAAAAACCGAATATCCGCTTTTCAGAAATGCCAAAAGCTTTCACTTTGTCGATGGCTGTGGAAATGGCCGCAAAATGGTTCCCTACTTTGTCTTCGCCCAAAGCGCTAGCCACCCACTTTCGCGCGGTTCTGGCGTTGGTCATGGTTTCGATGGTGGTGAAAGTTTTTGAAGCGATCAGAAATAATGTCGTTGCCGGGTTCAAAGATTTCAGCGTATCGGCAATATGTGCCCCATCAACATTCGACACATAATGCATTTTAGGGCCATCGTGATAGGGAGCCAAAGCCAGCGTCACCATTGCGGGCCCAAGGTCCGATCCGCCAATGCCGATATTCACAATATCGGTAATGTTACTTTTGCGAATATCAGTGGCAAAGCGTGCCATGGCTTCCAGCACGTCATGCACATCATGCACGATGTTATGGCCATCAACAAAAACCATTTCAGATTTTGGGCGGCGCAAAGCCGTATGCAAAACGGCGCGTTTTTCTGTGGTGTTGATCACGTCGCCACGCATCATAGCATCACGCGCCGCTTCAACCTTGGCTGATTTAAGCAGACCCGCAAGCAGCGTCATGGTTTTTTTAGAGACTGCGCACTTGGAATAATCCAACAACAAATCGTCAGCCCGCACTGAAAAACTTTCAAAACGCTTCGCATCTTTGGCAAAAGCTTTGCGCATGTCGGGTGCAGAAGTTTTGCGGTGGGCTTTAAGACTTTTAAAAGCAATTTGAGTTGTCATTGCAGGTGCTCACTTCTATCAATTCAATGCTGACCTAAAAGATTTTCGACTGAGAAAGCTTGGGCCAGTTGCTCAGGGGTCATCAAGCCTTCGCTCAACACCACATCACGAATACTGCGCCGCGATTTCATCGCTTCTTTCGCAACACGGCTGGCTTCGACATAACCCACAAATGGATTGATCGCCGTCACCGCAACGAGTGAATGTTCCAGCAATTCGCGGCAGCGTTCTTCGTCGGCTTCAATCCCAACGATACAATTTTCACGCAACACCTTCATGCCGCGCGTCAGCATCCGCATGGATTGTAGAATGTTAAACACAATCACCGGTTCCATCGCATTGAGCTGCAATTGCCCAGCCTCAGCACCAAAAGTCACCGTCAAATCATTGCCGATCACTTGATAAGCAATCTGGTTCATCACTTCGGGCATGACCGGGTTTACTTTGCCAGGCATAATAGATGAACCCGCTTGCACGGCTGGCAGTTTAATCTCTCCAAAGCCAGCGCGCGGGCCGCTGTTCAGTAACCGCAGATCGTTGCATATTTTCGAAAGCTTAACCGCGATGCGTTTGAGCACGCCAGAGAACGTAACAAAAGCTCCCATATCGGAAGTTGCTTCGATCAGGTCGCCAGCCGCCACCAAATTCACGCCAGAAATTTCACTCAAATGCGCAATCACGCGCCGTGAATAATCTTTCGGTGTGTTAATGCCAGTGCCAATCGCTGTGCCGCCCAAATTAACTTCGCGCAGTAAAGACGAAAATTCACGCAAGCGGTCAATGTCTTCACCGACATTAATTGCAAAAGCATGAAACTCCGAGCCAAGCCGCATGGGCACGGCATCCATCAATTGCGTGCGGCCCACTTTGATCACATGATGAAAGGCCTTGGCTTTATCTTCAAAGGCAAGGCGTAGCGCTTCTTGTTGCACAATCAAGGCGGGGCATTCACGCAACATGGTGAGCCTAACAGCCGTCGGGTAAACATCATTGGTTGATTGCGACAGGTTCACATGATCGTTGGGGTGAATGATGTCATAGCGGCCGCGCTCTTCGCCCAGCTCGCGAAGCGCCATATTGGCAATCACTTCATTGGCATTCATGTTGGTAGACGTGCCAGCACCGCCTTGCAACATATCGACGATGAAATGCTTGTGGTTTTCGCCGGCAATAAGTTTGTCACATGCCGCCCCAATGGCCGTTGCAATGCGCGGCTCAAGAATGCCCGATTCTGCATTGGCCAAGGCCGCTGCTTTCTTGGTCATCGCGAGTGACGTGATAAGTTCTGGATAATGCCGCAGCAAAGTTCCCGTGATTGGAAAGTTTGCAGCTGCTCTGGCCGTGTGCACGCCGTAGTCGGCCTCGACTGGAACTTTCCAGCTGCCCAATGAGTCTTGTTCGGTTCTGGTTTTCATTGCCAGATGATAGGCGTTAAAAATTAACTCCGCAATGAAGCACCAACTGCTTTTTCGGCTGTCGCAACAATTTTCGCCGACAGAGCTTCAATTTCAACATCTGTCAAAGTTTTGTCGCGCGGCTGCAAAGTGACCTCTACTGCAAGCGATGTTTTGCCGCCTTCGAGTTTATAGAGATCAAACACGGTTGCATCGCTGATCAGAACTTTATCAACGCCTTTTACGGCTTTGATAAGCTCGGCAGCTTGCACGGTGTCATCGACCACAAATGCAAAATCACGCGACACAGGCAGGAGATCAAAACTGGTCAACGCTGCTCGCGTCAGGTTTTTTGATTTCGACGACGGCAGTGCATTCAATATAATTTCAAACGCAACCAAAGGTCCTTTTACATCCATTGCGGTGAGCACACGCGGATGAATTTCACCGAAATAAGCCAATTGATTTTTCGGACCCATTTGAACTGTGCCAGAACGTCCAGGGTGGAACCAAGCAGGCGCACCTGAAACTATTTGGGGTGCTGCAATTCCGCAGGCTTCGATGACTGCCAGCACATCGGCCTTCACATCGAACGAATCAACATGGCGTGTGCCTCCATGAACGTTGCGCGAGATGACTTGCCCACGACGAATGCCCGCCGCGCGCAAGGTTTCATCAGTGGGCGTATCGCCCGCATAGGCATGGCCCACTTCCGCCAACATCAAATCTGCAAAACCCCGTGCCACATTGCGGCCAGCGGCAGAGATCAAATTCGGCAACAGCGATGGCCGCATGTCGGTCAGTTCGGAGGAGATGGCATTGCTCAGTTTCAATTCATTTTGACCGCCACCAAAGAGTTTGGCGTGAGCTTCAGGAATGAAGGCCCATGTCACCGCTTCATTAAAGCCGCGCGTAGCCAATGTGCGTCGCGACGCTAACATTCTTTTTTGCAGTGGATTCAAAACGGGCCGTGCAATGGCGTTGGGACGGTCCATCGGTGCTGAGGCAATTTTATCGAGCCCATAAATGCGGGCTATTTCTTCAACCAAATCAGCCTCGCCCTTCACATCAGGCCGCCAACTTGGTGGATTGCACACACCATCTTCAGTTACAGTGAATCCAAGATCGCGCAAAATGCGCAATTGCTCCATAAACGGAATAATTACACCACCGAGTGTTTCAACGCGGGTCTTGCGAAGAGTATAGGAACGCGATGTATCAGGCACTGCACCTGCAACCACCAGTTCAGATGCTTCGCCACCACACAATTCCAAAATCATGCGCGTAGCAATTTCGGCACCAGCTTGAGTGAAGGCCGGGTCAACACCGCGTTCAAAACGATAGCGTGCATCAGAATTGATCGAAAGCTTGCGGCCAGTGGCAGCGGTTGCTTGTGGGTTGAACCAAGCGGATTCGAGGAACACGTTAGTTGTGGTTTCAGAGCAGCCCGAAGCTTCGCCGCCCATAATGCCCGCAATGCCTTCGGCACCTTGCTCATCAGCAATTACCGTCATGCCAGCGCTTAACGTATATGTCTTGCCGTCCAGTGCCAAAATAGTTTCGCCATCTTTGGCGGCGCGGGCAGAAATGTTGCCGTGGGTTTTATCTGCATCAAATACATGCAAAGGCCGCGCGTAGGTAAAGGTGATATAGTTGGTGATATCAACCAAGGTTGAAATCGGACGCAGGCCAATGGCTTTAAGTTGGCGTTGCAACCAAGCAGGCGATGGTCCATTTTTCACGCCGCGGAAATAGCGCCCAACAAAAAGCGGGCAACCATCTGTGTGCAATGAAACTGAAATAGGAGACTTGAACGTGCCTTTCACAGGCGCTGCGTTCACTGGCTTTAAGGTGCCAAGGCCTTTAGCCGCAAGATCACGCGCGAGGCCATGAATGCCCAATGCATCCGGCCGGTTCGCCGTCACCTTGATATAGATCATCGGGTCATCAAGACCGAGTGCCACAAAAGCAGGTGTTCCAACCAGCCAATCACCCTGCACTTCAATAATGCCGTCATGCTCTTCCGAGAGCAGAAGCTCGCGTTCCGAACACATCATCGCTTGGCTTTCTTCACCGCGAATGGAGCCCAGTTGCAAAACATCTTTGGTGGCAGGGATCACTGCACCCGGCAATGCGATAATCGCTTTAATCCCAGCCCGCGCATTGGGCGCACCGCAGACCACTTGCTTGATGCCTTCATCAGTTTCAACCTTGCACAGCCGCAGCTTATCCGCATTGGGATGCTTCTCAGCCTCCAACACATAAGCCACTTTGAAGGCGGCGAGTTCTTGGGTGCGATCAGAAACTTCTTCAACTTCAAGGCCCACGCCCACAAGGCCATCAAGAATGTCTTGCAGCGAGGCCGTGGTGTCGAGATGCTCTTTAAGCCAAGAGAGAGTGAATTTCATAAATGCATTCCTAAATGTCCTCGCCCGCTTGCGGGAGAGGAAAGGGGCCCACGAGCGTGAGCGATATGGGATAGGTGAGGGGCCGTGATTTTCATTTATTAAGGTCTTCTAAAATTGCTTGCAAAACACCGTCGGTGTTTTCCATAACGGCAGTATTGCCAAATCGAATAACTCTGAAACCTTGCTGATTGAGAAATTGCGTGCGGCGTAGGTCATGTGCAAGTTCACCGGGTGTGGAATGGGTCCACCCATCCAACTCGACGACCAACTTTTTCTCAGGACAGACAAAATCTGCAACGTAACTCCCAACAGGTGCTTGTCTGCGGAATTTGAAACCACCAACTTGTCGGTTTCGCAATCCGGCCCAAAGTTTTGCTTCAGGCAGTGTCGTGTTTTTTCGAAGTTCTTTTGCAAATTTGAGATTTTCATCTTCTCGCATTCCCTCACCTATCCCACGCCTTTGGCGCGGGCCCCTTTCCTCTCCCGCAAGCGGGCGAGGACACTAGGAGAGGCCCCCTGCTAGCGTTGGGACTTGCAGCGACCTGAAGCCGTAATGCCGCAACCATCTGAGATCACTTTCGAAGAATGCACGCAAATCCGGGATGCCATATTTTAACATCGCGATGCGGTCAATGCCCATGCCGAAGGCGAAGCCTTGGTATTTGTCGGGGTCTAGGCCGCCAGCGCGGATCACATTGGGATGCACCATGCCACTGCCTAAAATTTCCATCCACTTATCGCCCGTGCCCAGTTTCAAGACACCGCCCTCGCGGCTATATTGAATGTCCACTTCCATCGAAGGTTCGGTGAACGGAAAATGGCTGGCGCGGAAGCGCATGTTCACATTGTCGATCTCAAAAAACGCTTTGCAGAATTCTTCGAGAATCCATTTGAGATTTCCAAGATGGGTTTTCTCATCGATGACCAAAGCTTCAACTTGGTTAAACATTGGCGTGTGGGTCATGTCTGAGTCAGAGCGGAAAGTGCGGCCCGGCGCAATGATGCGAATAGGCGGCTTCGATGACAGCATTGTGCGGATTTGCACAGGGCTTGTGTGTGTGCGCAAAACCATGCGGCTGCCATCAGGCTTTTCGTTGAAATAGAATGTGTCATGTTCTTGGCGGGCCGGATGGTCCGGCGGCATATTCAAGGCATCGAAATTGTGAAAATCATCTTCAATATGCGGGCCTTCAGCCACTGTGAATCCAAGATCACCAAAAATCTGAACGACTTCTTCCCACACTTGAGAAACGGGATGAATGGTGCCGGAATTTTGTGGGCGGATGGGCAAGGTCACGTCAATTTTTTCGGTGAGCAATCGCGCTTCTAAAGCCGCTTCACCCAAAACCGCTTTGCGAACAGCAAGGGCTTCAGACACTTTATCCTTGAGAACATTCAGCGCAGCACCTGCAGCTTTGCGCTCATCAGGCGCCATTTTACCAAGGCCCGACATCTGCTCCGAAATGGAACCCTTTTTGCCCAAAGCCGAAACGCGAATGGCTTCAACGCCGGCCTCATCCGAAGCGGCGGAAATTGAATCGAGAATGTCTTGTTCGAGTGACATGATAACCTTGAAAATGAAAAGACCGGACACCAGCGTCTAAACGCTTCATGTGCCCGGTCAAGAGTCCGAAAAACTGTACTTAATTAAGCGGCGACTTGCGCAGCCTTGGCTTTTTCAACCAGAACAGCGAAAGACGCTGCATCATGCACAGCAAGATCAGCGAGAACCTTGCGGTCTACTTCGATCCCGGCCTTGTCCAGGCCATAAATAAATCGGCCATAAGTCATGCCGAGTTCACGCGTTGCCGCATTGATGCGCTGAATCCACAAGGCGCGGAAGTTGCGCTTCTTGGTGCGGCGATCGCGGTAAGCATATTGACCAGCTTTTTCCACGGCCTGAACGGCAACGCGGAAAACGTTCTTGCGGCGGCTGAAATAGCCTTTCGCAGCTTTGAGAACTTTTTTGTGAGATTTGCGGGCAACAACGCCGCCTTTGGTACGAGACATTTATATCCCTCCCTTAGCGTGCGTAAGGCATGTGAACGCGCAACAGGTTTGCATCACCTGAAGCGAGGATCATTGTGCCGCGTTGGTTGCGAATGGTTTTGTTCGAGCGCTTGATCATGCCGTGGCGTTTGCCAGCAGCACCAGCGCGCAGCTTGCCAGATGCAGTCATTTTAAACCGCTTCTTGCAAGACGACTTCGTCTTCATTTTGGGCATTTTGCTTAAGTCCTTGTAGTTATAGCATTAAAATAGCCGCCATGGCATGCCCTAACAGGCCAGGCGACGTGAAATCTTGGGCTTTTTGAGCTAAGATGAAGTGGATAAAGCAGAATTGGGCAGGAAAGGCAAGCGGCCAAGGCCGAACCGGCCTTATTTACGATTGTGGGCCAGTTCCCCGCGCCCATGATCGCGCTCTTTCGGAGTTTTAGCATATCAAAGCGGTGCCAAGCACTAAAATGACAGCGCCTTGAATACTCCCTCCGTGATGCGTTGCTTCATAGCTGGATCAAGATAAGGTTGACGCGAGATTCCGAGTGACCAGTCGATATTGCGATTTGCTTTGGCCAATCTTGCCAACGTCGCCCGTGCTTTAACTTTGTCACCCAAAAGACCATAGCAAGCTAACGTGTACATCAAATCCCACGCAGGTTCAGTGATGTGCTCCGTGCCAAGGAGCGTTTCTTCGTATCGGCCATCGGCAAAGGCGATGATGCCACGGAATTCTCCGAACCAGATTGGTGGAATTGGCTCGAGCTTATGCGCTTGGTTGATATAGTCCGTAGCTTCTGGGGTTCGTCCAGAATAGGCAAGCGTCAGAGCGTGATTGAGCAGAACTTGAGTATCACTTGGGTTTAGTTTCACCCCTTTTTCACTAATTCGTAATGCTCCCGCCAGATCACCGGTCCATAATAATGCCCAATTATGTGCTGAATGGCACCAAGCATCAGTTGGGTCCATCGCGATTGCTTGAGTCGTAAATTGCAAGCCCTCCGCCGCCCGATCAGGCAGAAAATCTAAAAGCCAATCCTCGCAATAGGTGATCCCCAGCCATCCAAGGGCTTCCGCATTGCTGTGGTCTAATGCAATCGCCCGTTCGAAACACCTCCTTGCCTCAGCTAATCCGGATCGGGACAACTTTTTGAAGTACCAGTAACCCATCAACACCTGCTCGTAGCTGGACAAACTGCCTTGCGGGCGGCCAACACTTCGGACATTGATCTCAACTTCGAGATGCCGGGCGACAGCTGCTACCACCAACTCACTGATTTCGTCTTGCAAGCTGAAAAGGTCGCTGGTCAAGCGGTCATAGCGCTCCCCCCAAATTGCCTCCTCATTGGCTGCATCAGACAGCCGGATTGCGAAACGTATCCGCTCACCTGCGCGCCGCAAGCTGCCGGTCACTATGAAATCGACTTTTAGCCGTTCACGAATTGCACCAAAGTCCGGGGCTGCTGAGTGGAATGACGCGGCCGAATGTTGGCCGATGACAGCAAAAACTCCAAAGCGTGCAAGTCGATCGGTAATATCACCTGTGATGCCATCACTGAAAAATTGCTGTTCGGGATCGCCGCTCAAATTATCGAAAGGCAGTACAACAATCACAGGCTTACGATGTGTTGCCACAGCCTTCGGCTCCAGTGATGAACCTGTGTCGGCAATCGGTCGAGGTCCTACATATTTGTAGCCTCGACCGTGCAGTGTCATGATCATACCCGAAGGAAATTCCTTGCGAAGTGCCGAGATGTGAACCTGTAGTGTATTCTCTTCGACTATCTGGTTGGGCCAAACTGAATCAAACAGTTCGGCCTTGCCTATCACCTGATCCGGCTTCCCCAGCAAGACGGCGAGAATATCAAATGATCGCGCAGAAAGCTCCACAGGCCCTCCGGGTCCTAGCACTTGTCGCTCGGCCCGTCTCAGTTGGTACTGTCCGAATTGCAGGTCCATTTAACTGGCTCCGATACGAAGTCGAGATTATAACCGAACTTTCTCCGGAATGCGAACTTCAGCATTAAACAGAATTTTTCAGGTTGTTGGCAAGGACCTGAAAAACAACTTCTGGCATTCTCCAAACTATAGGAGAATAGCCATGACGTACTTGACCGATCTAACCACCAACGCCTTCCGCCATTCAAGCAAGTGGCGTCTGCAGCTACCACAACTTGCAATTGGCCGCATAATCTCCAAAATACCTACTGTCATAGTGCGTGCTTTTACTATGGCCTATGTCGCGCCTCTCTGCACATTGCAGAGCCAGCCACTCATCGAGACTGATGAAGATCTTGACGGTCGCGACTCTTGTTGGTGAGTTGTTTTAGTTAAAAAAACAAATCGTCGCAAATAACTTACCGTATGCGGCGCGGATATCACATGATTTAAGTGTGGTGTCACTCTCCACCCGAAATTAACACCTATCAACGGTATCTCTGAAACTCTTCGGATATTGCAGCTCCATGGTCTTCCAACTCGCGCGAAATCCTGGCGCGCTCAGATATTTATTCAAGGCATTGGCATAGGCTTCCCACACTTCTTCATCAATCAACTCTTGGCCATATTGAACAAAGGCACTGTAGGACAGAGACATTTGCACGGCGACCAGTCTTTCGAATTGAAATTTCTCGACCGCAGTCAGTTTTGAAACGTCATCACACCCGCGCAAATAAAGTTTGGCATGGTTGGCCAGCAGTCCAAAAACATCTTTTTCCATGCTCATCAGCGATTGAACTGTGGCCCCTTCCGTGGCTTGGGCATTGCGCCTGATTTCAAGAACCAGAAAATAAACTGAGATGAGCCCACCAACCACACCGATAATGGTTGCGACTGAGGTAATTTGATCCCACTGCCAGTTCATGTTTACTCCCCAAAACTGCGGTTTAAACCTTCTCCCATTTCATGCTCTTCTCGCTTTTGAAGAACGCATCAATGATTTTCATATTCTGGATGGCATCATCAACACCCCAAGTGGGTTGCTTCTTGGCGCGGATGGCGCGGCCAAAGGCTTCGGCTTGCAGCTGGTATTGATCTGAAACCGGATAAGAAATCCACTCACCTTCATTCATCGCCATTTTTTGAATGAACACGCGGTTGGTCTGGTCAGGCGGCGCGTTGAATGGAATTTCAATTTCAATGCGGCCTTTGGTGCCCAGAATATGAACCCGCTGATAGGGGGCTGCCTGGGTTGAAATGGTGAAGCTCAAATGACGGCCCTTACCAAAATCAGCGAGGCCGCCCGCTGTGCGGTCAGTCTTGAATTTAGGATCGCGGTCAATTGTTGCGGTTACGCGCAAAGGCTCGCCATCAAAAATAAATCGCGCAATGGTGATAGGATAACAACCGATATCTAAAAAACCACCGCCACCAATATCGGCCATGTTGCGCACATTCTTGGGGTCACGCAGGAAATAGCTGAACAGGCATTGAATGGCGACCACATTGCCAATCTCGCCTTTTTTCACACGGGCGCGGGCATCAATCCACTGTGGGTTATGACGCACCATAAAAGCTTCGGCGATGAGAATGTTTTTTGGTGCCTTTTTCAGAAGCTTGGCTTCTTTGGCGGTAATGGCAATCGGCTTTTCGCACAGCACATGTTTGCCCGCTTTGGCGGCTTGCAAAGTTAAGGGCACATGCAAATGATTGGGCAAGGGATTGTAAATGGCTTCAATCTCAGGATCAGCCAGAAGTTCCTCATATGACCCATAAGCACGTGCAATGCCCAGCTCGGCCGCGGCAGCTTTGGCCTTCTTCAAATTGCGAGATGCGATGGCAACCACAGTGATGTCGGCACTTTTCATCATGCCCGGCGTTACTTTTTTCATACCGATATTGGCGGTGGAGAGAATGCCCCATTTTACAGGTTTCATCGTTTTCAGTCCCTTTTTGTTGAAAGCACTATGAATCATTTGTGCTGAAAAAGGTAGAGTGTCGTTTGTGAGTTACCATGTGACGGAATTTAGTTGAGTTTTCCTCACCAATTTGGTCCACTGCATTCACCAGCGAAGCCTATGCAAAAATGGGCGCGCGAGAAACACGGATCATTTTAGGGAAACACAATATGACATTTAAATCACTTATCGCAGGTTTTGGCCTGATTGCTCTTTCCAGCACCGCTTACGCAGGCGATGCTGAATCCTGTAAAACCGTCCGCTTTGCTGATGTGGGCTGGACGGAAATTCAAGTTATCTCAGAAATCGCGTCCAACATGTTCACCTCGTTGGGTTACACTGGCGAAGTGAAAACCCTTTCAGTGCCAATCACTTTTGCGTCACTCAAGAGCAAAGATGTGGATGTTTTCTTTGGCAATTGGATGCCATCGCAAACTGCCGACATTAAAGCTTATCTCGACGACAAGTCGATTGAACAGCTCAATGTCAACATGGAAGGCGCAGGTTACGGCATCGTAGTTCCGCAATATGTGGCCGATGCTGGTGTGAAGTCCTTGGCTGATCTTGCTGCTAACAAAGATAAATTTGCAGGCAAGATGTTCGGCATTGAATCAGGCAATGACGGCAACCGCATTATGCAAGGCTTCATTGATGATGCCAAAAACAACCTCGGCGGCTGGACTGTGGTGGAAAGTTCGGAAGCAGGCATGTTGACCGAGGCTGAAAAGGCCATCAAGAACAATGAATGGATTGTTTTCTTGGGCTGGACACCGCATCCCGTCATGGGCGGTATGAAACTGGCTTATCTTTCTGGCGTAGAGTCAGCTGGCTTTGGCGCGGCGTCGGTTTACACCAACGCCCGTGCAGGCTGGGCCGCTGAATGCCCGAATGCTGCCAAGCTCGTTTCAAATATGAAATTCACAGTCTCTCAGGTCAGTGACACGATCATGTCGCCCGTTTTGAAAGATGGCAAAGATCCAAAGGCAGTTGCCGCCGACTGGATCAAAAGCAATGCTGATACAGTCACAGCTTGGCTCGATGGTGTGACGACTGTTGATGGCGGCGATGCCAGGGCCGCAGTGTTGAAATAATACTGAATTGGGCGCCGGAAATGAACCGGCGCCCAATTTCTATCTGCTATTGGGGAGGGCGCCTGCGATGAATGATCCTGTATCTGATTTTATCAGTCTCTGGAAAATACCCATTGGGCAGTGGGGCAAGTCAGCCATTCTCTTTGTCACAGATAATTTCGAATGGTTCTTTGATGGTCTGAAGGATATCCTCAACACCATCGTTGAAACAACCGCATGGGGCTTGTTGCAATTGCCACCGGTTGTTCTCGCTCTCTTGATTGCGGGCCTAGTTTATTACACCAAAAAATCCAAAGGCTTATCTTTGGGCGTTCTGTTGGGGCTGCTTTTCATCATCAATCAAGGTCTGTGGAAGGAAACTATTCAAACCTTAGCACTGGTGGTTTATGCGACAACACTTTCAATGGCGCTGGGCGTGCCACTTGGCATTTGGGCCGCACACAAACCAAAAGTCTGGAATACGCTTCAACCGATACTCGACTTGATGCAGACCATGCCCACCTTTGTTTATCTCATCCCCATCCTGATTCTGTTTGGGCTTGGTGCAGCACCTGCCCTCATCGTCACCATTATTTTTGCCATGCCAGCGCCTGTGCGCATGACCTATTTAGGCATTACCTCAATTCCGAAGCCGATGATTGAAGCTGGCGAAAGTTTTGGCGCAACCAAGCGACAATTGCTGTGGAAGGTGGAACTGCCCGCGGCATTGCCATCCATCATGGCAGGTCTTACTCAATGCATCATGCTGTCATTATCCATGGTGGTGATCGCCACACTGATCGGCGCACCTTCTCTGGGCAATCCAGTGAATCGTGCTTTGAACAATCGCAACATTCCACTTGGCATCGAGGCAGGACTTGCCATCGTCATATTGGCGATCATTCTTGACCGAGTGTTGGCCGCCCGTGTGGGAGCAAAAAAATGACGACTGCAGTAGCTTTCAAAAATGTTGATATCTTGTTTGGTGCAAATCAAAAAGACGCCCTAGCAATGCTCGATCGTGGGGAAACGCGCAGCAATATTCTCGATAAAACAGGCGTAGTTCTAGGCTGTGCGGGCGCAAACCTCACCGTGCGCGAAGGTGAAATCAGTGTGTTGATGGGGCTTTCAGGGTCTGGAAAATCGACATTGCTGCGCGGGGTCAATGGCCTCAATCATGTGACCCGCGGTGCGATAGAAGTGCGTGACGGCACCCGCATGGTTGATGTTGTGTCTTGTGATGAAGCCACTTTGCGCCAAGTCAGACAAAAATCAGTGGCCATGGTGTTTCAGCAATTTGCGCTGTTGCCGTGGCGCACAGTGGCAGAAAATGTGGGCTTTGGTTTGGAACTATCAGGTGTGCCAGATGCCGAACGCCATGCTCGCGTTGATAAACAATTAGACCTTGTTGGCCTGTCACAATGGAGAAATAAATACGCCCATGAACTATCAGGCGGTATGCAACAACGCGTAGGCTTAGCGCGCGCTTTTGCCACCGAAGCGCCTATTCTCTTAATGGATGAACCTTTCTCAGCGCTTGATCCGTTAATCCGAACCAAGCTGCAAGACGAACTTTTGCAACTGCAAAAGGAACTCAAGAAAACCATCGTGTTCGTCAGCCACGATCTTGAGGAAGCGCTGAAGATCGGCAACACCATCACCATCATGGAAGGCGGCCGCATTGTGCAATCAGGTCGACCCGAAGACATCGTGCTCCGTCCCGCCAATGACTATGTGCGCGAATTTATTGCCAATGTGAATCCGCTTTCGGTGCTCACGGCCTGGAATGTGATGCGAGGTCCGCATGAGCTGGAAAAAGATAAGGGCGGTTGGATCTGGCTCGACCGCCGCAAGACCACGCGCTTTAAATTGGGAGCAGATAATAAAGTAACTGTGGTTGAGCGCGACGGTGTGAAAGCGTCTTGGGTGTCGTGTGCCGATGCAGAAAATAATCACGACATAAAATCAAAGCCCGTGTTCTGGGCTACACCTGGCACCAGTTTAAAAACTGTCATGCTTGCCATGCACAAATCTGAAACCGCACCAGTAGCCCTGTTTAATGACGATAACAGTTTTGCTGGTGCGATCGGTGTGAAAGATGTGTTGCGCGCCGTTTTAAAGCGGGCTGAGTGATTATTGAATAGGTGTTAAAACCTCAGTGCCGTTGCCACCATTTCCGGCAATGGTCCAAAGGCCACTCATCACGCCGTCAGCCGCAACTTTGTAGATAATCAAACCTACGTCATCACCAATTTTATAACCCGCCGCAAAGCTATCATCATTCCGCATGCAAATACCAATGGAGGTGGTGGAACCAGTCACCCATTCAATCTCGCAAGTCGTCTCTGAAGTAAGTGTAATTGTAGCTTCACCTTCATAGGTGGTGCCATTGATGTTTGTACCTTCAACTTTGTAACGACCGCCAATGGCTTGAGCGCTAACAGGTGTGGCGGCGATGCAGGCGAGCAACGCCGCTGTGATAATTTTTTTCATGTTATGTCCTAAATGCAAGATGCCCACAGTCGGTTACTCGTAACCGCTAATTTATGTGAAAGCAATTCCGGCGGCGAGTGCTGACACTTTTAAATGCTTAGCAATGCTTTGCCCAATATCGGCAAAACTATTACGCTTGCCAATTTCAAATATTTGATTGCACAAAATCGGTATAGCCTCTCTCGTATGATCAGTGCCTTTCCATGTGGGGTCATTGCCATGATCAGCCGTGATGATCAGAAGGTCATCAGGTCTTAATTTGGCGAGGACTTCAGGCAGCATCGCATCAAATTTTTCAAGTGCGTGACCATAACCAAGCACGTCCCGGCGGTGACCATACTCCGAGTCAAACTCCACAAAATTAGTCATCAGGAATCCGCCATCAGCAAGCCCGTCCATGTGTTTCAACGTTTCTGCCATCAATGCGGCATTGCCAGTGGCTTTGAATTCTTTGCCCGTTCCAGAATGGGCATAGATGTCGCCAATTTTTCCGATGGAAATAACCTCCCGGCCTTCGCCCGATAACACATCGAGCAGCGTTGGCGACGGCGGCACCACAGCATAATCTTTGCGGTTTCCAGTCCGTGTAAAATTGGCCGCTGTGGTGCCCAAAAACGGTCGCGCAATCACCCGTCCAATGTTCAATTCAAAAGTCAGCTCGCGCGCAACTTTGCAAACGTCATAGAGCCGCTGCAATCCAAAACTTTCTTCATGTGCTGCAATCTGCAATACAGAATCTGCGGACGTGTAGACAATGGGCTTACCGGAGCGCACATGCTCTTCGCCGAAGTCTTCGATCACTTGCGTGCCTGAAGCATGGCACATGGCCAAGAAGCCCGGCAAATTGCAGCGTTTTATAATTTCATCCATCAAACTTTGCGGGAATGCCGGGATGGTGTGCGGAAAATATCCCCAGCCAAATTTTAATGGCACGCCAGCCATTTCCCAATGCCCGGTGATCGTATCTTTTCCTTGCGAAACTTCGGTCGCAAATCCAAAAGAGCCAGTTGTGGGGGCCGCCAGATCAAGACCGTGGGCTGAACCACTGGCAGCCTTCACAACTTTGGCCAAGCCCAAATTTGTGAGGTTGGGGATGTGAAGTTTCATGTGGTCCGAAATATGCCCAACCGTGTTGGAGCCTTTATCACCAAAACTTACAGCATCGGGCGCACCACCAATGCCAACAGAATCCATTACAAATAAAAATGCCCGGCTCATGCAGTGATACGCTCCAGAATGGGTGGCCATGATACAGCACCCGCACCCACCACATATGCATTGCGAATAATATGTGCGGCGCGATCAAAACTTGCCTCGTCCCGCGCATGAACCAAGCACAGAGGCGTGTTCATATCACTGCGGAAATTTTTGCCCGCAATTTGCGAAAGTCCCACGGCATGATCAATTTTATCAGAAGCCACGCGGCGTCCCCCGCCAAGCTCAATCACGGCAAGACCAAGCTGGCGGGTGGCGATCGATGTGACCAAGCCTTCGTGCTCAGAATAGATTGGACGTATGATTGGTGCTGGAGATAAGTAGGATTCAGGCCGTTCCATAAAATCGTCAGGCCCTCCCAGAGCCGAAACCATAACAGCAAAAATTTCAGCGGCCCGACCGGAGGAAAGCACGCTTGCAAGTTTGGCCTCGCCTTCGCTTAAACTTGATACTTTTCCAGTCGAAAGTAAAAGTTCGGCACCCAATACATTAAGAATTTTCTCGACGCGAATATTTGTCAAAGCGCCGTTTAGATATTGCACGGCATAAAGCACTTCCAATGCATTGCCCGCACTATGGGCCAAAGCTTCATCCATATCAGTAATCAATGCCGTTGTTTTGAGCCCGGCACCATTGGCTACACTCACCAAAGATTTTGCCAGAGTCACAGCGTCTTCGCGGCTCTCCATAAATGCGCCGGAGCCCACTTTCACATCCATCACCAAATGTTGCAAACCCGCAGCAAGTTTTTTTGAAAGAATAGAAGCTGTAATCAACGGCGCAGACTCAACTGTGGCCGTCACATCGCGAATGCCATAAAGGCGTTTATCGGCTGGTGCTAAATCGGCAGTCTGGCCAATGATGGCGCAGCCCACATCGCGCGTCACTTTGCGAAACAGATCAAGATCGGGAGCGGTATTGTAGCCAGGAATCGAATCTAGTTTATCGAGTGTGCCACCCGTGTGGCCAAGGCCGCGACCTGAAATCATCGGCACATAACAACCGCACGCTGCCAGCATAGGCGCCAGCATCAAAGAGATATTATCGCCAATGCCACCCGTTGAATGTTTATCAACCACAGGACCGGGCAAATCCCACTTCAGCACTGTTCCTGAATCGCGCATAGCCATTGTCAGCCCCACGGCTTCGTCAGCGCTCATGCCTTTAAAAAAAACCGCCATCGCAAATGCCGCAACTTGGCCTTCAGAAACCGATCCATTCGTCAGTCCACTGATGAATTCGCTTACCTCAATTGTGGTAAGTGCGCGTCCATCGCGTTTTGCGCGAATGACTTCCTGCGGCAGCACTAGCCCATATCCTTGATAAAGCGCTTAAGCAGTCGCTGCATATTTCCAGCAGCCTTAGCCCCTTCGCGCTTTGTCTCTTCATGTGAAGGTGATGCACCTTTGATGCCAGCCGCCAAATTTGTAATCGTTGAAATCGCAACAACTTTTAGACCGAGGCGACGCGCGATAATCGTTTCAGGCGCGGTCGACATGCCGACCGCAGTTCCGCCAATAATTTGCATCATACGAATTTCGGCAGGCGTTTCAAACGAGGGTCCAGAATACCAACAATAAACCCCTTGCTTCATCGCAATTTTTTCTTTTTTAGCAGCAGCCAAAAGATTTTTGCGCAAACCCGCGTCATAAGCATTGGTCATCGACACAAAGTTTTCATCGCCATGTTGGCCAATCAGCGGGTTCATGCCTGCGCAATTGATGTGGTCTGTCAGTACCATTAATGAACCGGGCTTCATCGAAGCTTTGAGCGAACCCGCCGCATTGGTCAAAATTAAAGTCTCGATGCCAGCGTCTTTAAGCTGATCTAAGGTCGGACGCATCACACCAGCATTGCCTGATTCATAAGGGTGGGCGCGGCCTGCCAGCACAGCCACTTCCTTGCCGCCGATTTTGCCAACAAATAATTTGCCGGCATGACCAGAAATTTTAGGCACGGGAAATCCTTTAAGCTCCGTATACGGAATAATCAGCGGATCTATTACAGCATCCACGACTGAACCTAATGCAGAACCAAGGATAATGGCAATTTTTGGCGCACGGCCCTGAAGTTTGGATTTGAGGTCACTCATAATAAATTCTCCGGTCCAAAGGAAGCAGGCAACAATTCGTCGAGCGTGAAAGTGCGGAGCAATGCACCTTGTTCCGTGCAGCAATGAATTTTAACATCACCCTTGGCAAATTCTCTAATCTTTTGGCGGCATCCTCCACATGGCGTACACAACGCATCACCATTGCCCAGCACTGCAACTTCAACGATTTGTTTGCCACCTGCCATAATTAAATGCGAAATAGCTGAACATTCAGCACACCAGCCTTGCGGGTAAGCGGCGTTTTCCATATTTGCACCACCATGAATCTGGCCGCGCTCATCACGCATTGCTGCACCCACATAGAATTTTGAATAAGGAGCGTGCGCTTTGTTTCGCGCGGCTTTTGCAGCCTCAATCAAATCTCGCATCATCTATCCTTTGTGTAAGGAATACCTGCCGCACGGGGCGGAATGGATTTGCCAATAAAGCCTGCTAGTAAAATCACAGTCATCACATAAGGCAGCGCGTTGAAGAACTGCACCGGAATTTCCAATCCAAACACATGTGCGCCTTGCATAAAATTGGCAATGGCTTGCAAAAAACCAAAAAGCAAACACGCATAAAGCGCAGGCCAAGCGCGCCAGTTCGCAAAAATCAAAGCCGTAAGTGCCATAAACCCACGCCCCGCTGACATATCGCGAACGAAACTTGCTGACAACGATGTTGATAAATAAGCTCCAGCAATGCCGCAGAGCACGCCCGCAATAATCACCGCCTGATAGCGCAATCTTGAAACTGAAATTCCTGCCGTATCTACGGCATGTGGATTTTCACCAACAGCGCGAAGCCTTAAACCGAACCGCGTTTTGGCCAGAGCCCAAGCAGTCAAAGGCACCATCGCAAGTGCGACATAAGTGAGGATGGAATGATCCAAAACAATTTTGGAAAGCGGCCCAATCACAGGCAACGCAAATAAAGCGTCATGCCCCGGAAAATCTATCGGTAAAAAACGCGCATCAGCATCGAGGGCGGGTGTGCGGCCACCTTGCTTGTACCAGCTATTGCCGATCACCACGCAAAGCCCCGCCGCCAACATGTTAATGGCAACACCAGACACCACCTGATTTCCGCGCTGGGTGATCGAAGCGTACCCATGGATCAGCGATATTAAAACTGAAATCAAAACCGCAAAAGCCAAGCCCATCCAAGCCGAACCAAAATACGAAGCTGCCGCAGCCGCCGCAAATGCGCCCACCAGCATTTTGCCTTCCAAACCAATATCAACGATTCCAGATCGCTCGCTCCAGAGGCCAGCCAAGCAGGCAAGGATGAGTGGCACTGACATACGAATGGTGGAGCTTAAAATTTCCGGCAGTAAGGAAAAGTCCATTTAATCCTCCACCTTAAAAAACAAAGCTGAAAGCCACGGCCTGAATGCATCTTCAAGTGCGCCCATAAACAAGATGACTAATCCCTGAATGACCACAATCATATCACGCGAAATAGTTTGAATTTCAAATGAGAGTTCTGTGCCACCTTGATAGAGCAGGCCAAACAAAAGCGCAGCGAGCACAATACCGACTGGATGTGATCGGCCCATGAGGGCCACTGCAATGCCCACAAATCCGGCCCCACCTGCAAAATCCAAAAGTAGACGGTGCTGCACGCCGATGATTTCATTGAAAGCCAAAAGGCCAGCAAGCCCGCCCGAAATGGCCATAGCGATCATGATAATGCGCTGGGGCTTAATGCCAGCATAAATGGCGGCATCCGTGTTGGCCCCAACGGTGCGAATTTCATAACCGAGCTTGGTGCGCCACAACAGATACCACACCAGAAAAGCGGCCAGCAGTGCCAAGAGAACGACGGGGTTCAATGGTGATGAAGGCAATTTAATGCCCACCATGCGGCCAAGCTCGCGGAAATTAAAAATGTAAGCATCATCAATGGCGCGGCTTTCCACCGCCATTTTGCCAGTGGGCCTAAATACGTTGTTGATCAGGTAAACCATCAAGCTGGAAGAAATAAAGTTGAACATGATGGTGGTAATCACAATATGACTGCCGCGTTTGGCTTGCAAATATCCCGGCACAAAGGCCCAGAAGGCACCCACTAAAATGCTGCCAATCAGGGCGGCCAAAATTGTTAAAGGTTGAGAAACTGCACTTGGTAAGAAGGCGGCAAGTCCTGCACCAAGTAATAAGCCGGGCGTGGCCGCACCAAGCCCCGCTGTATACGCTTGACCTTCACCACCAATATTAAAAAGCCCCGCATGAAATGCCACAGCAACTGCAAGACCCGTAAAGATAAAGTTGGTGGCGTAGTAAAACATATAGGACCAGCCCTTGAGCGATCCCAATGCACCATGCAGCATAATGCCCAAAGCTTGGAATGGATTTTCACCTATGATCACCACGACGAGGCCAGAGATAATAAGTGCGATCACCAAATTGAGCAGTGGGATGACACCCACATCAACCCAAGTTGGAAGTTCGCCACGCGCACTCATTCTGCTGCTTCCTTAACAACACCAGCCATCAGCAAACCGCATTCGCGCTCGTCGGCGGAAGCATCAAGCTCACCCATCACGCGGCCTGCAAACATCACGAGGATGCGATCAGACAGCGATCGTATTTCATCAAGCTCAACGGACACCAGCAAAATTGCTTTGCCCATATCACGCAATTGAATAAGGCGCTTGTGAATGAATTCAATGGCCCCAATATCCACACCGCGTGTGGGTTGCCCCACGATAAGCAAGTCAGGATTAGATCCAATTTCACGGGCCAAGATTAGTTTCTGTTGATTGCCGCCAGAAAATTTTGATGATTTCAAAAGCGGATTGGCGGGCCTAACATCAAATTCTTCCATCTGTTTGCGGCAGCGCTCAATTACAGCTGCGGAATTGAGATGATAAGTTTGCCCTAGCGCGGGATCGTTGTGCCAGCCCAGAATGGCAGACTCGGCTGCACTGAACGAAGTAATAAGACCGCGATGCTGGCGGTCTTCCGGCACATGCGCCAGCCCACGCCTTCGCAAAATCGCAGGATCATTTAAGGCTGTCACGTCTTCACCTTCAAAAATGACACGTCCTGACGTGGCTTTAGCAATGCCGGTGATCACATCTAAAAGTTCGGATTGGCCATTACCGGATACACCCGCAATGCCCACAATTTCGCCTTTGCGGACCGTGAGCGAAACCCCGTCCACACGCGGCGTTCCTTTGCGGTCGCGCCAAACTAAATCTTTAACTTCGAGAACAACTTCGCCCGGATTAGATTTGCCTTTTTCCACATGCAGCAGAACTCGCCTGCCAACCATAAGTTCGGCCAATTCTTCTACCGAGGTTTTTTCAGTTTCTTTAGTTGCCACCATTTCACCGCGCCGCATCACCGACACATGATCGGTGATCGCCATAATCTCGCGCAGCTTATGCGTGATCAGAATGACGGTTTTACCTTGGTCGCGCAGCGTTTTTAAAATACGAAAAAGATGATCAGCTTCATCTGGCGTCAACACACCTGTGGGCTCGTCCAAGATGAGAACATCAGCGCCTTTATAAAGCGCCTTTAAAATTTCCACGCGCTGTTGCAGGCCAACCGGAAGTTCGCCAACAATCGCATCAGGATCAACATCAAGTTCATATTCATCAGCCAAACGTTGCAGCTCGGTGCGTGCTTTGGCCAAAGCCGGACCAATTAAAGCGCCGCCTTCAGCCCCCAGAATAACATTTTCCAAAACAGTAAACGGATCGACCAACATAAAATGCTGGTGCACCATGCCCACCCCCAAGGCGATTGCATCGGTGGAGGATTTAATTTTAACGGGTTTGCCCTGAACTTTAATCTCGCCTTTGTCGGCAGCATAAAATCCAAACAGGATCGACATCAATGTTGATTTGCCGGCGCCATTTTCGCCGATGATGCCGTGAATAGAAGCTTTTGCAATCGACAACGAAACATCATTATTGGCGTGCACGGCGCCAAAGCGTTTATCAATCCCGATGAGTTCGATAGCTGGGGTCATTTGCGGATACAAAAATGCCCTCCTTCATGTCTGAAGGAGGGCTGTTTTAATTATTCAACAGGGCACTTGCTGTCGGCCATATAGTCATGCACTTCCAGTTTGCCAGCTATGATGTCTGCTTTTGCTGCTTCAACTTTGGCTGTCATGTCGGCAGTGAACAACGCTTTGTTGTTGTCATCCATAGCATAATCAACGCCAGCTTCTTTCAAACCGAGAGCTTGAATGCCGGGCTTAAAGCCAGCAACGCCGCCCTTCATGGTGTTGTAAACCGCAACGTCAACACGCTTCAACATCGAAGTTAGAACTTTACCGGGGTGCAAATAATTTTGGTTTGCATCAACACCGATTGAAAGTGCACCGCCATCAGCAGCAGCTTGCAAGACGCCAAGGCCAGTAGCTCCAGCTGCGGCATAAACCACGTCAGCACCCTTGGCCATTTGGCCCTTGGTAATTTCGCCACCCTTTACAGGATCATTCCATGCAGCACCGGTATCACCAGTCATGTTTTGAAATACAGTAGCGTCTTTGTTGGCAGCTTTAACGCCTTGCGCATAGCCGCAACCAAAACGACGGATCAATGGAATGTCCATGCCGCCCACAAAGCCTACCTTGCCTGATTTAGAAGCAAGTGCAGCGGCCATGCCGACGAGATACGAGCCTTCTTGTTCCTTGAAAACGATTGAAGAAACATTTGGCAAATCAACAACCATATCAACGATTGCGAATTTCAAGTCTGGGTATTCTTTGGCCACTTTTTCAACTGCAGCAGCTTGTGCAAAGCCAGCTGCGATAATGGGAGAATAGCCTTTATCTGCAAAGTTGCGGATGGCCTCTTCACGTTGAGCTTCGTTGGCAATTTCGAATTCGCCGTAAGCAACACCGGCTTCTGTTTTGAATTTTTCAGCGCCATTGAACATTGATTCATTGAACGACTTATCGAACTTGCCGCCAATATCAAAAACAATGGCGGGCCCCATGTCGGCAGCAAAAGCGCCAGACATGAGAAGTGTGGAAAGTGCTGCTGCACCGAGCAGTGATTTTAACATGTATCGTACTCCCTGATTTTTTACCGGCTGGTCAAGCCTTGGCCCACTTGACGCCAAAACCAGTTTATTTGCAAGCGGTTGAAATGGAGAATTTGTCACTTGAATTGTCATAATTGGTTTCACATATCAGGAAGGTAAGATCTTGGAGCCTGCAATGACAAAAACTGAAAAACCTGTGATGAGCACCGAACAGCTCGCCCATTTGGGCGGCGGAGTTCTGGCCTATGTTCGCAAAATTGAGGCTGTTGCAGCGGCAAAGTTGCTGGGTGACCAAATGCAGGTGCCCGCCAATGCCGAGCTGTTTTGTCTCTACAACGCTAACGGCGCGCCGATTTCCATTTCACAAAATTACCAAGCCGCCATTGGCAGCGCCAACGAGCATGATCTCATTGCCGCCACAGTACATTAAAGCGTTTTGACTTTTCATGGAAAAGTCAAAATTGCCTTAAGCTGCTGAGGCGGTCGCTGTCGCTGTAGGTTCAGTGAGAATGGCGTAGAGGCCCTCAGAAGTTTCCGTGCCACGCAGCTTTTTCATTGTTTCAGGCTCGCGCAAAAGCCGAGAAATTCGTGCCAGAGCTTTAAGATGATCGGCACCTGCTTGCGTGGGTGATATAAGCACAAACACCAAATCAACCGGTTCACCGTCAACACTGTCATAGGCAATCGGCGTGGTAAGTCGCGCAAACAACCCATAGACCCGTGTGATATTGGGCAAGCGACCATGTGGAATGGCAATGCCCTGCCCAAGACCTGTTGATCCCAATTTTTCGCGCGTGAGCAACGATTCGAAAACAATTCTATGATCGACCGCCAAAATTGGAGAAATTGCTTGAGCCAATTCTTGCAATAACTGCTTTTTATTTTGGGCTTTGAGCTGTGGTAAAACCGCTCGTGCATCAATAATTTCGGCAAGATTCATAGTCAGCAAACTTTCGCTCAGGCTGGGACAGACACTTTGGCCCGTGGATCGAGCCACCCTATGTTACCATCTGGGCGGCGATAAACCAAATTCAATCGGCCCTCTTTACTATTGTGGAAAAGTACAAAGGGCGTGGTCGAAATATCAAGCTGCATTACAGCTTCTCCGACCGAAAGCTCAGCAATCACCGTCGCTGTTTCAGCAATAATCGGCGCGTTATGGCCAACAGGCTCGTGCTCGGCTTCGTCCTCTTCAGAAGCAATCACATAAGCCAATGCTTCGCGGGTTTCACGACCTTCACGCGGTGTGCGGTGATGATCCTTGAGGCGTTGCTTATATTTCTTAAGTTGTTTTTCCAGATGAGCAAGAGCAGCGTCGGCACTGGACATTGCCGCATTATCTTCAGCATGAGATTGCAACACCAAACCAGTGGCCAAATGCAATGTGCAGTCAGTGAGGAAAAACCCCCGCCGCTTTTCTAAAACGACATTGCCATGGACTGTGCCTTCAAAAAAACGCTCTCTGAATGATTGAAGTTTGGTTTCAATGTGGGCGCGTAATGCATCACCAATATCGAGGTGCTTGCCCGTGATCTTTATCTGCATGGTTTGTTTTCCTTGCCAGCATTTCGGATATCTAAAAGATGGGCTTAAGCATCTGCTTCGTCAACACCTCAAATCGCATACTACAAGAAATATATTTTTTTAAGGCTAATTAACGTTTGGCTTTAGCTTCGCGTCGCCGCCCAACTGAAGAAGAAATATTAAGTGATTCCCGATACTTGGCAACAGTGCGACGGGCTATATCAATGTTGGAAATTTTTAACGTTTCAACAATTTCGTCGTCAGATAAAATATGGTCAGCGGTTTCGGCCGCTATCATTTCTCGAATTCTATGGCGCACTGACTCAGCGGAATGAGTCTCGCCATCAGACGTAGTTGACTGAATGGCATTGGTGAAAAAATATTTTAATTCAAAATTGCCACGTGGCGTATTCATGTATTTATTGGAGGTGACCCGGCTAACAGTTGACTCGTGCATTTCAATGGCATCAGCCACCAATTTTAAAGTGATTGGTCGCAAATGCTGCACACCCAAAACTAAAAATGCATCTTGCTGTTTTACAATTTCGCGCGCCACTTTCAAAATTGTTTTGGCGCGTTGATCTAGACTTTTAACCAACCAAGAAGCTTGCGCGTGGCACTCGCTCAAAAATAATTTATCTTCGGTTTTTTGCGCACCGCGTGAAACTTTTGCCATATATTGATTGTTGACTAAAACTTTCGGAAGCGAGTCTGAATTTAGTTCAACTTGCCAGCTGCCATCTTGTGCGGCCCGCACATAAACATCGGGCACTACAGCGATCACTGGCTCAGACCCAAATGCATGGCCGGGCTTGGGGTTCAGTTTGCGCAACTCCGCAAACATATCATGTACGTCTTCAAGGCTAACATGACAGAGATTTTTCAAGGCCTGAAAATCGCGTTTTGCTACCAGCGGCAGGTTTTCCAGCATGATGGCAATGGCCGGATCATAATGGTTCAACTCTTGCAATTGAATGCGCAAACAATCGGGAAGATCGGTTGCAAAAACCCCGGGGGGATCAAACGTTTTTAAAATTGTTAGTACGCGGGTTACTTGGGCCTCGTCGGTGCCAAGCATGTCAGCAACACTGGCCACATCTCCAGTAAGGTAACCTGCTTCATTGACCATGCCGATCAAATACTGCCCAATTAAAAGGTCGACGGAATCTTTGAAATTCAGAGCCAGTTGATTGGTGAGATGCTCAGATAATGTGACATCGCGGCTGATGTTCGCGGCAAAATCATAAGCTTCGCCATCAAGCGAAACTTGGCCAGAACTTCGCGTGCCATAATCGGAAGGTAAAGCACCTCCGGTCTCTGCGGGAACAGTCGACACGGCATCTGATCCCAGATCAGCACCATCGCCATCCACACCTTTGGCACCATCAGTAAAAGCCGTATCCGTATCAGGTGCCGCAACGGATTCTTCGCGGGCATTATTATTTTCCGAACCTAAATCTGTGCGCTCCAAAAGTGGATTGCGCTCAAGCTCAGTTTCAACAAAATCCTGAATTTCAATGTTAGACATTTGCAACAGCTTAATCGCTTGTTGCAATTGCGGCGTCATCACCAGCGATTGCCCCTGTTTCAGGGCAAGTTTTTGCATCAATGCCATTTAAGCACCGCATATTTAGAGACTGAAATCTTCTCCAAGATAATAGCGTCTAACATCGGGATCATTGACAATGTCCGTAGCGGAGCCTTCCGTTAGGACCTGGCCCTCATGGATGATGAGTGCACGGTCGATAATGTCGAGGGTTTCTCTAACGTTGTGATCCGTAATAAGCACCCCGATTCCCCGAGCGGTGAGCTGTCGCACCAGCTGGCGAATATCACCGATTGCAATCGGATCAATCCCTGCGAAGGGCTCGTCGAGGAGCATAAATTGGGGGTTGGCTGCAAGGGCACGGGCGATTTCCACGCGCCGACGCTCTCCGCCAGAGAGCGCAACAGCCGGCGAATGCCGGATATGGGTAATTGAGAACTCATCATACAACTCACGCAACACACGTTCTCGTTTGGCCTTCTCGGGCTCATGTAGCTCGAGAACCGAACGCAGATTTTCCTCAACCGTGAGACCCCGGAAAATTGAACTTTCCTGAGGCAGATACCCGATGCCCAAACGCGCCCTTTGATACATGGGCAGGCTCGTAATATCCACGCCATCCAAACTGATTGTGCCCTGATCCGCAGCAATTTGACCTGTAATCATATAAAAACAGGTCGTCTTGCCCGCACCATTGGGCCCAAGCAGGCCAACAGCCTCACCACGCCTTACCGAGACCGAGACATTCCGAACCACTGGCTTCTTCCTGTAAGATTTTGCCAAAAACTGTGCGGAAAGTCCGTCATCAGCTTTGAGCCGCTGAACCGGTGGAAAAGCAACGAGCTTTCCACGTGGTGCCATTGGAGCAAGGCTAACTTTTCGATCTTTGTAGTGCGCCACCTATTAAGGCCCCATTTATCTTAAAATTGAGTGAATTTAGCAACCAGCTGTAAGTTATATAGGGCTTTGGCCACCCTAAAATTTTTAGCTGTGATCAATTTGGCACAAAGCTGCCATGAACCCGACCGCCCGTCACTTCCATGTGTTTGGTTTTCAGATTGATGGTCAGCCGGTTGCCGCGAACAGTGTTTTTGCCTTGCACAACTTTAACTGTGCCGCCCACTTCCAAACGGTCTTCCTGAATATAAAACTTGGCCCAATCACCGGTAATCGTTTGGGTCTTGGTCGTAATTTTAACGCCGCCCTTGGCATCCAGAAAATTGGTCACGGTCTGCATTGTACCATCAGGCTGTTTGATATCAGCTGTGGTCACAACCATTTCCGCACCAGTAATTTGGTCAGTCGGGCGTGTGGCGACCACATTGCCCCTGAAGATTGTCTTGTGTTGAGCGTCCAGCACTTCCATGGAGTCTGCATCGACTTGCACATTTTCGCCGGCAAAAACCGCAGTGTTCACAAACAGCAAACTTAAGACACAGAGACTTGTTTTGAAGGCTGTCATGGAACGATCTCGCTTTTGATATCCGACTGTAAATTGGCCTTAACATGGCCCGTGAATAATGTCTTTTTTCCGCCATCACTAATTTCGAGATGATCGGCAGCCACAGTACCAGTATTCATGACGACGTTTACCGCAGATTCCGAACTGAGGTTCATGGTGTCAACATTCATGGTGGCTTTGTCCATGCGCGCTTTGTAGCGGCCTTGTTGTTCAAAAACAACCTGACCCTCCAAACCCAGAATTTTGCTCGCCGTATTATAAACCGCACTATTCGAACTGAGTTTCAATTGGCCGTCGCTGCGTTCAAATTCTCCGATGGCGCTCGTCAGATGCACCACATCCTTGAGCGTGTTATCTTGAATGGCCGTGACTGACGTGATGGTGAAGGTGCGACCGTCTTTATCAAAACCGCTGATGACCATGCCCTTCCCACTAATCAGGTCTGATGTAGGCGCGATGTTTTCTATAGCTTTTTGCGCGGGGCGGAAAAGATCAAAAAAACCCGATTGATACAGAAAAACTAAAAACACCAACAGGCCGCCAAGCAAAGCCGCCAGACTTACGACTCGCGCCAGCCGATTGCGTAATATGGCGCGGTTAGCTGCCTGCTGTGGATTAGTGTGCGAAGACATCTTCTTCAGCCCAGCCACCCAGATCAAGCGCAGCGCGGGTTGGAATGAAATCAAAGCAGGCCTTGGCAATATGCATTCGACCTTCACGCTCAAGCATCTGGTCCAACCGGTTTTTTACTTCGTGCAAATAAATGACATCCAATGCCGCATATTGTTTTTGTGCTTCACTCAAAACATGTGAACCCCAATCCGAACTTTGCTGTTGCTTGTTCAGTTCCACGCCCAGAAGTTCCTTGATCAAATCTTTCAGGCCATGGCGGTCGGTATACGTGCGCACCAATTTAGAGGCGATCTTGGTGCAGTAAAGTGGTGCGGTATCAACGCCCAGATAATGTTTTAATACGGCCACATCAAAGCGCGCAAAATGAAAAATTTTGGTAACCGCCGGATTTTCCAACAGAGCTTTCAGATTGGGTGCTGAAAAAGTATCACGGTCAATTTGCACCAAAGCGGCATTGCCATCACCCGTCGAAATTTGCACCAAACACAATTTATCACGCCCCGGTTTTAATCCCAGCGTTTCAGTATCAATTGCAATAGAAGTGCCTGGATTAAAATCAGCAGGCAAATCGCCCCGGTAAAGTTTGACGGTCATAAAACACTTTCCTCACAATAAGCCCCGTGACTTACAAGAGAAGGGTTAAGGGTTCAAGACTTGCAGAGTTGTAAAATCGAGAGGCTCAGGTGTATCCTCCTCACAAGGCTTCATTTTTTGCTGCAACGAGCCTCTTGCTGGCAAACGCCCGTCCCGAATGTGATTTTAGATATTTTTCAAAGTCGAGTGCAGGCTTCTTTCCAGGAAATGCGCAATACCAAACAAGTTTCCATGGCATGTACTTTGAAGTGTGGGTTGATTTGCCAGTGTTGTGATCTTTGAGTCGCTGCTGCAAATCCTCAGAAACCCCTGTATATTCCTGAGCAAATGATGAAGCACTTCGAATAATATAAACATACCACATCATATTTCCACCAGTCCGTCTTCGCTCGGTGAGCTACGCCGGACACGCTTCGCCCTTCGATCTCCTTGTGGCTTTAGCCACGCGTAGCCCAAAGGGCGAAGCGTGGTGCCCTGAAGAGGACTCGAACCTCCACGCCTTTCGGCACACGGACCTGAACCGTGCGCGTCTACCAATTCCGCCATCAGGGCAACACCGGTCTCATAGTGGCCACATAGTCACATTGTCAAATCATGTCTTTGCAACGCGGGCAAAGCTTGATTAAAAGGCTCTCAGGAATTCAGGGATCAAAAACGTGACAACAGCCAATGCAGATAAACTTATCACCGTGATCGGTGGTTCAGGCTTTGTGGGCCGCCATGTGGTTCGAAGCTTAGCCAAGCGCGGTTACCGCGTACGTGTCGCCAGCCGCAGGCCAGACTTGGCAGGCTATGTCACAACCCAAGGATCACCCGGCCAAATCGTTCCCGTTCAAGCCAATATCCGCTATCCGGCTTCCGTGGCCTCTGCCTGTGAAGGTGCTTATGCCGTGATCAACCTTTGTGCTGTGCTTTTTAATTCAGGCGCACAGAGTTTTGATGCCTTGCATGTATTTGGCGCAGATGCTGTGGCCAAAGCTGCTAAATCAGCCAAAGCGCAAATGTTGATACAAGTGTCGGCGATTGGTGCTGATATAAATAGCCCCAGCAACTATGCCAGAACCAAAGGTGAAGGCGAAGCCAAAGCGCGCGCAGCCTTTCAAGGGTCCATGTTCGTGCGCCCCAGCATTATCTTTGGGCCTGAAGATAATTTCTTTAATCAATTTGCCAACATGGCCCGCTTTGCGCCAGCTTTGCCTTTGATTGGCGGTGGCAAAACAATTTTCCAACCTGTCTTTGTGGGTGATGTGGCAGAAGCCATTGCAACATTGGTGGACCGCGGCGTGGCCGATGGTAAAACCTATGAATTGGGCGGTCCTGAAAAATTAAGCTTCAAGCAAATCCTTCAATTCATTCTGGCCACCATTCAAAGAAAGCGGCTGCTGCTACCTTTGCCCTTTGGCATAGCTTCACTGCTGGGTGCCGTTGCTGGTTTATTGCCCAAGCCCTTCCTCACCATGGACCAAGTGGAAACGCTCAAAGTTGATAATGTCGTTTCAAGCACAGCCGAAAAAGATGGCCGCACCCTTCAAGGTCTCGGCATAACGCCGCGCAGCGTGGAAGCAATTGTGCCAGCCTATCTTTATCGTTTCAGAAAAGCTGGTCAGTTCAGCGCTAATGTAGCCCCAGAATAAAGCATCCCGAGCAGCACACCGCCCAAGATAACCCGGTAGATCACGAACGGCAAAAAGCTGTTGGTGCGGATCAACCGCATTAAAATTGTGATGGTTCCAAGGCCGATAAAAAACGTGAGGATGCCTGTAAGAATAACGGGTCCAGAAATGCTTTCGCCAGATTTGAGCGCATTACCGATTATAAAAATTGACGCTGCGGCATTGGCCGGAATCGACAACAAAAATGAAAACCGCGCAGCCTCCGGGCGAACATAGCCCAAAGCGCGGCCTGCTGTCATTGTGACCCCTGAGCGGCTGGTGCCCGGGCTAAGGGAGAACATTTGCGCAAACCCAATAATCAAAGATGTGCGCCACGTGAGATCACGCACCGTGTGGCGAAATAAACCGTAAGCGTCAGCCGCATACAGCAGAATGCCAAACACGATAGAGTTGATGCCCACCAAAAGCGGGCTTCGAATATAACTATCGAGGTGAGTGGCTTTTAAAATAATGCCGGCCACAATAATTGGAATTGTGCCAATAATAACATTCGTCACAAGTTTAGAATTCAAAGTGCTGCGGCGTTTGATCAGATCTAGAAATCCCCAGAACATCGAAACTACATCGCGCCAGAAGAAAATAATTGTCGCAAAGAGTGTTCCAAGATTGGTCACCATGTCGGTCACAACCCCTTGGTCAGCCCAACCCGTGACGGCGGGCACCAAAATCAGATGGCCCGATGACGAGATGGGCAAATACTCGGTGATGCCTTGAATTAGAGACAAAACTATAATTTGTTCAAGTGACATGGCCCAACCCCGTTAACTGCACCGAATTCGAATCGCTTGTAGCTATAGCCCTTAAAGCTTATATGCCAGAAAATTCAGGTGCAAATTCGGCGCTGCTGCTTTAATTTATGGTAATGATGGTTGAGACATGCCGAAACTTTTACATTTCACCCTAGACCCCTATAGTCGCCGCGCCCGTTTGGCCTTGGCTGAATATGGCGAAGCTTGCGCGCTTGCCGAAGAGCGGCCATGGGCCCCAACGCAATCATTGTTTGATTTAAACCCATCGGGCACGCTGCCCGTTTTGGTGGAAGAAAACGGCTTGGCCATTTGCGGCATTGAAGCGTTGTCTGAATATCTGGAAGAAACCCGTGGGTCACGGTTCAGCTTATTGGCAGGTTCTGCATTTGCACGTGCTGAAATCAGAAGATTGGTTGCGTGGTTTGATGTAAAATTTTATACCGAGGTAACCGAGCCGTTGGTTTCTGAAAAAGCGGTGCGTCGCTTTTTATCGGCCGAGCAAGGCGGTGGCGCACCAGACATGGCCCGGGTTCGTCAGGCTCGCCAAAATTTAAAATCGCATCTCGACTATGTGGCCTATCTGGTTGAAGAGCGCTCTTGGCTTGCGGGCGATGATTTATCGATGGCGGATCTGGCTGCGGCCGCACACCTGTCGGCGATTGATTATCTAGGTGACGTGCCATGGGCCGATCATGCCGTGGTGAAAAGCTGGTATCAGCGCATTAAATCCAGACCGTCATTTCGTGTTGTGCTGCAAGACAGTGTAGCTGCAATGCCAGCCTCTGCCAGTTACGCTGATCTTGATTTCTGATCTTACAGAAAAACTGAAATCCAAAGCCAAGGTTGAAGGCTTTTCGGGTTTGCGCATAACAAAAGCGCAATTGCCCGAGTTTGTCGGTGAAAATTTAAGCGGGTATATTGAAGCAGGCCACCACGGCAGCATGGCGTGGATGGCTGACACGTTCGGACGGCGCACCTCACCAGACCACATGTGGCCAGAAGCCCGCAGTGCCATCATGTTGGCCCTGAATTATGGTCAAGGCCTCGATGTTTTTGAGCGCTTGACGCAAAAATCGAAGGGCGTCATCTCCACCTACGCGTTGAACCGCGATTACCATGATCTGATCAAAGGCAAGCTGAAACGCATTGCCACATGGTTTGCCAAGGAAGCAGGCGAAGATGTGAAAGTGTTTGTTGATACAGCACCCCTGATGGAAAAACCGCTTGCTGCCCAAGCAGGCCTCGGCTGGCAAGGCAAGCACACTAATTTAGTGTCGCGTGAATTGGGCTCGTGGTTTTTTATTGGTTCGATTTTAACGACGGCTGAACTTGCCTATGACGAACCTGAAAAAGATCATTGCGGCTCGTGCCAAGCTTGTCTTGATGTGTGCCCTACCGCTGCTTTCACAGGCCCGCATAAAATTGATGCACGGCGCTGCATTTCCTATTTAACGATTGAGCACAAAGGTGAAATTCCGTTGGAATTTCGCAAAGCCATCGGTAACCGCATTTACGGTTGCGATGACTGTTTGGCCATTTGTCCGTGGAATAAGTTTGCTGAAGTTTCCAACGAAATAAAACTAAAAGCCCGCGAAGATTTGAAGTCGCCGCTGCTGTCTGATTTACTGCAATTGGATGATGCTGGCTTTCGCCAAAAATTTTCGGGCTCGCCTGTGAAACGCATTGGCCATGAAAGTTTCATCCGCAATGTTTTGATTGCGGCAGGGAATAGCGCCGACCGAAATTTGAATTCGCACGTGGCGAAACTTTCCGACAGTCCATCTATAACGATCAGTGCCACCGCCAAATGGGCGCTCGCGGAGCTTAATCCATGAATCATCTTTTATGTTTTGGCTTTGGTTTTTCAGCACAACATTTGGCAAGGCGTCTTGACCCATCAAACTGGAAAATTTCAGGCACAAGCAGAAGCTCAGAAAGTGCCTCAGCCATCAATGCGCTAGGCTATGAGGGACTTGTCTTTGATGACCTCAAAACAATCCCGAAAACAGTTACTCACATTTTATCTTCTGTTCCACCAGATAAAGCGGGTGATCCGGTGGTTCGCCAATTTAAGGGCCAACTGCAAGAGCATGCATCCAGTTTGCAATGGGCAGCATACCTTTCAACCACAGGCGTTTATGGTGACAGAGCGGGGGCCAAAATAGATGAGTCAGCCACCCTTCAGCCCAATGGGGAACGCGGCCAGCGCCGTGTCGATGCTGAAAAAGAATGGCAAACAATCTCAAATCTGCTTCTGCATATTTTCCGTCTTCCTGGAATTTATGGGCCGGGCCGCAGCCAACTGGATGCGGTGCGCGATGGCACGGCACGGCGTGTGATTAAAGCCGGACAAATTTTCAGCCGTATTCATGTGAAAGATATTGCAGGAATTTTGCACGCTTCAATGCAGCGCCCAAACCCAGGCCGCATTTATAATGTGGCCGATGATGAAGCGTGCCCGCCGCAAGATGTGGTCACGTATGCGTGCAAGCTTTTGGGCGTGGAACCACCGCCAGAAATTCCATTTGAACAAGCAGACCTTTCGCCCATGGCCCGAAGTTTTTATGCTGATTCAAAACGCGTCTCAAACGAGCGCATCAAACAAGAACTGTACTATAAGTTAGAATTCCCGACTTACCGTGAAGGTTTAAAAGCGCTGCTCAAAAGCTAACGCCGTCTGCTCGGTTGACGAGATTCAAAACGGTTTCTTGAATCAATTGAATTTGCGCTGGTGTTGAAAGCCGGTGATCGCCCCCCTTGATGAGGCTTAGCGTGATATCTGGCCCCGTTAACATATCGAAAGTTTTAATGGCATGGGAAACCGGTACGTCCGTATCATCCGTGCCTTGTAAAATGCGGACCGGAAACGGCAAGTTCAGCGGCTGTTTCAAAATCAAATGTTTTTGGCCATCAGCCAAAAGTTTGGCGGTAATAACATAAGGCTCGCCATAACCCGAAGGCCGAACATAGGCGCCGGTTTCAGCAAGTTCTTGTTTTTCTTTTTCACCAAATTCATCCCACATTAAATCTTGGGTCATGTCGGTGGCGGGTGCAATAAGCACCAAACCTGAAATGCGCCGAAACGCAGAAGGGTCTTCAGCTTGCAACCGCTTGACCAAAAGCAATGCGAGCCAGCCGCCCATGGACGACCCCACAACAATCCGCTTGCCTCTGGTGTGGCGCAGAAACATGTGAACCGTTTGTTCCAACCACAGCGTAATCGTGCCATCCGTAAACAGCCCGGCAGACTCGCCGTGCCCTGAATAGTCAAACCGAAGGGAGCGTCGCCGTGTGGCTCTGGCCAAATCAGCCATGGCCTCGCCCTTGGTTCCGGTCATGGTCGATTTAAATCCACCCAACCAAAAAAGCCCAGTGAGGCCCAACTCATCATCGCCCCCATCTATGCGGTAGGCTAGGCTAGAGGTTCCTAAACTGTCGTCATAAACCGTATTTGCCATTTGGAACTATCTCCGCACAAAGCCTCTTATACTTAAGTCATACATCTGCTAATGAACCAACGCTGGATTCGCAATTTGATTGTGGTGACCAGACGATCAACAAGGAGAATTACCCCACTTGAGCATACCTCCACGCAAACCTGCACCAATTCGGAGTGCAACACCTGCCCCAAAAGAAGAAGCCCACAAAATCAATAGCAAGATCGACAGCCGCGATGTGCGCCTGATTGATGCTGATGGTAATAATGTGGGTGTGGTTCCAACCAGACAAGCTTTGATTATGGCTGAAGAAGCCAATCTTGATCTGGTCGAAATTTCGCCAGATGCCAAACCACCAGTCGCCAAGATTCTCGATTATGGAAAGTTTAAATTCCAAGAGCAGAAAAAGGCTTCTGAAGCGCGCAAGAAACAACGCGTCATTGAAATTAAAGAAATTAAGCTGCGCCCCATGATCGATGACCATGATTATGACGTGAAGCTCAAAGCGGCCAAGCGCTTCTTTGAGGAAGGCGACAAAGTGAAAGTGACTTTGCGCTTCCGTGGCCGTGAAATGGACCATCAGGAACTTGGGCACAAGCTTTTGGCGCGGGTTAAGGTTGATACCGGCGAAATCGCCAAGGTTGAAATGGAGCCACGCTTTGAAGGCCGCCAGATAATCATGATCTTGGCTCCCAAAGCCACCAAGTAAGAGAACGAGAAAAAGGCCCTTAATCAGGGCCTTTTTTATCAGCTGCGCGAATAAGCATCTTCAAAGCGGGTAATGTCATCTTCTTCCAGATAACTCCCAAACTGCACTTCGATGATTTCAACTTCACCGTGATGGAAATTTTCGAGGCGGTGTTTAGCTCCCAGCGGAATATCAATGGCTTGTCCGCGCACCATCAATTGCACTGTGTCGCCCACGGTCACCGTTGCCGTACCATTAACAACCGTCCAATGTTCACTGCGATGTTTGTGACTTTGCAGCGAAAGTTGGCCGCCTTCCTTCACAACTAGGCGTTTCACCTTAAAACCGGGGTGTTCATCTAAGATATGAAAGGCCCCCCAAGGCTTTATTTCACTATACATTCGCAACATTCTCTCCCACTTAACGACCATAATGCCGCTTAAGCTTGAATAAATCGAGACTGTAGATCGCAAATTCTCTTGCGACTAGCAATTGACGGATGCGATTTCCTTACCTATAAGCCCGCCATCACACGGGTGCAGAGGCAACTTTGCGCCGTATCTTTTTGTAAAATCAGGAACTCTTATGGCCAATACATCATCAGCCAAGAAAGCCACTCGTGCATCAGCGCGTCGGGCCGAAGTAAACAAGAACCGCACCAGCCGCATCCGCAGCCAAGTGCGTAAAGTTGAAGAAGCAATCGTTGCCGGCGTAAAAGCTGATGCTGTTGCGGCTCTTGCTGTAGCAACCCCTGAAGTGATGCGCGGTGCCCAAAAGGGCATTATGCATAAGAACGCCGCTTCACGTAAAGTTTCTCGCCTCACATTGCGCGTCCGCGCTATGCAAGGCTAAACTGCTTAACCTGATCAATTTTCAGGTAAATCAGATTGTAAACGCCGCTGGCATTGTCAGCGGCGTTTTTATTTGTCCGGACACGGAATGATGCTGGCAAAAATTACCTTTTTGAATCATCAACTTGGAATAAGTAGGAATAATTTACTGTTAAGAAACTGTTAACGATCGCCTCTGAAACGGTTCAAAAACTCGCATTGTGGAACTGAAGAGTGCTTCAAACCAATATTTTTAATCTATAATTATCAATATCTTACAACAAAAATCTCACTAAAAATTCAGCTACTTGAAGTAAATTCTCTGCTCCGTGTACGGAGCTTATGCTGAATCAGGTTGCAATAAACTCTCTCACTTGGTTAGCCTCTTTTTCAGATAGAAGGTTCAGAGATTAGCTGAGAATTCAAATCTGGGGGCGACTGTAAATTGCAAAGTGCTTTTTGGCGTTTGTATGAATGGCGCAAGTTATAAAACACAATAACACTAGAAACTAAGTCTAGGGTTCAGGAGACGTTTGTATGGACAGAGTTGGGTAACATAGAGGCGTTTGGTTAGCCGGCAGAAAACAGGCGTTGCGGCTAAAGTAATATAAATTTTTAAATCGGCAACATTTCATACTCTTGCTTTGGGGCAAGGGGCGGAAGTGGTTGTAATCTTGGGATAGGGGCGGCTTCTAAATGACGACAACAACAATGATCCAAGCGACAAACTTAAAGCTGGGACAGATTAAAGAACAATGGCAACGTATTGCTCAACGTTTGAAGGCCGAACTTGGTGACGATCTTTTCAACAGCTGGTTTGCCCGTATGGATGCCGAAGATTGCACCCAAGGCCAACTCATTGTCTCAGTCCCAACGCGGTTTTTGCGCAGTTGGATTGAAAATCACTATATTTCTAAATTGCAGAATGCTGCCGAATCCGAATTTGGTCCTTTAGAAGGCGTTCAAGTGCGGGTGCGCATTCAAGGCGAAGCTGCGCGTATAACTGCCCAAGCGGCCTCTGAACTCGCGCGCCAAGCAGCACCAGCACCCGAACGAAACACGGCCGTTGCCGCCCAAATTCAAACTTTTTTGAATCCAGAGCGTTCAAGTTCATTAGATGAAAGCCAAACTTTTGGCTCATTCATCGTTGGCTCCTCCAACCAATTGGCCCATGCCGCTGCCATGCGTGTGGCCAATGCTCCAACAGGCGCCGCCCTTACCTTCAATCCACTGTTCATCCATTCAGCAGCAGGCCTCGGCAAAACCCATTTGCTCAATGCCCTCGCGCAACACATTCGGACCACGCAGCCTAACCGCAAAGTTTTATTGCTTACAGCCGAGCGCTTTATGTATGGCTTCATTCATGCCATCCGCCAGCGCGATACATTGGCGTTTAAAGATCAATTCCAGTCGATCGATGTGTTGTTGATTGATGATTTCCAGTTCCTGCAAGGTAAAGCCATTCAGCAAGAATTCTGTCATGCATTTAACTCTCTGGTTGACGCAAAGCGTCAGGTCGTAGTGGCAGCCGATGTGCCGCCAGCCCAACTTGATACGATTGATCAGCGGATGCGCTCGCGCCTGATGGGGGGATTGGTAATCGATATTGAAACACCAGACTTGGACCAGCGCCGCAAGATTTTAGATGTGCGTCATAACGCAATGCTCAACGGTGATATTTCTGCGGCCATACCTGCTGAGATTTTAGAATTGATTGCTAACCGCATCACTGGTGGTGGCCGTGAATTGGAGGGCGCGCTCAACCGCGTCATGGCCTACCAGCAATTTAATAAATCGCCGATCACACTTGATCTTGCTTCCATGGTTTTGCGCGATGCTGTGGGCACGGCAGATTTGGGCCGTATCAAGATTGATGATATTTTGAAAATTGTAGGCCGCCATTACAATGTGGGCCGCACTGATTTGTTGTCACCACGTCGTGCGCGTGCGGTGGTGGTGCCGCGTCAAATCGGCATGTATCTTGCCAAGAAATTAACTGCACGATCATTACCTGAAATTGGTCGCAGATTCGGGGGTCGTGACCATTCAACTGTGCTTCATGCCGTACGCAAAATTGATGAGCAAATGAAGGGCGACGAAAAATTGGCCCGCGAAGTGGCTATGCTCATCAGGTTGGTTGAACAACAATAAGTGCCGTGACAGTAAAAGTTCTCATTTGTGATTTGGTCGGATTGAAATTTGATGAAAATTCCAATCCAGATCCTTCGGAGGTGAGAACTTACATTGAGTCAAAGGGCGCAAAATTTCATGTTGGTCTTGTCGACTTTGCCGATGATCAGAAAATTCATTTTGTCTATTTGCCTGATCTTTCAACTGAAGAAGAAATTTTAGCGCTGACTGAACACGGTCAATTTGATGCTGTAATCGCCGCCGCTACATTTATACCAAAACGATCTGAGTTTAAGCTTGGGGGCGTGCGCATGGGGGCAGGCACCGGCAATATGGGTTCTGCATCTTGGGGCGGTGGAAACGGCGATGGTGGCATCGCACCCTTAATGAACACGCCCGGCTTTAACAGCAGGGCAACGGCACAAATGACATTTAAAGCACTTTTACGAGTGCGCCCTGATTTGCCAGTTGATGACTTGCATATCCGCAGCACAAGTGGAGATTTTGATACGGGCAAAAATCTGCGTGAGTATCCCACAGAAAAACTAGAAGGCAAAACCATGGCCATTCTGGGCTTTGGTAATATTGGCCGTGAAGTTGCAAAACTTGCAGCAGCCTTTGGGATGATTGTAAAAATATATGCGCGCGCTGCCCATCAAGCTCGCATCGAAGCCGATGGTTTTATGTATGCGGCAACTGCCAAAACGGCAGCCCAAAATTCCGATGTGCTAAGCGTGCATCTGGGATTGGGTACGTTCAAAGCGGACACAAAAAAATATGCCAATGCCGACATCATAAATTCGGAAATTCTGAGTGCGATGAACTTGAATGCGGTATTGTTGAATTATGACCGCGGCGAATGTGTTGATGTGGCAGCATTGGACTTTGCGCTCGCCGAAGGCCGTATTGGCCATGCCGCAATTGATGCAGATATTTTTAAAGCTCAGGACGGAACTTTAAGTGGCCCATTGCAGCCTTACTTGCCACTGGCTACAAAATATCCAGGCCGCCTCTCACTCCTGCCACATGCGGCGGCAGATACCGATCATCCTTCGCGCGTCGCAGCTGCAAAGCAGGCGGTGGATCAAATCCTAGACTGCATCCTCCATAAGCGCGTCACCAATTTAAAAGGTGATCTGCCACAAGGATATGTGAATGCCGGCGTGAAGTTGGGTGTCTAAGCGCTGCCGATAAATATACCCGTAAGGAAAACGAGCAATCCGCCGACGGCGATTTGTAATGCCGCTCTCACAAATGGCGTGTCCATATATTTCCAGCGGATCCACGATATAATTCCAAGTTCAACAATGACAACCAGCACAGCCAAGATAAATGCTGAATGGAAATCAGTCAGCAAGAACGGCAGCGTATGTCCAAGTCCGCCAACAGCAGTCATAATGCCGGAAGCCAAACCTCTGATCAGCGGATGACCACGCCCCGTGAGTTTGCCGTCATCCGAGAGACCTTCAGCAAGCCCCATTGAAATACCAGCACCAATGGAGGCAGCAACGCCCACCAGAAAAGTTTGGAACGTATTATTGGTGGCAAAGGCCGCAGCGAAAATTGGGGCCAAAGTCGAAACCGAACCATCCATCAAGCCAACGAGGCCCGGTTGCACAACTTGCAGCAAAAACAAGCGGCGTTGGGTTTCATTCTCGTCAACCTTTGCATCGGTGTTGACGTGTTCAAGACCAAGCTTTGAGGCAAGCGACTCGTGGCCTTTTTCGGCAGCAGCTAAAGCACTCAGCAGTTTCTTAACTTGTGGATCAGACGAGCCTTCGGCGGCTTGTGTGTAAAACCGATAATTCTCAAGTTCAATCACTTCAGCGCGTTTGCGCATGGCATCAATTCCAAGCTTGTTGAGTGTCCAAGCTGGCTTATGCTTCACAAATCCATTGATGTCTGCGCGTCTGATCAGCGGCACATAATCGCCAAATTTCTTACGATAAAGTTCAGTCAAGCTTCGGCGATGCTCATGCTCTTCCTCTGCCATCTCGACAAATACTTTGGCAGAAGCGGGATAATCACCCATCAGCGCATGGGCAAAGCCAGCATAAGCTCGTGCATCATCATCTTCACTGGAAATAGCCAATGCAATAATTTCTTGTTCGGTAAGTTCAGAAAAAGTCTTCAAGGGAAACTCCGTATAATCACGACGGATGTACCACACCTTTTCTCAAAACGATATTGCCGTAAAGCCGCGCTTCGCTCGTGGCCACAATGGCATAGCAGCCTTTGACACGGGCATAAAAATCATCGCCGACCAACACAGAAATGTGACGATTGGGTTCCCATTTTTTGACCACAGTTGCAAAGTCTTGAAAAACGGGATCAATGCGTTCGGGATCATTGTTGGCGGCTGGCCTAAAAGCACATTTGGGCACCATCTCATCAAGCGGCATCACCGATAAAATTGCATCCAATAAATCAGTGGCACTATGACCATCAGCCCGCACCAAGCGCTTTGCATCCGTGTCGGCCGGATAGTTACCATCGACAATGGCAATCTCATCGCCATGCCCCATCGCCCGCAGCACTTTCAAGAGCTCTGGTCCAAGAAGCGGGTTTAGTCCTTTAAGCATGGTTGGCCTCTTTAAATAAAACGTCGCGGTCAATAATAAAATTAGCAAATAAGGGCAAGCTGGCAGCTCCTTTGGCTCTGGCATCAGTGCCAATTAAACCCTCAACAATTTTAAGCGGCGCAATACCGCGTTGATCAAGTTCCAGCAGTTTGTTTGCAACTCCTGCAACAATGCGTTTTCGCACATCGGCGGGAATTGCACCGTCGATGACGATCGCTTCAAATTCCATAACAGAAGCCGCAACCAAACTGGCATAGGCCAAGCTTTGCGCCGTTAAGTTTATCCAGGCATCAAGGGCTGCGCCAATTTGCGACCAGTCGCCGATGTTGCGCGATAACAACAGGGGATCACGACCTTCGGCAGTCAACATTCTTTCTAATTTATAAGTCGAGGCATGGCGGATGAGTTGCTCTGTGCCATTGGCACCGGGAACGGGAATAGGGCCCATAGCCCCTGCATAGCCCGTGCGGCCTTGCAGCAGCGAGCCATTGATCACAATGCCTCCGCCAATAAAAAATCCGATATAGAAATAGGCAAAATCTCTAAATTCGTGGCCGCGGCCAAAAAACAATTCAGCAGCACAAGCAGCCGTCGCATCATTGCACGAGAAAACCGGGAAATTACACAACTTGGAAAGCTCGTCGACCAATTCAAAGCCACGCCATGCTTCCAAGACTTCATGCGGCGCACCAACTTCCTCTTCCCAGTTCCACAGTTCAAATGGGGCTGCAATGCCAAGACCAGAAATGCGCGGGCGAAGGTTTTCAGGTAGACTTGCTACCAATTTAGCAATGCCATTTTGCGCAAATTCCAAAAATTCTGTGGGTGATGGAAAATGATAAGCTTGGCGAACGGTAGCTCGAACATTTCCGCACAGATCAAGCAGCAGCAAATCACCTGATCGCCGCCCTACTTTCAATCCAATTGAAAACGCACCGTCAGGGTTCAGTGTAAATGGGGTAAGCGGTTGCCCCACTTTTCCGCGCATAGGTTTGCCTTTGACCAATAGATTGTCTTTTTCAAGTAAACGCACGATCACTGAAACAGTTTGTGCCGACAATCCAGTCAAGCGCGCCAATTCAGCTTTGGGCACGGCTCCATATTGCCGGACGAGCGAGAGCACAAGTCGTTCGTTATAGAGCCTAACCCCACTTTGGGTTGTGCCACGCGCCAAGGTTGGGCCAGATGTTGAGCCCTTGTCGCCAATGATGCGTTCGAGATTCACGTTAATATCCTGCTTTGCCGTTATGCCCGGCAATTTTGGCCCTTTGAACGGACTTTCTCTCAAGGAACTTTAACTGTCAAATAATAAATCATTTGGATTTACTTATTGACAGGTTCTCATTTTTCCGTCCATGATGCGAAATGAAAGCAGGTCAGGCGAATAATGTCTGCCCTACAATCATATTTTAATCAGTTGTTACTTTTGGCCCAAAGGGGCCGTTCCATGGGAGGAATTCTAATGAAGTCAATTCTTAAATCTGCCCTCGTCGGCGTAGCACTCATCGGCCTGTCTTCAGCAGCATTTGCTGGCGGCGGCGTATGCTTGATCACCAAGAACAACACAAACCCATTCTTCGTAAAAATGAAGGAAGGCGCTGAAGCCAAAGCAAAAGAACTCGGCGTTGAGTTCGCTGCTTCTGCTGGTAAAGTTGACGGTGATGCTGCTCCACAAATCGAAGCCATTGAAAACTGCGTTGCTGCAGGCCACAAGGGCATTCTGATCACTGCATCAAACGATTCAGTCATTCCTGCTCTCAAAGCCGCTCGCGCTGCTGGCTTGTTGGTTATCGCCCTCGACACACCAATTGGTGATGCTGATGCTGCTGACACAACATTCGCAACAGACAACTTTGAAGCTGGTCTTTTGATCGGCAAATGGGCGTTTGCAACTATGGGCGCAGAAGCTGCCAAGTCTGCCAAGATCGGCATGCTCGACATCAACAAAGACAACATCTCGGTTGACGTTGCTCGTGACACTGGCTTCCTCAAAGGCTTCGGCATTGAAGTTCCAGACCTTAAGGTTATGGGTTCAGAAACAGATACCCGCGTGATCGGTCATGAATCTTCAGGTGCAAACCCAGAAGGTGGTTTGAAGTCTGCTGAAAACTTGCTCGGCAAAAACCCAGACATGAACGTGATCTACACCATCAATGAACCAGCTGCTGAAGGCGCCTTCCAAGGCATGAAAGCTGCTGGCAAAGAAAAGCAAGCTCTCATCGTTTCAGTAGACGGTGGCTGCCCAGGTGTGAAGTCAGTAACTGACGGCATCATCGGTGCAACATCCATGCAGTTCCCATTGTTGATGGCATCCAAGGGCGTAGAAGCCGTTGCTGCTTTCGCAAAAGATGGCACAAAGCCAAAGAACTCGGATGGCCTGAACTACTTCAACACAGGCGTTCAATTGATCACCGACAAGCCAGTAGAAGGCGTTCCTTCGATCACTTCGGCTGAAGGTTCAAAGATCTGCTGGGGCTAATATCCACTGCAATATTTGAGTTGAAATAAATGAAGGGCGGCTGTTATAGTCGCCCTTCATCGTAATGAGCGGGCCACACGCCAGGGATATGTTAAGGGGACGGCAATGAACGAGAAACCAGCACCAACCAAAGTTATTTCTGATTTTGAAGCGACCTTAAATAAGGCTGATACCAAAGTTGCTGAGTTTGAAACTCAGCCTGATGGCATCATTAAAAAACTGCAGCAGTTTCTGCAAGCTTACAACACAGCAATTCCTGTCTTTGTTTTGCTTCTCTCAATTTTCATTTTCAGCTTCACGTCAGATGGTCGGTTTTTTACCGCCAACAATCTCTCCATCGTTTTCCAACAGGTGACTGTG
This sequence comes from Hyphomicrobiales bacterium, assembly GCA_031418535.1. Classification (GTDB taxonomy): domain Bacteria; phylum Pseudomonadota; class Alphaproteobacteria; order Rhizobiales; family Aestuariivirgaceae; genus Aestuariivirga. Next base: position 3,639 of record JANOXS010000032.1, on the reverse strand, counting down.
ATTGGTATCATCGCCATTGCGCAAACGATCATCATTTTAACTGCCGGCATTGATCTGTCGATCGGTGCCATCATGGTTCTGGCCTCAATCGTCATGGGTAAGCTTGCGGTACAGACTGGCGTGCCAGTGCCATTGGCTGTACTGACTGGTGGATTTGCCGGTGCCGCAATGGGTTATCTCAACGGCGTGTTTGTAACGCGCTTGCGCCTGCCGCCTTTCATTGTGACGCTTGGCACCTTGTATATTTTTTCCGCCCTTAAGATTTGGTACTCTGCGTCCGAGTCCATTCGTGCGACAGACACAGAAAAAGTAGCACCAAATTTAATTGTTCTCGGCTGGGACATCATCAAAGTTCTGGATAAAGAAAGCATGTTTGCGGGTGCTACACTTAAAGTTGGCGGTGTTTGTTTCCTGCTTTTGGCAGCCCTTATGTGGTATGTCCTAAACCGAACTGCGTGGGGTCGTCACCTCTATGCGATCGGCGACAACGCTGAATCAGCCCTGCTTGCCGGTGTCCAAACCGACCGTATTCTGCGCTCCGCCTACACAGTAGCAGGCATTATCGGTGCTTTTGGCGCACTCACCTTGATTGGTCGCGTGGGCGGCACCGTCACGCCTCTCGCGGGCGAAACGGCAAATCTCGATAGTATTACGGCTGTGGTGATTGGTGGCACGTCGTTGTTTGGAGGACGCGGCTCGATCGTTGGCTCAGTGCTCGGCGCTCTCATCGTGGGTGTCTTCCGAAATGGACTTTCGCTCTCTCGCGTCGATGTTTTGTGGCAGGATTTTACGGTTGGTATTCTCATCATCACCGCCGTTGCAATTGACCAATGGATCAGAAAGGCTTCGGCATAATCATGGCAAAGAAAACCATTAAGAAAGCTGCACCAAAGGCCGCTGTGAAAAAAGCAGCGACAACCAAGCCAGCTGCACGTGCAACATTTGTGAAAGAAGCAGCGCCCACCGCTAAGGTCGCTGCGGCTCGTGTTCCAATTTTGACCACACGCAATTTGGTCAAGCGTTATGGCCGCGTAACGGCGCTGGATCACGCAAACTTTGATCTCTATCCAGCAGAAGTGCTGGCGGTGATCGGCGATAACGGTGCGGGCAAGACCTCGCTCATCAAAGCAATATGTGGCGCCGTCACCCCAGACGAAGGCGAAATCACCCTCGAAGGAAAATCGGTACATTTCAAATCACCTTTGGATGCTCGCAACTCTGGCATTGAAACGGTTTATCAAAACTTGGCATTGTCACCGGCGCTGTCAATCTCAGACAACATGTTCATGGGCCGCGAACTCATCGACAAAGGTTTCATGGGCAAGTGGTTCAGAATGCTTGACCGCAAAGCTATGGAAAAAATGGCCCGTGACAAACTCACTGAACTTGGTTTGATGACTATTCAAAACATCAGCCAACCTGTCGAAACTCTGTCAGGGGGTCAGCGTCAGGGTGTTGCCGTGGCACGCGCTGCCGCTTTTGGTTCCAAAGTTGTTATCATGGACGAACCGACAGCTGCTCTAGGAGTTAAAGAATCGCGCCGCGTGCTTGAGCTGATTCAAGACGTACGCAAACGTGGTCTGCCGATCGTGCTCATTTCACACAACATGCCGCACGTGTTTGAAGTTGCTGACCGCATCCACATTCACCGACTTGGGCGACGGTTGTGTGTGATCAATCCAAAAGAATTTTCCATGTCAGATGCTGTTGCCTTTATGACGGGCGCCAAAGAACCGCCGAAGGAATTGATGGCTGATTGATGGTTGATACCGAGAAACTTGCAGGCCTCATCCGCGAAAAATCGGGTGAGGCTTTGCGTTATATGGTGGGCGTTGCTGGCGCTCCGGCATCAGGCAAATCCACCCTCGCGCATAATTTGTGCAATGCCATGATGGCCCTTGGTGAGACTGCAATTGTGGTTCCCATGGATGGCTTTCATTTTGATGATGTGATTTTAAACGCGCGAGGCCACCGCTCAAGAAAGGGCGCGCCACACACTTATGATGTGCACGGCTTTGAAGTTTTGCTTCGCCGCATTAAATCCCGTGAACCAGAAATTGCCATTCCGGTTTTTGATCGCACGATGGAGCTGTCTCGTGCGGCCGCAGATTTAGTGACCGACAAAGCCAAATTTATTTTTGTCGAAGGCAATTACCTTTTGCTGAACCAACAACCTTGGGCCGCCTTGAAACCACTCTTTGATTTTACAATTTTTCTGTCTGAGCCGATTGAGGAATTGGAGCAGCGCCTCATTGCGCGCTGGCTCGGGCACGGTTTTGATTTGGCATATGCTAAAAACTGGATCGCCAGCAATGACCTGTTGAATATCAAAAGTGTGATTGAAGAAAGTGTTGCAGCCGATTTAACAGTCTAGCCAAAAATTTCTTTGGCCGTGAAACTCTTAATCCGGCCAAATCCTGCCACCACATAAACCATACGCGGAGTCATGCGCCAAAAGCCAAAATCATCAAAGCCTGCATAAAGTTCGGCATAGGGATGATGACTAATATAGCGAGCCGCGTCAGTTTTTATTTCCGCCATTTCACCAACAAGTGTGGCCCGAAACCCGGTGAGCGGATCGCCATCGGTGGGCAGTTCTGAAACCAAAAGACTGGCTTCCGGATTTTGCAAAAGTGATTTGGTGTGCCGTGCCAGCCGCGAGAGCAATAAAAGCGGCAAGCCCGCTTCATCAGTGGCCACATTCACCAATGCGCCAAACGGGGCTGCAGTTTCGAAATCAATCACTGAGAGTGTTCCGGTTTTCGCGCGCTGTAAAACAGTTTTCACAGTGTCTATCATTTTGCTGCTTTCGGCGTTAATGTCTCCGCCACAATTTGTTCTAGTTTCATACCTATCGAACTTAAACGACAATAACAGGAAGAATCCAGATGCCGATAGTGGCTTTAGTAGACGACGATCGCAACATTCTCACCTCAGTTGGTATGGTACTGGAGGCCGAAGGCTATACCGTGCAAAAATACAATGATGGCGCTGCAGCTCTTCAAGGCCTGCAAGACAATCCGCCAGATATGGCGATCTTCGATATTAAAATGCCACGCATGGACGGCATGGAACTTCTGCGCCGCATTCGCCAGAAGACAGATTTGCCAGTGATTTTTCTCACTTCAAAAGATGATGAAATTGACGAGTTATTTGGCCTCAAAATGGGTGCCGATGATTTTGTAAAAAAACCATTCTCGCAACGCCTGTTGGTCGAGCGGGTTAAGGCAGTCATGCGCCGCGCTGTGCCGCGCGATGGAACGCCCGTGCAAACCGATGCCAGCAAAATTATTGAACGTGGAAAATTGGTCATGGATTCAGATCGCCACGCCTGCACGTGGGTTGGCCAAAATGTGACTTTGACAGTGACCGAATTTTTGATTTTGCAAGCCTTGGCCCTGCGCCCCGGCATTGTGAAAAGCCGCGATTCATTGATGGACGCTGCCTATGATGATCAGGTCTATGTCGATGACCGCACCATCGACAGCCACATCAAGCGCATGCGGAAGAAGTTCCGCGAGGTGGACCCTGAGTTCGACGCGATCGAAACCCTCTATGGTGTCGGCTACAGATACCGCGAATCCTGAAGCGCCCCGCAAGCGGTTGCGGCTTCGAGGTCTGCCGGGGTCACGCCTCGGC
>JANOXS010000031.1:0-11620 GCA_031418535.1 Hyphomicrobiales bacterium | reverse complement strand
GACCTACGATCAATTGGCTGAAAAGATGAAAGCGCACGGGTTTAAAGAAACCAAAGCCAGCATTGCGAACAAGCTAGCCAGAGGAACATTTGCAACACCATTTTACCTGGCTGCCCTAGTGGCAATTGGCATACAAAATGTTAGGCTGGAGGAAATTTAAGGCGGGTGGCTGATTATTTATGGCGAAGAAAGTTGTTCTTTCGGTCTTACTTTGTTTCTTCGCTTTGTGGCTAATCTCTTGGGAGAGCGCCCAATATTACAATCCCTGCAACAATAATAATGAATGCACCAACAATGATTTTGTCAGTGGGTGGGTTGTGGGGCTTGTAGATATTTTTGACAAACACGAGTCGGCCATCACTGCTTTTAGTACCATTCTCTTGGCCATCTTCACTTGGCGGCTTTGGGTGTCCACAGACCGCCTCTGGCTTGCAGGCGAGAAACAGCGAGATGTCAGTGAAAGAGCTATCGACGTTTCCCGCAAGACTGGCGAAGCGCAAGTGCGGGCCTATCTTACTTGTATTGGGGGGGAGATCGAATATTCTCGCATTTCCTGTGAAGTAAATATCAAATTGATAAACAAGGGCCAATCCCCTGCATCGAATGTAATTGCTAAGTCCTCCTTGCACCTGATCTTGAGATCGGGCCTCTTGACGGTTGATCCCATTGCTGGCGCAAACGCCAAATTTATTGAAAGACGAAGTAAAAAACCCGGCCCACTTATTGCCGCAGGAGAGTCCGGTGTTTGCAAGCTCGCTTGGGTTTCTCTTGACGTTCTCACGGGCACTTCCTTTTCCAGCATTATGTCCTTCGGTGTTTTCCGAACGGAATTGCGGGGTGAAGTAACGTGGACCGATGTTTTCGGAAAACAACAAACCTTGCCTTTCAAACTTATTGCCGACAATGAAGGTCGGCTCATTGCAGAGAACCAAACACCAGAAAATCCCAAGAGCTAGCGATAGCATCACTCACCCCCTCTCGGAGGTGGTGTTGCACCCGCTAAACCGCTTGTGGCATTTGCGCCATAATACCGCGCGTCAGCCAGTTTTCATTTGGATTGTAGAAAGCCAATTCCGCCTGCAAGCAAGCAATTCTTTCGGGCTTTGTTGCAAAGCTCAGAACGGCTTTTTGCAGTTGCATGGGCTCGGGCACATCTTCAGCATCAAAAATGGTGAGCAAACTTCCACGCGCAAATTGCAAGGCATAATTTAAGGCACGAGGCTTGGTTTGCGGTGATCCTGCTGGAACCACAATCACATCAAAATGCTCAGGCAAATGCAAAGTTGCAATCGCTCTTTGCATGGCGATGTCGGTTTCTTCCAATATAATTTTGATATCCAATTTTGACCGTGGATAATTGAGTCTTGAAAGTGCGCCGATCAGTTGCGGGAGAATTCGTGTTTCACGAAACACCGGAACCAGAACTGTGTAAATTGGAAGGTCGTCATTGGAAAAATCTTGAGGCTTGACGACTGGCAGGGGCTTATTTTCAAACAAACATAAAACCCGCAGAGAAATAATCAGAATAAAAAATAACCCAGATACAAAGCTGACTGCGCTGTAAAAAATTTCGGATGACAGGTTGTTATAAATTAAACCAACCAGACCAATCAAAACACTGATGCAAAATACTTGGGCAAGCGACATGCGCTTGAAAGCGGATTGGCCAGGTTTAGTGTTGCGCAATGAGTGAATTGCAGTGTTGAGAAGTTCTCCTCCCAATTTGCGCTTGATCGCAATTGCCAAGGTTGAAGGCTCAACCCTTGCAATTATTTTCTTGCCACTGGCTATAGCATTGATGCGCGCTTGCTCTCCTGCAGCACCATAAAGCGTTGTATTTGGAAAATAGGCGACCGGAAAAATCTTGTTTTGCAAAAGGTCTACTTTGTCCGCCGCCGATAGCCGTTCAAGAGCAGGTTCCAAATGATGCAAGGGAAGATCATGCAAATCATCAGGCGTTAAAGCCGCATCTGGCGGATCAAAAGCTGATACTTCCTTACTCTGTACAAACTGGTATAGCTGAGCCGCCATATTCTACCCCTTGCCCGGTCGACGCCTTCTGGACAATGTAACTAAAACGCGAAATTGAACGATGACAACCGCATCTAGAGTGTATTTTTGGATTGTATTGCAATTATTGATTGCATTAAGTGGGGGTGGCAACGCCCGGGCCGACGATGCGGTTTATCCAAAGTTTAGGCATATCGATTCAGGCGCAGTAGCTCCACTCGAAACCATTTCTGGCCCAGTCAAACTGTTGACAGACGAAGACTTCGCACCATTTAGCTATAAGAATGCCGAAGGAAAGATTGTTGGTCTGTCAGTCGAAATGGCTTTTCAGGCCTGTGCGGAAGCGCATTTGGTGTGTGAAGTTAAGGCAATCCCGTTTTCAGATTTAGTCCCCAGCCTGATACGCGGCGACGGCGATGCGGTGATTTCAGGACTCCGCTTGACACCCAAAATGCTTGAAAAAACCATTTTGACGAGACCCTATTATTTTTCGACCAGCCGATTTTTAACACGCATTGGAATGCCTTTTGAAAGCCCTGATATTCGAACCATGGCGGGCCGCCGAATTGGTTTTGTCTCAGGCACCAGCCATCAAGCCTTTCTCGAGCACTATTATGATCGCTCAGCGCTCACGCCATTTCCAACCGAAACAGAAATGTTTGAATCTCTGCGCACTGGTATGTTGGATGCTGCCTTCACCGATTCAGTTCACGCGGAGTTTTGGTTAAAAGGCACAGCCTCTCGCCAATGTTGCGCGAGTTTAGGCCAAAGATTTATCGACCGTCCTACATTTACCCGTGGCTTGTCTTTTTTAATCAGGCAAGACCATGAGACTCTGCGGGAGTATTTTGATTTTGGCCTCGACCGGGTTTCCGAAAGTGGCGAAGCCGAAAAAATTATCGCGCGCTATTTGCCAGCCTCACCTCTGTAGACTTAAGCCCACTGCGTCTTTGATGTGGCTTATGTTGAGCGCGGCAAGTTTTTCTACAAGGCCATCGCAAATATCGGTCACAAGACCCGGTCCTCTAAATACCAAAGCGGAATAGAGTTGAACAAGGCTGGCCCCTGCTTGAATTTTTGCAAAAGCCGTTTCAGCGTCTGAAACACCGCCCACTCCGATCAAAGGAATGCGGCCATTAGTTAAGTGATAGAAATTTGAAAGTGTTTGTGTCGCAAGGTCAAACAAGGGCTTGCCCGATAATCCGCCGGCTTCAGTTTTGAGCGGTGACTTCAAATTTAATCTGCCAAGCGTTGTGTTTGAAATAATAACTCCGTCTACAGTGCCGCCCGAACAGGCGCTTGCGATATCGCTCAATTCATCTTGCGAAAGATCAGGCGCAATTTTTAAAAGCATCGGCAGATCAGAGGGGCGAACTGCATTGATCCGCTCTAACAATTTTTGCAAATCATGCAGCCCTTGCAAATTGCGCAAGCCCGGCGTGTTGGGCGAGGAAATGTTAATGGTGATATAACTTGCCAGATCGCCAAAACTTTGAACCCCTTTGACGTAATCTTCAATCCGGTCGACAGATTCTTTGTTGGCACCAATATTGATACCCACAATACCGCCGCGTTGCCTCCGCCCCTCAAGGCGCTTGCGAACGGCCGCATGGCCTTCATTGTTAAACCCCATGCGGTTGATCACCGCTTGATCTTCGCTGAGGCGAAATAAACGGGGCTTTGGATTTCCCGCTTGCGCCAAAGGCGTCACAGTTCCGATTTCAACAAAACCAAACCCCAGATGCAACATGGCATCCGGCACCTCAGCATTTTTATCGAATCCTGCGGCAAGTCCCAACGGATTTGGAAATGACAACCCAAATAAGTTTGTTTGCAAACTTGGCCAATTTTTCGGCGATGAAGCTTTCACCAGTCCCGTTTTTAAGCCAGCAATGGTCAACCCGTGTGCCTGTTCAGCATCCATGCGGTGCAGAATTGGTTTGGCCAACGCGAAACCCAATTTAGCCAACGACATTCTTACAGTTCCTCTGGAAAAATGTGAGCAGTGCCGTCCCATGGCAAAGGCTTCACCCACAGCACGGTTTTAGGATCAAGAGCAGTAAAGACATGCGGAAACAATTTGCCCCCGCGCGAAGCCTCCCATTTTAAGGCGTCAGCAACGCTGGACTCTGCCACGGCAACTAAGACCAAATTCTCCTGACCCGCAAAATGCAACCGCGCTGTTTCGCGCATTTGATCAACAGTTGAAAGGTGAATGAAACCATCTTTCAAATCTAAGGCTGATCCCAAAAATGAACCAGCGTCTTCAGCCACTTTCCATTCATCCTCAGTCGTAATTTTATAAAATACGCCCACGTCAAACTCCTCAGTCAGCCGAAGCAATAGCAGCTTCAGCGCTCTAGACAACCACTTCCATAAAAGGTATAGGTTCCTATTAAAGGCCAATAGTCATTGAAGATGGAGGCGGAGAAATGTTTACGCACAAGCAAGTTTGGGCGGCAATTGATACAATTGCTGAGCGGTATGGCTATTCTGCTTCAGGTCTAGCCAAAAAATCGGGCTTAGATCCCACATCGTTCAACCCTTCAAAACGCACAGGCCCTGATGGCAGGCCACGCTGGCCCACCATGGAGTCAATCTCGCGGGTGCTCAATGCGGCGGGTGCCAATGTTGAGGAATTTATGGATTTGCTGTCAGGCCGCAAAGGCCAACCCCCGCGCCTCAAACAAATTCCCATGTTGGGTTTTGCCAAAGCTGGCAAGGGCGGTTTCTTTGATGATTCCGGTTTTCCCGCTGGCAATGGCTGGGAAGAAATTGATGTGCCGGGGGTGACAGATGCTGCAGCTTACGGCTTGGAAATCACTGGAGATTCAATGGCACCGGTTTATCGCGAAGGCGACACAATCGTGGTGTCTCCGGCAGCAACCATCAGAAAAGGCGACCGTGTTGTTGTGCGCACTGCCGATGGTCAAGTAATGGCCAAAATCATGCAACGCCAAACCGCCAGAACCTTAGAGCTTGGTTCTTTTAACCCCGAACACGAAACCAAAATTTTGGACATGAAAGACGTGGATTGGATGGCACGAATTATTTGGGCGAGCCAGTAATCAACCTTTTCCCAGCTCACCCTTAAGCGCCTTATCAATCAACCCGCGCGTGTTGCTCAAACCATAAAGCGCCGCAAACGAACCGAACCTTGGTCCACGCTCTTCGCCGAGCAACACTTGATAGAGCATGTTGAACCATGTTTGCCCCACACCAATGGTGCCGTCTTTTTGGGTCACCGTAAAAGGTTCACGGCGGCCAATATCATAAACCTTTTGTTGAATGGCTTCCGGGGTTGAACCTTCCGGCAACTCTCCCAGTGCCGCGTTAAGATCGCGCAAAGCCACAGCCTCATCCTCCGTGCAGGCGCGATAAATTTTGTTGGGCTTTACAAAGTCCAAATAATATCGAATGGCATAACCCACCATCTTATCCAGACGCGGATGCGTAGCAGGGTCCATCGCTGGCATATAGCGCTTGAGGAAAGCCCAAAGCACCGACTTATCTTCCGTGTTGGCAACTGATACCAAATTCAACAAGAGTGCTAACGTCACCCCTCCCGTTTCCGGCACAGGCGGATGGCCCTCATGAATGTGCCATGTCGGGTTCATCAAGTGGTCTTTAGGTTCAGTCTGCTTGTGATAACCCGCCAAATGCTGCGCATATTCGTCAACTGCGCGCGGGATCACATCAAAGTACAGCCTCTTGGCTTCGCGCGGGCGATTGTACATGTAAAGCGAAAGTGAATCTGTGTCGGCATATGTCAGCCATTCATCAATCGTAAGTCCGTTGCCTTTTGATTTTGAAATCTTCTGGCCCTTATCATCCAAGAATAACTCATAGACATAATGCTCAGGGGCCACTCCACCCAGAATTTCACAATTGCGATCATAGATCGGCGCGTTGGATTGATGGTCCTTGCCGAACATTTCAAAATCTACGCCTAAAGCCGCAAAGCGCATTCCAAAATCAGGCTTCCACTGTAGTTTGGTGCGTCCACCGCGCACGTCTAACGTGACTTCAGTTCCATCTTCATCGGCAAATGTGATAGTTCCTCTTTTGGCATCAATGGCCTTCATCGGCACATAAAGCACCCGGCCAGAAATCGGCGAGATTGGCAGGAAGGGCGAATAGGTGGCTTGGCGCTCTTCACCAAGAGACGGCAACATCACACCCATGATGGCATCATATTTCTCCAAAGCGCGGATCAACATGTCATCATATTTGCCAGACTTGTAATACTCAGTGGCCGAGCCGAACTCATATTGAAAGCCAAACGTGTCCAGAAACCGCCGCAGCATGGCATTGTTATGATGACCAAAGCTTTCGTAATCACCACCGAAAGGATTAGGCACAGATGTGAGTGGCTTATGGAGGTGCGGTTCGAGGAAAGACTTATCGGGAACATTATCCGGAATCTTGCGCATTCCGTCCATGTCATCCGAGAACACCAATAATCGCGTTGGCACGTCGCTCATCAGTTCAAAAGCCCGGCGTACCATGGTGGTGCGGGCCACTTCGCCGAATGTGCCAATATGCGGCAAGCCTGACGGGCCATAGCCAGTTTCAAACAAAACCGATTTCTGCCCCGATTTTTCCACACGCTTCAAAAGTTTGCGCGCTTCCTCAAATGGCCAAGCCTTTGATTCAAGAGCAGCAGCGCGAAGGGCAGGAGAGGTGGTCATGGTTTGTGTCCTAAAGTGTTTGGGTTTCTTTAGGGATCGTGCGACCGATGGTCAATGTGGCTTTCACTTCGGTGCGAAGGTCGGTAAAGCAGACAAGTGAATCTCTCTGACCATAATTTACAACTTCCTCCAGCCGCCTTGATGGCGGGCCTTGGGGCCACCATCGCAGGTGAAAAGCTGGGTGCTGCCGCAACGCTCGCAAGGCTTTCGGCTGTGCCGCATTTGGTGTGCCATGCGAGTTTTCTCATTGATCGATTAGGGGCAGCAGCAGCGGCACCACGCAGCTTAATCCGCGCCGCCAAAGACCAACGCCATTTTGATGTGGCCGAACTTTTTGCCTTTGTTGTGCCGGCCAGAATCGCCACGCCCACGCCCATAGGATTTGCCCGCTCCTTGGCGCTGGAAAAAGCCAAGACCGAACACGAGACTTTGTTGAAGGTTGTCGAAGACCTGTTGTTACGCGTGTCCAATCGAAATTACCCAATGTTGCGAGAAGCCGCCGAAACCGCAAATTTTTTAGCCCGAGCCAATTGGCCGTGGGCAAAAGCGGTGCTGGCGGCACTGCTCCGAGCCAACCCGAAATTGGACGTGGGCAGCTTTGCCTCCGGGCTTAACGTGTGGGACCGCATTGAAGAATGGGAAGATGATGGCACAAGGCCGCCTGGCACCCAGCAGCCTGTAAGTGGTGAAGACGCGCAAAAATTCCTGCGCGAAATTTTGGGTAAAGGTGCTGAAGCCCGCCAAAGCCAGCGCGATTATGCTGCAACCGCAACGCATGCTTTTGAGCCGCGAGACCGCAAAGATATCAATAATATTTTGCTTGCTGAAGCTGGCACTGGCCTTGGCAAAACACTGGGCTATTTAGCACCCGCATATTTGTGGGCGCGAAAGAACAATGCACCCGTTTGGATTTCCACCTACACCAAAAATCTCCAGCGCCAGCTCGATCAGGAAACCGCGCGACTGGTGCCAGACCCTGCCGAGCGCCAAACCCGCATCGTCATTCGCAAAGGCCGAGAGAATTATGCTTGCCTCCTCAATATGCAAGAAGTCTTCGGCAGGCTCACCAACACCAATGCGCGCTCAGCTTTGCTTGCCACATTAATTTCGCGTTGGGCCAGATTTAGCCGTGATGGCGATATCGTTGGCGGGGATTTTCCATCTTGGTTGCTCACCTTGTTTCAAGATATTTCAACCGATGCTGAGGCCCGCCACTTGTCGCCAGCCTCCTTGGGCCTGACTGATAGACGCGGTGAATGTATTTATGCAGCATGCGCGCATTTCAAGCGCTGCTTTATTGAGCGCTCAGTAAGAGCTGGCCGCAAAGCCGATATTGTGATTGCCAATCACGCGCTGGTTTTGCATCAAGCCGCAACCGACCAAGCCATCGGTGTTGCCACTACGGCTGAAGAAGAAGCTGCCCCCGGCGGCATCAGGCGCATGGTGTTTGACGAAGGCCATCATTTATTTGATGCCGCCGATTCTGCTTTCTCAGGTCATCTCACAGCCATGGAGGCTTCCGAACTTCGGCGCTGGTTGCGCGGGCCTGAAACTGAACGCAGGCGCGGGCGGGGCCTGGCGGATCGCATTGGCGATTTAGTTTCTGACGAGGAAACTGCGGAAAAACTTCTTCACCAAATTCTTCGCGCAGCCACCGCCTTGCCCGGCCCCGGCTGGACCCGCCGCATTCAAGGCGGCCAACCGGAAGGATCGACCGAAGATTTCCTCACGCTGGTGCGCCAGCAAGTTTTAGCGCGGTCCGAGCAGGCAGGCGGCAACAGCTTGGAAACGGATTGCTTGCCTCTGGTTGCTGGCCTGCCAGAAGCCATCGATGATTTAGTCAGTGCACTGATGGATTTAAAAAAACCAATGTCAATGTTGGCCAATCTTCTGATGAAGAAATTAGACAGTGACGCGGATGAGCTTAACACCGCTGACCGCGGCCGCATTGAAGCCATTGCCCGCTCACTGAAGCGCCGGGGTGAATTTATTCTCGGTGGTTGGATTTCGATGTTAAAACATTTGGTGGAAACTCCGGATGCATTGTTCATCGATTGGTTTTCAGTTGATCAAGCCTTTGGTCGCGAACATGATGTGGGCCTGCATTCACATTGGATTGACCCTTCAGTGCCATTGGCCAACACGGTGTTGCGCAGTGCTGATGGCGTGATTATCACGTCAGCCACCCTCAAAGATCGCCCACCCGATGTGCCTGACGATTGGACCAACGCCGAAATGCGCACGGGTGCCATTCATCTGCCTTATCCGGTGAAACGGGTGGGCTACGAGTCACCGTTTGATTACGAGAAAATCAGCCGCGTGATTGTGGTGACAGACGTGAACCGCGAAGACATGGACCAGATTGCAGCAGCTTACCGCGAATTATTCGTGGCTGCTGGCGGCGGCGCATTGGGACTATTCACAGCTATCTCTCGTCTCAAAGCTGTGCACAAGCGGCTGGCACCGGCAATGGCAAAATGGGCCTTTCCACTTTATGCCCAACATGTAGACCCCATGGATACGGGCACTTTGGTTGACATGTTTAGAGCCGAGCGCGATGCGTGTTTACTGGGTACAGACGCGGTGCGTGACGGGGTGGATGTGCCGGGTGATAGCTTGCGCCTCATCGTGCTTGACCGCGTGCCATGGGGCACACCGACAATTTTGGAACGTGCCCGCGCCGAAGCTTTTGGCGGCAATGCCTATAAAGATATGGTGGTACGGTTGCGCCTGCGCCAAGCCTTTGGGCGGCTCATCAGGCGTGAAGGTGATCGTGGCTGTTTTGTAATTCTCGATCCGCGTCTGGCCACCAGATTCACCACCGCCTTTCCGACCGGCATTCAGATTGACCGAGTGGGTTTGGTTGATGCAATAGAATTGGTGAAGGGCTTTACACCAAAATTGGACAATGCGCGGTCACATCGTTAGACTTATATATTTTGGAGAATCCCATGCCTGGCACCATCAGCAACCACCAAGCGCTTATTTATGTTATGGTTATGATGTCTGCCGTCGAAGGCCGCATTGCCAAGGAAGAAATTGTTGAAATGGAATTGCTCATTCGCACGCTTCCAATTTTTAAAAATTTTGATCGTTCGCGGCTTATTACCGTTGTTCAGGAATGCGGGGATATTTTAGACAATCCCGAAGGCATGTCCACAGTGCTGGGCCTTACCACCAACCAACTGCCCGCAAAGCTCAAAGAAACAGCCTATGCACTTGCTGTTGAAGTGGCAGCCGCAGATTTGGTGGTGGGAAAAGAAGAACTGCGCTTCCTTGCTATTTTGCGCGATGCTCTGGGCTTGGATAAATTGGTAACAGCCGCAATTGAGCGCTCCGCCATTGCAAGATATCAAACGGTTTAACGATTGGTTCGTCGCGCGGGGCTGGCAACCGCGCGCCCATCAATTGCGCATGTTGGAACATGGGCTGGCAGGTCATAGCGCACTGCTTATCTCGCCCACAGGTGGCGGTAAAACACTTGCAGGATTTTTGCCAAGTCTGGTGCAGTTGGCTGATCCGCACGAAACCAAGGGCGTCCACACACTTTATATATCGCCGTTAAAAGCTCTCGCGGTCGATATCGCCCGCAATCTCGAAGCGCCAATTGCTGAAATGAATTTGCCGATCACCGTGGAAACCAGAACGGGCGACACCCCACATTCCAGAAGGCAGCGCCAGCGCATTATCCCACCCGATATTTTAATCACCACGCCAGAGCAAGTATCACTGTTGATTGCGGATCCCACGGCAGCACATTTGTTGCGTGAGTTAAAAGCGGTGATTATTGATGAGTTGCACTCAGTCGTCAGCAACAAGCGTGGCGTGTTGTTGTCATTGGCCTTAACGAGATTGAAAGCCCATGCGCCTGAAGCCCGCTTGACAGGATTGTCGGCAACAGTCGCTGATCCTGATGCCTTGCTGGCGTGGCTTTCACCAAAAGCTAAACTTGTGCTCGGCTCCGCAGGTGCGCCCCCGAAAATTCGCATCTTGGAATCGGCCACCCGCGTGCCGTGGAGCGGCCACCGCGCAGTTTATGCCATTCCAGAAGTCTATGCAGAAATCAAAAAAGCAAAAATGTCGCTGATTTTTGTGAACACCAGAAGCCAAGCCGAAATGGTATTTCAGGAATTATGGCACGCCAATGACGATAACTTGCCGATCGCGTTGCACCATGGCTCGCTTGACGTGGCCCAGCGCCGCAAGGTGGAAGCCGCCATGGCCGATAATAAAATTAAAGCTGTGGTTTGCACGTCCACATTAGATTTGGGAATTGACTGGGGCGACGTTGATTTTGTGGTGCATGTGGGTGCACCCAAAGGCTCGTCGCGGTTATTGCAGCGCATTGGTCGGGCGAATCACCGCTTGGATGAATCGAGCAATGCTATGCTGGTGCCCTCCAATCGTTTTGAAGTTTTGGAATGCGAAGCTGCTCGCCACGCAGCAGCAGAAGGCGCACAAGATTCAGAATATCCCATGGTGATGAAATTGGATGTGCTCGCCCAACATATTTTGGGCTGTGCCTGTGCCGGACCGTTCGCCGCAAATGATCTGTATACGGAGGTTATTTCAGCGTTCACCTTTCGCAAACTTTCACGAGAGCTATTTGATCAAACCTTGGATTATGTCGCAACGGGTGGCTACGCGCTAAAAGCCTATGAGCGCTATGCCAAATTGAAGCGTGATGCCGCCGGGAATTACCGCCTCGCCCATCCGCTTCTGGCGCATCGCTATAAAATGAACATGGGCACAATTATTGGTGCTGAAATGCTGAAGCTGCGTCTCGCTGGCGTGCGCACGAGGCTCGGTAAACGCACCGTCACTGGTGGGCGCATCCTAGGTGAACTAGAAGAATACTTCCTCTCGCAGTTATGCTTGGGCGATACATTTTTATTCAGTGGCGAGGTGTTACGTTTCGA
>JANOXS010000030.1:0-31108 GCA_031418535.1 Hyphomicrobiales bacterium | reverse complement strand
TGGACTTGTCCCCAATTAATTCCGCATCCTGTTCTCATTTAGGCTGATAACCGCCGAACGAAGTTCGCGGCTAATCGTTCGAACTTGACGGGTGATGAGCCTCCTATGGCTGAATGTTTGCGGCGGGTGTTGTAGAAGCCGTTGATGTATTGAAAAAGGGCCTTGCTGACTTGGCTGCGCGTTGCCCAGGTGTGCCTCCAGATCAGTTCCGCCTTGAGGGTTTTGGAGAAGGTTTCGACGGCAGCATTGTCGTAGCAGTTGCCCTTGCCACTCATCGATATTTGGAAGCCCATTTCCCGCAGCCGTTTTTGATAGTCATGGGAACAATATTGACTGCCACGGTCCGTGTGATGAATGCAGCCGGATGGCGGGTTGCGAAGAGCGACGGCATTGTTCAGTGCGTTCAATGCCAGATCACGTTTCAGCCGATTGCTAGTTGCCCAACCGACGATACGACGTGAATGCAGGTCGATCATCACTGCCAAGTATAGCCAGCCCTCAGCTGTCCAGATGTAAGTGATATCGCCCGCCCACTTCACGTTTGGCTGGTCAGCATGGAAGTTTCGCTCCAACACGTTCGGTGCAATGTTGAAGGAGTGATTGCTGTCAGTCGTAGCCTTGTATTTACAGGTTCTGACAATACGAAAGCCATTGCTGCGCATCAAACGGCCAATGCGTCTGTGCCCAACCGCCAGGCCAATCTCCTTCAGCTCCTGAGTCATTCGTGGCCTGCCATAACTGCCAAGGCTCAAGTGATGTTGTTCGCGGATATGAGCCAACAGCACCATGTCATAACGTTGGCGTCTGCTGACCGGACGGTCCCGCCAAGCCCTGAAGCCGCGTGATGTAACATTCAGCATTCGGCACAAGCGTTCAACCGGAACCTGCTTGGAATGTTCTTCGACGAAAGCAAATCTCACTTGCTTAACCCCGCGAAGAACACCGTTGCTTTTTTTAGAAGCTCCCTCTCCTCCGTGAGTAACCGATTCTCTTTGCGAAGCCGTTCATTCTCTTTCGCCAGATCAATATCGGCTACTGGCGGCAAGTCACTGGGTCTCGACCTCTGTATCCATTTTGCCAGCGTCGAAAAACCAACGCCCAGATCAGCAGCAACCTGCCGTCGTGGTTGCCCGCTCGTCAGAGCAATCCGCACAGCCTCTCGCTTAAACTCATCATTGTGTACCTTTGCCATAACCGTTCTCCTTGATGGCTAATGTTTCTCATCAAGGACGCGGAATCAAACCGTGGCAAGTCCACCTTACCCCACCTGCCCTCTATGCCTTAAGAATTGATCTGCCAACACAATCGCCATCATGGCTTCACCCACGGGCACCGCTCTGATTCCCACGCATGGGTCATGGCGGCCTTTGGTGATAATGTCGGTGTCTTCGCCTTTGGCCGTTACAGTTTTGCGCGAGGTGAGAATGGATGATGTGGGTTTTACAGCAAAACGCACGACGACATCTTGGCCGGTGGCGATGCCGCCTAAAATGCCTCCGGCGTGGTTCGACAAAAATTCTGGCTTGCCGTGGCGCATCCTGATTTCATCGGCATTGGTTTCACCTGTCAGAGCAGCAGAGGCAAAGCCGTCACCGATTTCCACACCTTTGACGGCATTGATGCTCATCATAGCAGCGGCCAGTTCCGAATCCAATTTTGCATAAAGTGGTGCGCCCCAGCCAGCCGGCACACCAGAGGCTGTGACTTCAATAACCGCACCACAAGAAGATCCTGATTTGCGAATATCATCTAAATAAATTTCCCACGCGGCAGCAGCTTTGGCATCTGGGCAGAAAAATGGGTTGCGGTCGACTTCCGACCAATCCCAATTTTTCTTATCAATTTGATGTGGGCCCATTTGCACCAACGCGCCGCGAATGGTGACATTGGGGATCACTTTGCGGGCTACAGCGCCACCAGCTACACGGCTTGCGGTTTCGCGAGCGCTTGATCTTCCGCCACCACGATAATCACGAATACCATATTTGGCATCATAGGTGAGATCGGCGTGGCCGGGGCGATAGCTATCGCGGATTTCGGAATAATCTTTTGAACGTTGATCGGTGTTTTCAATCATCAACATAATGGGGGCACCCGTGGTGCGCGGGCCGCCCGTGCGTTCATCGGCAAAAACACCAGAGAGAATTTTCACTTCATCGGCTTCACGGCGCTGGGTGGTGAAGCGGTTTTGGCCGGGCTTGCGCTTATCGAGGAAGCCTTGAATATCGGCAGGTGACAGCAAAATTCCGGGCGGGCAACCATCAACCACACAGCCAATGGCGGGGCCATGGCTTTCGCCAAAAGTTGTGATGCGGAACAGGTGACCGAATGTGTTGTGTGACATAGAACCTAATTAAGCTGCATCGTGGTTCGCGTCAAACCAATCAATCTGACCTTGTTGTAAACGGCAATAACAGCCTTGTGGGGTTTTCAGTGTCACAATTTGGGCAGGCAATAATCCAGCCACACGGCCCATGAGGCAACGACCCACCGCGCCATGGGCCACAACCAATGTCGGGCGATCCAGAGTTACCAACCAATCATCAACACGTGCCACGCCATCGGCATAGCTTTCGCCGCCTTGGGGACGCCAGCCATAACGGGTTTCGGCATCGGCTGGATAAATGGGAGAGTCTTTGAGTTCCCAGAACGGTCGGTTTTCCCAAATGCCAAAGCCAAGTTCACGCACCCGTGGCTCGACTTTGATTTCACCCTCATCAAGCTTTAAAGCCGTGGCGATGTAATTCATGGTTTCGCGGGCGCGGCGCTGCGGGCTGACGACGAAATTGAAACGATCAAATTCACCGGTTTTTTCAGACAGTGCGCGCGCCACCTCTTTGGCCTGTTCAATGCCATGAGCGTTCAAGTCTGTGTCGATAGAGCCTTGAATCAGGCCCTGCTTGTTCCAATCAGTTTCACCATGACGGATGAAATAAATGATCGGAAGATTACTCTGGTGCATTGTCAACCGACATATCAGGCGCTTCTGGATTTTTCATGCCAACAACATGATACCCTGAATCCACATGATGAATTTCACCTGTTACGCCGCGTGACAAATCCGACAAGAAATACATGCCAGCATCGCCCACTTCTTCAGTGGTCACCGTGCGGCGAAGTGGTGAATTATATTCATTCCATTTGAGGATATAGCGGAAGTCGCTGATGCCGGAAGCGGCCAAGGTTTTGATGGGCCCAGCGGAAATGGCGTTCACGCGGATATTTTTCACGCCTAAGTCAGCTGCCATATAACGCACTGAAGCTTCAAGCCCGGCTTTGGCCACACCCATCACATTGTAATGCGGCATCCATTTTTCAGCGCCGTAATATGTGAGCGTGAGAAGCGAGCCTCCGTTGGGCATCATTTTTTCGGCCCGTTGGGCAACGGCTGTGAAAGAGTAGACACTGATGAACATGGTCTTGGTGAAGTTTTCTGCAGAGGTATCGACGTAGCGGCCCGTCAACTCATTCTTGTCGGAAAAGCCAATAGCGTGAACCACAAAATCGAGGCTGCCCCATTTTTCTTTGATTGCATCAAACGTAGCGTCGATGGAGGCCATGTCACTTACATCACAGGGTAATACCAATGGCGAATTGACTTCAGCGGCCAAGGGTTCCACACGCTTTTTCAGCGCGTCACCTTGATAAGTGAATGCCAGTTCGGCACCGTGATCCGCACAGGCCCGCGCAATGCCCCACGCAATTGAGCGATTATTGGCCACACCCATTATGAGGCCGCGTTTTCCGGCCATTATACCTGATTTCAAAGTCATTATATCCCACACCCCAACGATTAGCCCGTAGCCCCCAACGTGCCCGCGTTCTGGCATAGTTAAGTTGAGAATGGAAGTCACGGCAAGTTACGAAAAGTTACAGATTAATTGCCAGTTTATTGGCGTTGACAGGCGCAAAACGCAGCTGTATTTAACTTTTTAGTTATTTAACTAATTGTTTAAATTATGAGCGATGCCCTCAGCCTCAAACTGCAAGCCCTTGCCTGCCCCACGCGGCGGGCAATTTTGGCGCGTCTTAAATTGGGCGAGACTTCCGTTAATGAACTGGCACGACCGTTCGAGATGAGCCTTCCTGCCATTTCAAAACATCTCAAAGTTTTGCAAACGGCAGGACTGATCACACAAGGCCGCAATGCGCAATCTCGCCCCTGCAAACTTGCTGAAGGCGGTTTGAATGATGTGGCGACATGGATGCAGGATTATCACCAGATGTGGGAGCAGCGGCTGGACCGACTCGAAACCTACTTACAAAACTTGAAGGAAACGGAAAAATGATGGGACTGGCCCAAACGATATTGCCAACTAACAAACCGCAAATCATCACCACGCGCCTTCTGAATGCGCCGCGCGATTTAGTGTGGAAAGTTTTGACTTCGCCCGAACACATCAAACATTTTTGGGGTCCAGACGGTTTTACCAACACCATTACTCAAATGGATGTGAAGGGGGGCGGGCAATGGTTGTTCACCATGCATGGCCCTGACGGCAAGGATTGGCCCAATCGCATTATTTATCGCACGGTGACACCACCATCCTACTTGGCATTCGACCATGATGGAGGAGAAGAAGATGTGAGTGGCCACCGCTTCCAAGGTGAACTTGAATTGTTTGAAGAGGGCAGGAAAACCCGCATCGAATTGCGAATGACTGAAAGCTCGCTGGCAGCGCGAGACGCGGTTGCGCAATATGCAGTTGCAGGGGGCAGGCAGAACTTGGAACGCCTTGCGGCCTATGTGGCCCCCTTGGCAAATCCACTCAACAAATTTGAGATTGAAAGAAGTTTTCCAGTTTCGCAGCAGACCTTGTTTGAGGCTTGTACGAAGATTGAACATCTCAAAGAGTGGATGTCACCTGCTGGCACCAACGTGATCAAAGCTAGACAAGATTTAAAGCCCGGCGGTACTTATCATTACGGAATTGCAACGCCGGATGGCACTGAAATGTGGGGCATGGTTCACTACAAATCCATCACGCCTTATTCGCAACTGGTCTATGCGCAAAATTTTTCAGATAAGGATGGGGGCGTGACCACGCACCCCGTAGCACCTGATTGGCCTAAAGAAATGGAGACCGTTTTTGACTTTTTGCCAGAAGGTGAAGCGCAAACACTTTTGCGGATAACGTGGATAAATGCCCAAGTGAGCGATGCGGAAGCAGCAACTTTCGCTGGCGCTCATGATGGAATGCGGCAAGGTTGGGGCGGATCATTGGATAGACTTGCCGACCACCTCACAAAGAATTAGGAGTTCAAAAATGAGCAAATTACGTGTTGAAAGTTTCCTAATGTCTGTGGATGGTTTTTCGACGGGCCTGAACCAGAGCCGCGAAAAGCCGTTTGGTGATGGCGGCATGGAATTGGGCAAATGGTTCATTGCCACTAAAACGTTTCAAAGTATGTTTGGCAAAACCGATGGTACAACGGGAATAGATGACACATTTGCCTCCCGCGGTTTCGAGAATATTGGTGCGTCTATCATGGGCCGCAACATGTTTGGACCGCAACGGGGCGAGTGGCCGGACGATGGCTGGAAAGGCTGGTGGGGGCCGAACCCGCCCTATCACACGCCGGTTTTTGTGATGACCCATTATCCTAGACCGCCCATGGTTATGGAAGGCGGAACGGTTTTTGAATTTGTCACGGGCACTCCTGCTGAGGTTCTAAACAAAGCCAAAGCCGCCGCTGGTGGAAAAGACGTGCGTTTGAGCGGAGGGGTTCACGTTGTCCGGCAATTTCTGCAAGCTGGGCTAGTCGATCACCTACATCTTGCTGTCTCCCCTATTGTTCTGGGTGCGGGTGAAAACTTGCTTTCGGGCATTGATTTGCCTGGGCGCGGCTACTCTGGCGTTGAAGTGGCCCCAGGTGAAGGCGCTCTGCATCTGGTCTATAAAAAGAGTTAGGCACTTACCTTGCGCTCCGGGCTGGACGGGACCACTTGATAGGCTTAATGACTAGCTCATAAAAAAACGAAGGAGAGTGTCATGTTAACTGCATTAATTGTTATCGCTATTATACTTGGTGCATTCCTCTTGTTTGCCAATAGCAGACCCAGCACATTTTCAATGTCACGCAGTGCCACGCTTAATGCAGCACCAGACAAAGTGTTTGCACAAATCAATGACTTTAAGAACTGGGCAAACTGGTCACCTTGGGACAAGATGGACCCTTCCATGCAGCGCAATTACACCGGACCCGCAAATGGCACAGGTGCCAAATATGCTTGGGTGGGAAATAAAAAAGTGGGCGAAGGTTCGATGGAGATTACAAAGTCGGTTCCGTCTTCCACGGTGCAGCTTGACTTGCATTTTTTGAAACCGTTCAAGGCTGACAACGTGACTGAGTTTACATTGGCACCAAAGGGTGATGGAACAACCGTAAATTGGGAAATGCGTGGAAACTTGAATCTGATGATGAAAGCGATGCACATGTTTATGGATATGGACAAGGTGGTGGGCAAAGATTTTGAAGCTGGACTTTCAAACTTGAAAACGATTGTCGAAAAATAATGGATTTGGAAAGACTCGCCGTTACCACTGCGCAACAAGGCTTTACCGAGCGCAATGATCCTTTCGTGCTGTTTGCTGAGTGGATGAAGGATGCCGAGAAATCCGAGCCCAATGATCCTAATGCCATGGCGCTTTCCACAGTGGATGAAGAAGGCCTGCCCAATGTGCGCATGGTGTTGTTGAAAGATTTCGATGACAAGGGTTTTGTATTTTACACCAATTACGAAAGCCAGAAGGGTCAAGAAATTCAAGCCACAATGAAGGCTGCCGTGATGTGGCATTGGAAAAGCTTACGCCGCCAAGTGAGGGTGCGCGGGCTTGTTGAAAAAGTGACGGAAGCCGAAGCCGACGCCTATTTCAAATCTCGTCCCCGTGACAGCCGCATTGGAGCATGGGCCAGCGCACAGTCTCGGCCACTTGAGGGTCGCTTCGCGCTTGAAACGTCTGTGGCAATGTATGCCGCGAAGTATGCGATTGGCACCGTGCCGCGCCCACCGCATTGGAGTGGCTTTCGCATTTTGCCGCTCTCAATTGAGTTCTGGCACGATCGGCCATTTCGTTTGCATGACCGCGTTGTGTTCCGGCGCGAAAATCAAACCGCGGGCTGGACCAAGGCAAAGTTGTATCCTTGACATTTCCAGTTTTGTATTTACATTGTATTGACAATGACAACTGAAAATACAGACGATCTTGAGTGGAGCATTGAAAAGAACGAGCAATTAAAACGAGAGCGCGATCTATGCTTTGAGGACATTGTAGAGGCCATTCAGAATTTTGGTGTGTTGGCCGATGTTAGCAATCAAAGTGCTGGCCGATCACACCAAGGAATACTTCTGGTAAAGCTGAATGGATATGTACATGCGGTGCCTTACGTAAACAGCACAAAAGGAAAATTTCTTAAGACTATTTATCCAAGTCGACAGTTCAATGCGATCTATGGAGACTTAAATGAGTAAACATGAGGTAATTCCGCATCGCGGCATCAAGCTCGACGAAGAAGAGCTTGAATTTGAAGCTGCAATTGCGCGTGGCGAATATGTAGAAACCAAGACGCGTTCAGAAGCGCAATTAGAATGGAGTCGAGGAGTAGATCGACTTTTGCGGAAAAAGCCAATTACTGTGCGGCTCCAAGAAGAAGATATTAGACGGCTCAAAGTTATAGCCCTTGAACAAGGCATTCCTTATCAAACTTTGATGTCATCTGTTATCCATCGTTTTGCAACCGGACAATTAAAAGGCAACGCTTAATTGCCTGACACTCCTAAGACAGTTATTCTCACTGGCGCATCGCGCGGCATCGGTCACGCAACTGTTAAGCGTTTTTCGACGAGTGGCTGGCGTGTGATTACGTGCTCTCGCCATCCTTTTCCTGAGAACTGCCCATGGGATGCAGGACCGGAAGATCACATAGTTGTTGATCTGGCATCTTCTGAAGACACCGCCCGTGCGATTTTAGTGATGCGCGAAAAGTTGCAAAGTCAAGGAGGCGGTTTACACGCCCTGATTAATAATGCGGCTATCAGCCCCAAAAAAATTGGCGGTGCGCGGCTCAACACCATCGAGTCAAATGAAGAAGAATGGAAGCGGGTTTTCCAAGTGAATTTTTTTGCACCCGTCATGCTGGCACGGGGTTTGATCGACGAGTTGACCACGGCCAAAGGTGCGGTGGTGAACGTGACTTCAATTGCAGGCTCTCGGGTTCATCCTTTTGCAGGCGCTGCATATTCAACCTCAAAGGCAGCTCTCGCCTCACTCACGCGAGAAATGGCTGCGGATTTTGGCCCGCGCGGGGTTCGCGTCAATGCGATTTCTCCGGGTGAAATTGAAACGGCTATTTTGTCTCCGGGTACTGAAAAAATTGTAGAGGAGCTACCGCTGCAACGTTTGGGGCAGCCGGAAGAAGTGGCTAAAGCAATTTATTTTTTATGCACGGATGCTTCAAGTTATGTGACTGGAGCTGAACTTCTCATCAATGGCGGCCAACATGTCTAACGATAAACTGCGTCCTGAAACAATTGCAGCTCATGCCTTGCGCTCGACTGATAGAGCCACCGGAGCTGTGGTGCCGCCACTTTACTTATCGACAACTTATGCCCGCGATGAAAACTACCAACCGTTGCTTAAAGAAAATTATGTGCGCAATGGCAGCCCAAATTTGTGGCAGGCAGAAGACATCATTGCCGAACTTGAGCAAGGCAAAGCAGCGCTTTTATTCCCCTCTGGTATGGCTGCAATTTCGACGGTGTTTGAAACTATTCCACAAGGGGCACATGTCGTTGCTCTTGAAGTGATGTATTATAATTCACGCGAATTGCTGCAACGCTTGGCCGCGAAGGGCCGGATTACTTTGACGCTGGTTGACCCCACTAAACCGGGCGCATTCGAAGCTGCAATAAAGCCTAACACTGATTTAGTTTGGATTGAAACACCGGTTAATCCGACGTGGGATGTGATTGACATTCAGGCTGTCGCTAAGCTCGCACATAAAGTTGGAGCGATTTTGGCCGTTGACGCCACGACGACGGGAGCTGTCACCACGCAGCCTTTGGCATTGGGCGCCGATATCGTTTTTCATTCTGTGACCAAATACTTGAATGGTCATTCCGATGTTTTGGCAGGCGCATTGGTGACGCGAGACATCAATGCGCGGTGGGACGAATTGAAATGGCTGCGTACAAAATTAAGTGCGCCACTTGCTCCGTTTGATTGCTGGTTGTTGATGCGCGGAATGCGAACGTTGTTTGTGCGTTTTGCCCAAGCATCAAATAATGCGCTGGCGATTGCACGGCATTTTTCAAATCACCCCAAAATGGAGCGTGTACTTTATCCTGGGCTTGCCACGCATCTGTCTTATGACATCGCACGAAAGCAAATGACCACTGGTTATGGCGGCATGATGAGTTTTTTATTGCGGACTGATTTTGCGGGCGCGCAGAAATTTTGCACGGCCCTCAAAGTTTTCATTCCTGCCACGTCTCTAGGTGGTGTTGAAAGTTTGGCCGAGCACCGCAAAACCGTGGAAGGGCCTACGAGCACTTTGCCGGATAATCTGGTGCGGCTCTCCATCGGCATTGAAAACGTAAACGATTTGATAGGCGATATTGAGCAAGCTCTGAAGGCGATTTAGCTCAGCTTTACTTCTAAAACCCGTTCGATATTTTGCTGATGCACGCCCTCATACGGCGCGAACAGGTTAACCCAACCCATTTGCAAGGGCCCTGCAACAAAATCTTGCAGGGGTAGTGCACGCAATTCTGGTTCAGTGGCCACACGCTTTAACATGCGGATATATTGCTGCGTGGCGCGGATGATGGTTTTTTCATAACCGCCCAACGCGATTATTTCAGGATCACCGTGATTGAGCAAAACACGGTTTGGAGCCAGCGCCCAAAGGCGGTCTAATTCACTCAGGTGAGTATCAAAATCTTGCGGTTCGCCCACATAAGTCACCGTGTCCTCCATGGTGTCGCCCGCCAACAGAATTTCAAGTTCTTCAATCCAAACCACGGTGGCATCATCACTGTGGATATTGCATTCGATGAATGTAAGGTTGAGGTCACCCAGTTTGAATTGCATTTCTCCTTCGAAAGTTTGGGTCGGCAAAATTAAAGGATTAATCACAGGAAAACCATGATGGCTACCGTCTTCAATAGCGGCCTTATGTTGGGCGAGGTGGTTTGCGGTTTTCTTGTTCGCAATCACTGTGCAATCTGCAAATATTTTGGTGCCAGCTACATGGTCTAAGTGCCAATGGCTGAGCAGGACTGTCATTTTCTTAATGCCGATGTTTTTCAGATGATCGCGAATATAGGCCCCGTAGGTGGGTGAAATATGGGTGTCATAGATCAAGGCTTCATCACCGCTGAGGATGGCGTAGCTGGCAATGCCAAGGGACAGTGCGCCGTCATCGACCCAGTTGTCCTCAGGCAAAAATCGATAACCTTCAACACGGCCGTCATAAAAAGCCAGAATGTTTTTGTGAGTATTTAAAACTCGGATGTGGTCAGTCATTAAATGAAACTCATTTGGTCAGGGGGTGGCTTTGTTGATTTGGGTTTGGGCGGCGGTGACTTGCGGGCAATTGTGGTTTTTTCCATTGTCCAGAAGTCATCTGCTGGCGCTTTCAAAAGATCATGCACTTTTTCTTCAGTGCCATCCAGCCAACGTGCAAAATCTTGGAGCTCAATAACCACAGGACTGCGATCATGGATGGTGGCCACGGGCAATCCGGGATCAGTGGTGATCATCGCGGCGGACTCAAGTTCACTGCCATCTGCACCTAGCCAATGTTCCCAAATTCCAGCAAAGGCAAATAGCGCATCATCAGGACGGTGGATGAAATAAGCCTGCTTTTTTCCGGGCACATCGCCTTGCCATTCATAAAATCCGTCGGTTGGAAACAAACATCTACGCCGTCTGATGGCATTTTTAAAACTTGGTTTCTCATACACAGTTTCAGCTCGGGCGTTGATCAGCGGTCTGCCGGGCTGGACTTCCTTGACCCAAGACGGAATGAAGCCCCACCGCACCAAAGCAAAATGTGGCTGCTTATCGTTGCCTTCACGGATGATGGCAATCGGGCTGCCCGGTGTTACATATTGACGTGGCGGAAAATTGGGCTGTTCCACATAATTGAACAGAGACCTTGTTTCTTCTGGCGATTTGCGGAAACTATAAAGACCACACATTCAAAGAGTTTAGCTTGATGACGACCAGACAACAATTACCAATTCTTGCCGCATCAATTTGTGTGCGCCGAGGGCCAGAGGTGTTGCTTATTCAGCGCGGCAAGGAACCGGGGCTTGGCAAGTGGGCTTTACCGGGCGGACAATTGGTTTTTGGTGAAACCACGCGCCAAGCAGCGTTGCGTGAACTGAAAGAGGAGGCAGGCATTGAAGCTGAACTTGGCGACATGATTGCACTTTATGAGGTGATTTATCCTGCCTTTCATTTTGCCATTGCTTGTTATGTTGGTTTCAACCCCACTGGCATTCTGCGAGCGGCAAGTGACGCTGCTGATGCGCGTTGGGTTAATGTTGATTTTATCTCTCAGTTGCCATTGGCCACAAATATCGCCGCCGCGGTTGCAGCTTCGGAACATTTGATGCGAGCTTAATTCAAAACTTATGCCCCGCGTTAACCTTCAATTAAGGATCGACTCGCGTGTGCATGTGTCTCTGCTAAGTTAACAATCATGTTTAAAGCTTATCCCGACATCCAAGAAGACTTGCCGCCGCAAGAGGCAAAGCAAGCAGCACTTCGCTATATTCTCGAAGCCTGGGAAGAAGCAATTTATGATGGTTTAGATCCAGATGCCATTGCCACTGCTGCAATATTTGCAGCACTGTCTGATATGATTGCAACTTATGGCGAAGAGCCCGTTGCGGTGATGTGCGAGCGCTTGCCAGACCGCATTCGCGCTGGCGAATTTACTGTTGGCAAAACCACTCAATAATCCAATTATTGTGACCACCGTAAGAAACACATGAACTTGCGTTTCGCCATGCTCTTGATGATGTCGGCGTTTTATTTGGCCGCAGGAATTTTGCATCTCACGTCGCCGCAAGGCTTCATCAAAATTGTACCAGCGTTTGTGCCGTGGCCTGCTGCTGTTGTATGGTTTACAGGCCTTGCTGAAATTGC
Source organism: Hyphomicrobiales bacterium (assembly GCA_031418535.1). Lineage (GTDB taxonomy): Bacteria > Pseudomonadota > Alphaproteobacteria > Rhizobiales > Aestuariivirgaceae > Aestuariivirga. The sequence goes on along the minus strand of JANOXS010000030.1, from coordinate 18,947 downwards.
AGGCGCGCTTGGTTTGTTGGTCCCGCAGCTTCGCCCCGCTGCTGGCATAGGCTTAGCTCTTTATGCGCTCTGCGTGTTTCCGGCCAATATCAACCACGCCTATAATGTGGTTGATGTCGGCGGCTTGCCAGATAGTTGGTGGTATCATGGCCCGCGTTTTGTGCTGCAACCCGTTTTAATCTGGTGGGCACTTTATTGCTCGCGCGTCGTGAATTGGCCTTTCAGTTAAGATCCACCACAACACGGCCACGAATTTTTCCTTCTACTATTTCAGCTGCAATGCGCGGAACCTCCTCTAACTTCACATGCATGGTGAGGCTTTCCAGCTTTTTCAAATCGAGATCGCGTTCTAACCTTGCCCATGCAGCGCGTCTTCTTGGCTGAGGTGTGGTAACTGAGTTAATTCCAATCAGCCGAACTCCGCGCAAAATGAATGGCGCTACTGAGGTTGGTAAGTCCATGCCTTGAGCCAAGCCACAGGCGGCCACTGCACCTTCAGGAATAATTTGCGACAGCACATTGGCCAATGTGGTTGATCCGACTGAATCAATAGCACCTGCCCAGCGGGTTTTGCCCAAAGCTTTGGCCGGACCACTAAATTCGGACCGGTTAACAACCGAGGTCGCACCAAGGCTTTTGAGGAATGGCTCCTCTTCCAAGCGGCCCGTGGACGCCACAACCGTGAACCCTAATTTTGAGAGCAGTGCGATGGCCACGGTGCCTACACCGCCTGCGGCTCCGGTTACCAGTATTTCGCCTTGTTCGGGGGTGACGCCCTGCTCTTCCAAGGCCATGACGCACAACATGGCCGTATACCCCGCCACGCCAATGGCCATAGCTTGAGATGGCGAAAATGTCGCTGGCAGTGGCACCAGCCAATCTCCATTCACGCGCGCAACTTCGGCATAGCCGCCATGGTGGCTTTCGCCCACACCCCAGCCGCCAAGCACCACGGCATCACCCGCCTTCCAGTTTTTGTGAGTTGAGCTTTTTACAGTCCCCGCAAAATCAATTCCGGGAATCAAAGGAAATTTACGGATGATTGCGGCTTTGCCCGTAATGGCCAAACCGTCTTTGTAATTGACTGAAGAATGTGTGACAGCGACGGTCACATCACCTGCCATTAAATCATTTTCTGTAAGCTGAGTGATGTCGACCGATTGCCCTGTTTCGGTTTTTGACACGACAAGTGCACGAAATTTTTCCATGTTTAAAACCTTACTGCTTCGCCAAAAGCTTTGGCCGCCAACTCACCTTGCCACATGGCCAAATGGCCGCGCACAAATGTGCCTATCACCCAGCCTTGCACTTTTACACCGTCATAAGGTGTCCACGCACTTTTGCTTTGTATCCATTTATTTGCAATAGTCTCACTGCGCTTCAAATCAACAATAGTAAAATCAGCATCATAGCCTTCGGCAATGCGGCCCTTATTCTTGATATTGAAAATGCGTTGCGGGCCATGCGATGTGAGGTCCACGAAACGCTGCAAGCTGAGCCTGCCCTTGTTCACATGATCCAACATTATTGGCACAAGAGTTTGCACGCCAGTCATGCCAGATGGCGAGTGCGGATAGGGCTTGGCTTTTTCTTCCAGCGTGTGCGGCGCGTGGTCTGACCCCAACACATCCGCAAGGCCTGAATTAATGGCTCGCCACAAAGCATCGCGATGTTCTGGGCCGCGCACAGGCGGGTTCATTTGCAATTTGGTGCCGAGGCGTTCGTAATCGTCTGCGCTTAGCGTCAGGTGATGCGGGGTCACTTCGACCGTAGCCAGATCACGGTGGGCTGCTAGCAACGACAATTCATCCGCCGTTGAAATATGCAGCACATGGATGCGCTTTTGATATTTTTTAGCAATGCGCAAGAGCCGCTCCGTGCACAGCCTTGCCGCTTCAACGTCGCGCCAAACCGGGTGGCTTGAAGCATCGCCCGGCACTTGATGCGATATACGTTCGCGCAGGCGGAATTCATCTTCACTGTGGAAAGCGGCGCGACGGCCCAGACGCGAAATAATTTGTTCAAGCCCTGCATCATCTTCAACCAAAAGATCGCCAGTTGATGAGCCAATGAAAACTTTAATGCCTGCCGAGGCTGGCAATTTTTCCAGCTCCGAAATCTGTTCAAAATTCTCGCGCGTGCCGCCAACATAAAACGCAAAATCGCTATACATGCGGTGGGTGGCGCGGAACACTTTATCGGCCAAGGCTTCGGCACTGGTGGTTTCTGGTTTGGTATTGGGCATTTCAAACACGGCCGTAACTCCGCCCATCACGGCGGCTTTGCTTCCGGTTTCCAAATCTTCTTTGTGCGTTGGCCCCGGTTCACGGAAATGCACTTGGCTATCAATCACGCCTGGCAAAATATGCAAGTTTCGACAATCGAGAACTTCCGCCGCTCTGAAAGCCGATACATCGCCCAGCGCCACAATGCGCCCGGCATTCACAGCGATATCTCTTATATGCTCGCCATCCTGATTAACGACAGTGCCACCAGCCAAAATCAAATCAATATTCAAAATCGCTTTCCTTGCGCTACTGCCCAACCTTACCTAATGTGCCTTGTAACCGCTATGACAAACCTCACTTTTCCAATGCAGCTTCGCCCTGACCGTGCCGTGATCTCCATTCGTGGTGATGGTGCGCTTGCATTCTTACATAATTTGCTGACCTGCGATGTGGCAAACTTGGCCCAAGGGGCGGCTGCCTATGGCGCTTTGCTTTCACCACAGGGCAAAATTCTGCATGATCTCTTTGTTTATAACGCAGGCGAAACAGTTTTGCTTGATTGTGCTTTAGAACAGAGAACAGCTTTGGTGCAAAAGCTGATGCTTTATAAACTTCGCGCCAAACTTGAGATTATTGCGCGTGATGATTTAGAAATTGTGGTCGGTGACGAGGGATTTGTTGATCCACGCAATGCTGAGATCGGAAGTCGATTTTTCGCCGCTGCGGGCAGTTCCACCTTAAGGGTTGGTTATGATGAAGCGCGGATTAAATTGGGTTTGGCCGATAGCGTTTTAGATATTGGAACCAATTTGCTGTTTCCCCATGAGGCCAATTTTGACGTGATTGGTGGCGTTAGTTTCAGCAAGGGCTGTTATGTGGGGCAGGAAGTGGTGTCGCGGATGCAGCACCGCGGCACGGCGCGAAATCGGATATTGCCAATCTTTTGCACCCCCACAGCGCCGCCAAAAGACAGCGAAATTCGGTCTGGCGATAAATTGATTGGCGAAGTTCTATCATCGGTTGGCCAGTTTGCTTTGGCTCTTATTCGCACTGATCGTTTGGCAGAGGCAACGGGGCCATTGATGTCCCAAGACATGACAATTTCAGTGAGGCCGACCACGTGATTCACGCTGATGGCATATGCCGCTGTGGTTGGTGCGGCACCGACCTGCTTTATGTGCATTACCACGACACTGATTGGGGCGTGCCGGAATATGACTCCCGTGCTTTGTTTGAAAAACTCATTCTCGATGGCTTTCAAGCCGGGCTTTCATGGATTACAATATTGCGGAAACGTGAAAATTTTAGGGCTGCCTTTGATCGTTTCGATCCCGAAATAATTGTGAAATATGATGCGGCTAAAACTTCGGCGCTGATGCAAGACACTGGCATTGTGCGCAACAGACTAAAAATTGACGGCACAGTTTTAAACGCGCGGGCTTATTTAGAGTTCGAAGATTTTTCCAAATATCTGTGGGATTATGTTGATGGCAAACCCATCAACAGAAAAATTGAAAACATGAACCAAGTTCCAACGTCCACGCCACTCGCCGAAAAAATATCCAAGGATTTGAAAAAGCGCGGATTCAAATTTGTCGGTCCCACCATCGTTTATGCCTTCATGCAAGCCACGGGATTTTACAATGATCATATGGTGGCGTGCCACCGCCATGAGGCTGTGAAAAGGTTGGCGCGGTGAGCGGCCCGCGTGCTTGGCAGCGCATGTTATCGGGGCGGAGATTGGACCTGCTTGATCCGTCGCCGCTTGATATTGAAATTGAAGACATCGCACATGGCCTTGCCCGCGTGGCGCGGTGGAATGGCCAGACCAGTGGCGACCATGCTTTTTCAGTGGCGCAACATTGTGTTTTGGTCGAAGCGATTTTCGCCCATCGAAATAAAGCCGCGCCTAAAGCTGAGCGCCTTGCGGCCCTTCTGCATGATGCGCCGGAATATGTGATCGGCGATATGATCTCGCCTTTCAAAGCAGCGCTGAGCATGGATTATAAAGCGTTTGAACATCGCTTGATGGCCGCCATTCATGTGCGCTTTGGTCTGCCGCCAGCGGCAACTGCCGATTTAGAATTGCGTATTAAAGAGGCCGATAAAATGGCGGCCTATTTAGAAGCCACACAACTTGCCGGATTTAGCATTTCAGAATCTGAAAAGTTTTTCGGGCGGCCCAAAGGACTGAATGCAAGTTTTCAAAATCTCGAACCTCTCGCAACGAATGAAGCCAAAGCGAGTTTCATTGTTGCGTTTCATAAGTTGGTGCTCAAATGATTATTGTATGCGGATTGACTGCAGCTCAAACTCAAATCGATCTGCATAAAGCAAAATCGGTGATCAGCATTCTTGGGCCGGAAACGCCGCACCGCGATTTTTCTGGCATTGACCGCGCGCGCCATTTGCGGCTCACTTTCAACGACATTAACGCCCACACCCCGGGCCTGATTTCACCGCGGTCGAGTGATGCCAAAAAATTGGTGGATTTTATTGCAGCATGGGATCAGACATCACCACTGCTCATTCATTGCTGGGCAGGAATTAGCCGGTCCACGGCATCGGCTTTCACGGCGCTTTGTGTTTTACATCCCGATGTGGAAGAAATGGAATTGGCCCGCCAGCTCCGTGAGGCTTCACCATCCGCTACGCCCAACCGGATGATCACGCAGCAAGTTGATGAAATATTAGAGCGCGAAGGTCGGATGCTACAAGCGGTCGAAAGCATTGGGCGCGGGGCCAATGCTTTTGAAGGCAAACCTTTTGTCTTGAATATCAGCCGTTAGCGTAGAAAATGTGATGGCCGATTTTGGCCAGACGACGCATTGTTTTAGCCCACTTGGGCTTCACATAATCAGCATGATAATTGGTAGCTTTGCCCATCATTGCAACTGCCGGATCACCAGCAATGGCGCGTTGGGCAATCGCCTTGGCATGAACCCAAGCACCAGCTTGATTTACATCATCGGCTTGACCATCGCAGGCAAATGAGAACTGGCAAGAATTACGTGTTCCCGAACCTTGGTAGACGACACCGCAGATTGATTTCGGGAAATTAGGTGCTTTAACGCGGTTCAGAATAACTTTAGCTACTGCCAATTGGCCCATATCTGTTTCAGAGCGGGCTTCAAAATAAACGGCGCGGGCCAAACAATTTTCTTCTGCCAAACGCACACGGCGCTGAGCCACAACTTTTTGCTTTTCGGCTTTGCCAATCTTGAAAGTCTTTTCGGCATTCACCAAAACCGGCTTAACTACCAAACGTTTAACTGCAACTGCACCATCATCGGGATTTTTCAAATCAATGCTGGCCGGCGAAATTTTAATCTGCTTTTCGAGCTTGGCAATTTTTACGGTCGGTTTTGTCTTTGGAATAGGAGCTGGAACTGGCGCAACGAGCTCAACAGATTCCAAATCGCCCTTGCCATCAATAATAACAGTTTGGCTGCGCAGCAGGCTTAGATTAATAGAGGCAAAACTTTCACCTTCAGGGAGCAATGAACCTTTGGTAGACAATGCTGTCGTCGGGCTCACCAACGGTTGAATTTCGTCGATGTTCAGTGTGTTGGCTTCGGCATTGCGCCCAATATAATGCCCCGCAAACGCGAAAGCCACAACCAGCATAGCACCAGCAAACATAAACGGCACATAGTCCCTTAGGCCTTCAGTGCTGCTTTGTGGATTTTGGATAGCTCCAAAATCATTGGCGCGGCGGCGCTGACTATGACGAGGCTGATGGACCAATGCTCGTGTTCTCACTCTCAAAAATGGGCGATCAGACCCGGAAAACTTACCGTACTCCAATCGCGTTTAGCATAGGTTAACCATGCCTACAACCCAAAGAACGGTTTTTTAAGGTCCAAAAATGCACATTTAATGTATTGGTTAACCGCTTGAATTTAAATAGCTTTATTTAATTTTAGTAAGGTTGCCTGAGCCGCAGCTAACCTCGCAATGGGCACCCGGTATGGCGAACACGACACATAATCCAGCCCAACTTCCTCGCAGAAGGCAATGGAATCGGGGTCGCCACCGTGCTCACCACAGATGCCTAAGTTGATTTCTGGCCGGGCTTTTCGGCCCCGCTCAACTGCAAATCCGATCAATTCGCCAACGCCAGCAATATCCAAAGACACGAATGGATCGCGCGGAAAAATTCCCCGAGCAGTATATTCACTTATGAACCTTGCACTGTCATCGCGGCTGATGCCGAAAGTAGTCTGCGTCAGATCATTGGTGCCGAATGAAAAGAACTCTGCTGACTGAGCAATTTCTTTGGCTTGAAGTGCTGCACGCGGCAACTCGATCATGGTTCCCACAAGATATGAAAAATCTTGGCCGGTTTCGGCTTTGACATCAGCGGCCACGGCGTCGATTCGCGTCCGAACTGCGTCAAGCTCGGCACGGGATGCAACTAAGGGCACCATGATTTCTGGAATTGGCGCATTGCCCGATTTTTGTTGAACGGAAATGGTAGCTTCAAATATGGCGCGAGCCTGCATATCGGTGATTTCAGGATAGGACAAAAGCAAGCGAACACCACGGTGGCCCAGCATTGGGTTTTGCTCGCGGAGTTCGGCTACCCGTCTGCGAAGAGCAGCCGGGTCTGTGCCCATGGCTTTAGCAACGCTATCTGTGTCTTCTGCGCCAGAGGGCAAAAATTCGTGGAGTGGCGGATCCAGCAGGCGAATGGTAACGGGCAGTCCGGCCATGATCTCAAAAAGCGCTTCAAAGTCGGCACGCAGCATGGGGAGAATTTTAGCAAGGGCAGCGCGGCGTTCTTTTTCAGTGTCTGCCACAATCATTTCACGCATGGCAACGATACGGTCACCTTCGAAGAACATGTGTTCAGTACGCGATAGGCCAATACCCTCAGCGCCAAAATCTCTGGCAATGCGCGCGTCATGCGGTGTTTCTGCATTGGCCCGAACGGACATGCGTTTTGCACTATCTGCCCATCTTAAAAGTGTTGCAAAATCACCAGACAACGAAGGCTTGATTACCGGCAATTCACCTTTGAGCACATGACCCGTGCTGCCATCGACAGTGATGAAATCGCCCTTCATCAACGTGAGGCCAGGTGCTTTTAAAGTTCCCGCGGCCAAATCAATCTTAAGACTTGAGGCTCCTGTTACACAAGGCTTGCCCATGGTGCGGGCAATCACGGCTGCATGGCTGGTCATGCCGCCTCTGGTCGTTAAAACAGCATCGGCCACATGCACGCCTTTAATGTCTTCGGGTGTGGTTTCAGGCCTCACCAAAATAACGCGGTAACCCTGCCCCACCAAATCGCGGGCTTCGGCTGCATCAAAAATAATCATACCAGACGCGGCACCGGGCGAAGCTGGAAGGCCGGTCGCAATCAGCTCTCTCTTTGTGAGTGGATCTAGCGTAGAGTGCAAAAGTTGATCGAGCGACAGTGGGTCAATGCGCAACAGGGCTTCAGTTTCAGTTATGGTCTTAGTGTGCACCAAATCTGCTAGAATTTTAATCGCAGCAGCAGTTGATCTGCGCGCTGGTTTTGCATCCAGAAACCAAAGCTGGCCTTGGGCAACTGTAAAATCAACTTCCAAAGCATCTCGCATTTTCGCTTCGAGCAGGGACACTCCCGTTTTTAATTCGGCAAACGCCTCCGGCAGTGATGTAACAAAATCCACGCCACCATTAATTAAAGGCAAGCTCTGGCGCAGCCTTGCCAAGAGTTCGGGGCCTTGGGCTTGGGGTAAATATTCGCCATGCAAATCGACTTCACCCGTTTGAGCATTACGCGAAGTTGCCGAGCCTGCGCCAGAATTTTCGCTCTGATTGCCAAAAACCATGGCTTCAACAATAATTGCAAGGCCTGCATCAGGATTGACACCATGCAACTTGCGCTGGGTTTTAGCCCGCGGACCATTCCAGCCCCGCACCAAGGCCATGACAGTGTTCCAGAGTTGCTCGCTGACATTTTGTGGGAATGCTTGACGCTGATGACTTTCAAGTTGAGATTTAAAACGTGCGGTTAATTCCTTCGCATCAGATGTTTTGATTTCTGTGAGCGAGACATAGCCACGTTCTTCAATAAATAAATTTAGCAAATCTTCAAAAGCAGCGGGGTCATCGCCCAAAACTACATGGGCATAGTTCTGAATAAACTGGCGATAACATTCATGGGCAAAACGAGCATCGCCTGAAGATTTTGCCAGCCCCTCTACAGTTTCATCATTGAGGCCCAAATTGAGCACCGCTTCCAGCGACCCACTGTAAGAGACTGACGCACTGGGACGCACAGCCAGAAGCAGAAGATGGCGCGGATCGCCCACTGCAAAACCAGTTTCGGTGGCGAGGTCATGCAAGGCTTGGTCGATTGCAACACGTAAACCTGCTAAAGCATCTTGATCATTTGCCGAAATCAAGCGGCAGGCTTCAACTGTGAGGATAAATCCCGGTGGAACGCTCAGGCCTAAGGCGGCCATAGCGCACAAGCTGGCACCCTTCTGGCCAAGACTCGCTGGTTCAAAGTTCTGCTCCGAGGCGGAAGATCTGCCAAAGCGGATTAACTTATAGGGTGCTGCGTTTTCCATTATCGTGTTGCATTGCAGCAAAGACCTTCAATCGCTTAAGGTCAAGGGGCGAGACGATTAAAGCTTAATTTTAGGCTTTTATATCAGCGTAACCGCCACGCGGCACCATCGCGCAGCACGGCTTCGGCATCAGCCGTAAAAGCTGAACTGTCTTCATGCAGGATGAGACCTGGCAAAAGCTGCATTGGGGCTTTTGAACCTTTAATGCCCTGCACAATTACGCGAGAGGCAGCAGTACCGGTGCGGGCAAACAAAGGGGCCACGCGGATGTCGCCGAATTTACCTTCCATGGCGCCTAGAATCTTGCCCAAGGTTTCTGCACGGTGAATCAGAGTTACTGTGCCGCGAAGTGTGACCATGGCGTGCATCACTTTGATCCATAGCTCAAGATCATCAGGACCAAAGGCATGTGCGGTGGCTTTTAAAATGCTGGGCGACGGCGTTACTTTGCCGTCCTCAAAATATGGTGGATTGGCAAATGCATGAGAAAATGAATTATGCTCTGGCATATGCGCCAGATCGCGGCGCATGGCGTCTTTGACGTCAGCCGTAATTATGTGGACATTATCCGTGAAATGATTGCGCTTGGCATTTTGCTCGCAGAGCACGGCATACCGCGTGGCTATTTCTAGGCCTGTTACATGCAATAGCGGATTGCGGGCCAAAAGACACAAGGACACTACGCCTGCTCCGATGCCCGCTTCAAAAACGGTTTCACCATCAGTTACCGGAATCGTGGCCGCCAAAAATACAGCATCAATGCCCGCCCGATAGCCTTTTTCCGGCTGCAGAATCGAAAGCTTGCCACCTAAGAATGCATCTTCCGTCATTGAAGACGGAATCGTCGAAGTGGGCGCAATTGGGCTTTGCGTTTCGGGTGACAACATTTGATTTACCATGTTCATAGCCAATAAGACTTACCGTGGGATGGTTAGCGAGTGGTTACTAAAAAACCAAGTGGAATGAGAAAGCTGCTCGCCGAATTTCCCGTTAAAACGAGGCCACATCTATAAGTTGAGTGATGATTCATTAGCTAAAATTGATTTATTTTATTGACCAACACAATGAATTGTTTAATTAAGAATTAAGTAGACGGGGGCGCTTGGGCAAAGGGCAAGATATATGGGTAACTTCAAGGCACTTACTTTCGTTTTATTAGCAGGCACATTTATGACTGCGGCCGCTTCTGCTGCCGATATGGAAACGGCGTTAGCACGCGCAGTTGCTGAGCCAAATGGCAAGATTGAAATTGGTGGCGGTTGGGCTGATCTCGATAGTTTCGGTACTGACTCAAGCTATTATGGCGCTGGTTCTTTCAGCGTTCCACTAGGTGATACATTTGGAGCACAAGTCGATTTTGCTGCGACTCACATGTTTGGGCAAACTGCAATTGGCGGTGCGGCACATGTTTTCACACGTAATCCAGATTCATATTTATTGGGTGCTTATGGCGGCTACGCTGATTTTGGCAATGTTAGTGGCGCATGGATTGGGCCTGAAGCTGAAGTTTATCTCGGCAATATTTCGCTGGAAGCAACGGGTGGCTATTTTAACGTGAACCCAGACATTGGGGCTTCGCAAGACAAAGCCTTCGCGTTTGTTGATGCCGGGCTTTATGCCACCGACAATTTACGCTTCACAGTTGGCGCAAGCAGTGTGGCAGGTTTTGAATCAGCACATGCTGGCATGGAATGGCTTTTGACTGATGTGGGAATGCCTGTGTCGTTCAAGACCAATGCGCAAATCGGTGAAGACCATTTCTACAATTTAACTGCGGGCTTAAGTTTGTATTTCGGCGGTCCGGACAAGAGCCTGATTCGCCGTCACCGCGAAGATGATCCACGCAACCGCGTGTTGGATTTGTTCAGTTCAGGTGGTGTTGCTATTGCAAAGAAATTGGGCGGAGCGCCCGGACCATTGCCACTTTGCATTTTTGATAATGAAACTGGCATGATCATTAATGAGCCCTGCGTGAATCCTAGAGAAGAATAGGTTTTCGCAAACGTTTTTCTAAATTCAATAGCCAACACTTTAAAACTAAAGTGTTGGCTTTTTGCTGTTCAAATATTTGATGAATTTTCCTGCAACTGTGAGCGGCAGCTTATCAATTGTTCGGTAGGTGATGTCATAGTTCCTGCCAAGTGTCTCGATAAGTAGCGGCGTGAACTTTTCTTCCAATTCGGCTGAACGTTGGCCAACTGGTTTATAATTTACTTCAATACAACCAGCTTTGTGCTGCACAAACTGCCAAAACTCCGCTTGCAATTCCGAACGCAAATTATCGCCAACGAGCATGGCTTGAAGCTGCCCCATTTGATCGGTGAAGCCATGGTAGGTGCGCCCTTCAATGGCAGCAATAACAGGCAACCGAATACCGCAACTGCAATGGCCCCACGAAGCCCTATCGCCTTGTTCATAGCGGATGAAGGGTTGGGCTGTGTTTAGAAATGATGTGACGACAACTCGCCCGCTTTGCTCTGGTCTGCACGGTTGATTATTTTCATCAAGTATCTCGACCATTGCCAGTTCAGAATTGACATGGTAGTGATGACCAGTAGGGCAACTATAAGCAATCCTGCCTGCTTCTTTAGAACTGTACATGGCTCGAATGGGTGCTGCAAATGCCTCACGTGCAGCGTGCCGAAATTCGTCCTCAATCGTAACGCCGAATGAAATCAGGGCCTGTAGTTTATGCTGTAAATTATTTTGCATCATCTCATGGGCCGCAGAAAAAATATAGTTCGCTTGAGAGTGTAAGTAGTGGGCCTTATGGTCTGCGAGATGTTTAAGGCGGTCTGGTAAATTCATCTTGATGTCAGTTATAAACTTTTTACCAATACCGCCACTTTCGAGGCCCCAGCTGCCTTGATCAGTGTTGCTCCTTGCTTGCCAACCTGCTGGCAAATCCCCATGCCATTGCACCAAGTTCTGATTCCAATCAAAATTCCACCATTTGAAGGCTCGCCAATCGGCAACCATATTCACATATCCACCGAACTGGGGGCTCGTAATGCGAATTGGAATTCCCGTGGACCCGGACGTGGACACTTTGGCTGTTGGTCCGTGGCCTTCTGGGAGTTGCGCTGCTTGTAAGGTTTCAAAATTATTCGCAACTTCGGAACGTGATAAAATTGGAATTTCTTGCCACCTAGGCCAATTAATCGTGCCATCCTTCCTGAACACGCAATCCAATCGTGTTTTGTAAAAAGGCACATGGCTTTTGGCGTGTCGCAGAAGCTGTTCAACTTGGCTTTGCTGATATTCACGCATTTGCGCTGCTGGCCAAAATTGGCTTTCCATCAACATATCAAATATCTGTTGGCCTGAGACGCCCATATTTCAATTTTGCCCGTGCAGATTAAAGTTTTTTTATCATAGCCCTATTCGCAAAAGCGCGGCAATGCGTCACCTTTGTAATCTTCGGCATTTACTTGTTAAAGTGTGACAAATACAGAAGGTGACCTCATGGGTGTAGTGCTTGCATTTGACGGTACAGTTGAAAAATCGGCCGCTAGTTTAGACAAGCTGGTTGAATTGACTGCGCCTGATATGACTTTGGTGAATGAGTTTATTTTGGAAAAAGCTCATAGCCATGTTGAGCTTATTCCAGAGCTTGCCGGGCATCTCATTAATTCTGGTGGTAAGCGCATTCGGCCCATGCTGACGTTGGCTGCCGCGCGGCTCTGTGGATATACTGGTTCACAACACGTGAAATTGGCCATGTCGGTCGAATTTATGCACACCGCTACGTTATTGCATGATGACGTGGTTGATGAAAGCGACTTGCGGCGGGGCAAACAGGCAGCACGCGTGATTTGGGGCAATCAAGCTTCAGTTTTGGTCGGTGATTATTTGTTGGGCCAAGCCTTTAAGATGATGGTGGAAACGGGCTCGCTCGATTGTTTGCGCATTTTATCTGAAGCCGCCTGCACCATTGCCGAGGGCGAAGTTTTGCAGCTTTCAGTTTCGCAAGACACTTCAACGACCGAAGATTCTTATCTGAAAGTTGTTGGCGCAAAGACAGCGGCATTGTTTTCTGCGGCGTGTAAAGTGGGTGGCGTGATTGCTGCAAAACCGCGCAACGAACAAGAGGCCCTTGAATCATTTGGGCGCAATCTTGGGATTGCTTTTCAATTGGTTGACGATGCTTTGGACTACTCAGGTAAAGCCGCAAATATGGGCAAGGAAGTGGGTGATGATTTTCGTGAGCGCAAAATTACATTGCCTGTAGTTTTGTCATTTCGGCGCGGGTCGCAAGAGGAGCGCAATTTCTGGAAGCGTTGCCTTGAAGAGGGAGAGCAATCGTCCGACGATTTGCTCTATGCCACTAAGTTGATGGAGCGCCATGGCGCACTGTCTGACACGGTTGATCGTGCGCGACATTATGGGGCCATGGCATGCGATGCACTGGCCATTTTTCCAGACAGTGAATGGAAAGCAGCGTTGCTTGAATCCGTGGCGTTTTGTATTTCACGCGCGCATTGATGAAAAAACTTCCAGCAAAATCTATGGTAGTCGTGATGCCGTTTTTGTTGTCGATGATTATGTCGTGCTTGGTTTCTTTTATTGCAACGTTAAGAGCGGTTGGATTTTCTGATGGCCTGTTTGGCAAGTGGTTACAGTCATGGGGCCTATCATGGCTGGTCGCTTTTCCGGTGGTCTTACTCGTCTTGCCGCTGGTGCGGCGCATCTCAGCGCTGATCGTTGAAAAACCTTAAAGCAACTCAGCCGCTTTAACCCACCAGTTTGGATTTCTAACACTCAAGCGCGCAGCGGCAGCACTGGCTGATGCAATATTGTCAATGAGGCCAAAACAGGTCGCACCTGAGCCTGACATGCGGGAAGCCAAAAAGCATTGCTCTTGTTCAAGTGCACTTAAAACATTTTTGATATCAGGTTCAACGGCAATGGCAGGCGTTGTCAAATCATTGCGCCAGAGAGGCGAATTTTCAACATCAACTTTTTCAAAATAATGTTGGCCATTTTTGAGCGCCAGTTGAGCAAACACTTCGTGCGTTGAACACGGCTTCAAAGGGTTGATCAATACAATTGCTTTGGGCAAATGTATGGGCAGAGCCCGAATTATTTCACCAATCCCCTGCATTTGGCAGGAGGTTTGATAAAAACACACTGGCACATCAGCCCCCAAAGACTTAGCCAAAGATTGAATTTGTTGGGTTGAAAGTTCAACATTGATCAGGCGAATTAAAGCCCGCACCAGTGCTGCGGCATCTGCCGAACCACCGCCAAGGCCCGCAGCTACGGGTAAGTTTTTTTGAAGCCTAATTTCGACTTTCGGAATTTTTACATCGACGATTTGTCGCAAGAGACTATGGGCTTTGAGTATGATGTTGTCGTCACCTGAAGGAATATTATTCGCAAAAGCTCCGCTAATTTCGAGCGATGTTTTTGCGGCCTCACGTAACTGCAATTCATCACCAAAATCAGCAAAGGCAATTATTGAATCGAGTTCGTGATAACCGTCTTCACGTTTGCCCAAAACATGCAGTGCCAGATTTATTTTGGCACAGGCTTTTTCAGTTATCCACGGATTCACTTATTGTTTTACTACTGTTTTGGTTTCCGTATATCCATCTTTCAACTTCGCAATGACGCGCTCTAGATCTGCGCCCTCTGCACCATTATCTTTAGAATGTTGCCATTGGAAATAAGCTTCATTCTTGCGGCCCACTTGCCAGTAAGCATCACCGAGATGTTCGGCTATTGTTGGGTCTGCTGGGTTCAGATCAACTGCTCGTTCCAAATACCCTGCGGCCTGTTCATAGTCCCTCAGCGTAAAATAAGCCCAGCCCAAGCTGTCTACGATGAAGCCATCATTCGGGCGCAGATCAACAGCTTTCTTGACCATGGCAATGGCCTCATCAAGTTTTGCGCCGCGATCAATCAGCGAATAGCCAAGATAATTCAAAACCGATGGTTCGTCCTTCGACATCGACAACGCTTTACGGAAATCTGCTTCAGATTTATCCCAAGATTTTTGACGATCAAAGGCAATGCCGCGATTATAATAAATTTGCCAATTGTTCGTATCACCAGCTGGAATTAAATCTATGGCTTTGGCATAGGCCGCAGTTGCATCATCAAATTGCTCGTTGATGCGATAAATGTTTCCCAGTGTGGTCCAGGCATCCAAATTTTTTGGTTCTTTGGCAAGAACCGCTTTTAACCGCGCCGTAGCTTCTGGAACTTGGCCAAGGCGCTGCAGATTTATAGCAATCTGCATATCAGCATAACCGCGAAGCGGTGACACGGTGGGAACTTGCTCATAGGCGTCGACTGCGGCAAGGCCAGACTTCATATCACTATAAATGTCACCCAAAAGAGTCTGCGTGATAGGCTGATCTTTATTGAACGAAACTGCAAGTTGCGCATAAAGTTCAGCAACATCAATGCTTTGCTCATCATTCATTGCGCCCGCCAGTGAGAACAAAGCTTCGCCTGCGCCAGTTGCTGGAACTGCAATAAAAGGCAGGGGCTTTGTACCTGCCTTGGCGTTTGACAGTGCCGCTTCAATCAGAACATTGCTCTTCACTTCACTCAGGAAGTCTTCGTATATTTTTATCGCATCGGCTGGGTGGCTGTTGCGCTCTAAAAAATTACCATAGGCTTGAACAACCCGCAAACTGGTGCCGGCCATATCATAAGCTTTTTTGTATGCTCCCTCGGCGCGCATTGCCGAACCGGAATAGTCCAATATCAATGCGGCATGAAAAGCCTTGAAATTGGCGAATGATTCTTGGTTGTCGAGCTTATCAAGTTCTTTCAGGGCAGCATTGACTGAACCTTCGCCTGCAAAGCTCCAAGCCGTCAGCAAAGCTGCCGTGAGTTCACCCACCGGTGTGTAGGAGGCCTCAGCAAAATTTTCACGGGCTTTGTCATAGCGCCGCGCCCTGAATTCTTTTAAGCCCAAAACTATGCGGGCCATGCGGTGTTGGCTGTTAAAGCCAATGACCTTTTCGGCACTGGCTTCTGCTTCCGCAATTGATCCATTTGACAGTTGCAATTGAAACAAGCGCTCGACCAAAGCCGGATTGTTTTCACCCTGTTTCAAAGCAGCTGACACAAACACCGTAGCAGCACTTACATCACGAGATTTTCCGGCGCTGCGCCCTGCAAGATAATTTCCGGCAAACGACGAGGATGGCTGAACTTCAGCGACCGCCGAAAGGCTGAGGCACAACAATGCCGCTGCGGAAAAAGCAAAACGAGTGATCATGTGATTATTATCCAAACTTGCGCCAATTTGCGATTCATTGCTCATAATTGGGGTTTTTTGTGGATGGCTGCAAGCAAAAAAGTCTCGGATCATCTCTCGTGGCTCAGACTTAACTCTTCAAGTTTTTTTTAACCTTATCTACTGTTTTGCCCTGACACTCCAGCAAAGATTGAATTGTAATTATCTTGTTAATTCAATGTTTAATCCTGCGAGTTAAAGGTCAGTTTAGATTTAACTGAGGTTCCAACTCTTATGAAACTTAAATTGCCATTCCGTCGAAACGACAAAGGCAACATTGCTATCATGACAGCATTGACAATGCCGTTGTTAGTTGGATCTGTCAGTTTCGGCGTTGAAGTCGCCTATTGGTATCACAGTGACACTGTTCTCCAGGAAACAGCGGATAAAACTGTTTACGCAGCCGCGCTCGAACTTCGGGCCGGATCAAATTACGATAAGATGAAAGGTGCCGCATCTACCGTCGCCAGTGACAATGGTTTTACGGCCGTGGCATTTAACGTGTTTAACAATGCCAGTGATATTTACAGTTCTTCGTATACTGCCGGAGCGGCAGGGGCGGATGGCAGTGCTGCAACGACGAGCGGCAACTCATTAGATGTTCGGTCCCCCCCGATTTCGGGAAGCTATGTGGGCGACGTAAAGGCCGTGCAAGTCATTGTCCAAAAGTCGTTGCCTTTAAGTTTTGCAGCTTTATTCCGAAACGAAGCCATTGTTGAAAAATCTTCTGCGGTTGCAATCATTCAATCTTCGGGCAGTGCTTGTGTGTTGGCGCTGAGCACGACTGCACCAGCTGCAATCCAAGTGTGGGGCAGTGCCGCATTGAACTTAACTGGCTGCAATGTGAACTCAAATTCCACGGCCTCTGATGCTGTTTCAGTCGGTGGCTCTGGACATTTGTCTACGGATTGTATTGTGACAGTCGGTCAAGTTAACATAACCAGCAGCAACACAACACAAACATGCGGTGGCGCGATTACCAATTCGTCACCAGTTGGCGATCCATATGCAAATTTGCCGGTTCCGCCAATGGGCACTTCACGCCCAAACACGAATGGTGGAACCCTTCAACCTGGCAACTATAGTAACTTTAGTCTTTCGGGCACGAAAACACTTAATCCGGGAGTCTACTATATATCCAGTGGAAACGTGTCGATCAGCCCCAACTCTGATATCACAGGAAGCGGCGTCACAATTTATCTGGCAGCAGGTGTTGGCTTGAGCATGAATAATAATGCGAGGGTGCGCTTGTCGGCACCAACAACAGGCACTTACAAAGGCGTTTTGTTTTTTAGCGCTCGCAATAACACCTCTTCGATTAAATTTAACGGAACTGCCAATTCTCTTTTAACTGGCGCTTTATATTTCCCAAATCAAAATTTGGAATATCTTGGCAATTTTTCTGGCGATGGCGGTTGCACCCAAGTTGTTGCGAATACGGTAACTTGGACGGGTAATACTACAATCGCGCAAGATTGCAGCGCTTACGGAATGGCAAACATCCCCTCGACTAACACTGTGAAGTTGGTGGAGTAATTTCATGCGCAGGTTTGTGCAAAATGAAAGTGGTGTGGGGGCAATTGAGTTTGCTCTCATTGGCCCGCTCTTGGTGACGATGTTTTTAGGCATATTCGCGTCTTGGTCCTATATGCGCCAAAGCAGCAATATGCGCGACAGCGTGGAGGCCGCGTCTAAATATTACATTCAAGGCGGAAGTAATGACACCACAGCTTTGGCACTGGGTAATTCGGCATGGACCAATAAACCAAGCGCAGCAACACTGGTTATTACGAGAAGCAAATTATGCGGTGCCACGGTGGTCACGACTGCAGTTTGTAGCGACAGCTCAATTCCGCAAATCAAATTGGTTGTTAAAGCCAACAGCACATGGGTGGACCCCACATCTTCAAGTATTTTCCCTGAGGGGCTAAATATTGAGCAAAAGGAAACCATTCGTGTCCGATAAAAATTTCACAGCAAACGACAACGGCAATACCTCAGTTGAATTTACTCTGGTTGCACCGGTATTCATTGCGATCATCCTTTCTGTGTTCGGCTTGGGCTTTACTGCCATGCAAATGCACACTGTGCACTTTGCTCTGGTCAAGGCGGCTCGTGCCGTGTCGCTCAATTCTGCGCTAACGCAAGCACAGGTCCAGACCCTTGTAACCACGCGCATGGCCAACCTCACAGGTGGCTCAGGAGTTACAGTAAGTGTAGTGACGACGGGCGCTGGAAGCACCAATTCAAGCAAGACGATTACAGCAAACTACCCAATTACGTTCACTGTTCCTTTGGTCGGTACCTACACATACAATTACTCGACGGCCGTGACCGTCGCAATAACTGCGAGCTGATTTATTCCCTTACATATTTGGGTAGTTGGGCCCCTCGCCGCCTTGTGGAACTGCCCATGATATATTCTGCGATGGGTCTTTGATATCGCAGGTTTTGCAGTGCACACAATTCTGGTGATTGATCTGAAAACGTGGCGTTTTTCCATCTTCGGCGATCACTTCGTAAACGCCAGCTGGGCAATATCGCTGCGCGGGCTCATCCCAAATCGGCAGATTTGTGGAAATTGGAATCGACTTATCCTTTAGTTTTAAATGCGCTGGTTCATCTTCTTCGTGCGAAGTTGCCGAGAAGGCAACGTTGGTCAGGCGGTCGAAAGACAGCACACCATCGGGTTTAGGGTAAACAATTGGTTTACAGTCTGCGGCTGGTTTCAAGGTTGCGTAATCTGCTTTGCCATGTTTCCATGTGCCAAAGCCAAAACCGAAAAGCGTGTTGAGCCACATATCTGCCGCACCCAACACAGCACCTCCCAAGAGGCCGAGCTTTGACCACATGGGTTTTACGTTTTTGACTTTCTTTAAATCTTGATAGACCCACGAA